>DATEZA010000338.1:0-5508 GCA_035255945.1 Thermoanaerobaculia bacterium
CACCCAGGTCCCTCGACTACGCTCGGGATGACGGTTGCATGATATCCGTGAGGGTTCGATCGACCGACGCGAGGTTCGCTCGCAGCGCGCGGAAGAGCGGACTGCGCATCAGTTCGTCGTCGCCGGGATAGGTCGGCACGAAGTGGAGCGGGAACTTCGCGAAGATCTGTGCGTCGCTGCGCCGGCGGCGCTTCTGCACATCGTCGCGCTTCTGCGCGATCCGCGACTGGTTACGCATGATCCATTCGAGCGCGCGGAACTGCATCGCGGTCATCGGATCGTCGATCGCGGCGATCGGCGCCGGACCGACGAGCTTGCGCCACGCGCGTGCGAACACGGAGCGCTTCTTCGACTGCGCCGCGAGTGCGCCGCCGAATGGCGCGCGCATCAGCTCTGCCACGTTGAGATTGCGCGTCGTCGCGTAGTGATGCAGGCGATGGAGATACGCGAAGAGGATCGCCCCTGCGGACGCGCCGAGGTCTTCGTAATTTTTCAGCGCGGTCTGCAGCGCGTTGCGCTCGAAGAGCACGCCGCGCTCGAAATCGCCGAGGCGGTTCGATGTCGACGATGATGCGTGACGGACGACGGCACGCGGTTCGATCGTCGCGCGATAGCCGCTGATCCATGTCCGCCAGCCGAAGTCGACGTCTTCGAGATACGCGAAGTAGTCGTCGTCGAACGCGCCGAGCTCCATCAGCAGCTCGCGCCGCGAGATCATGTTGCCGCCGCACGCGAACAGCAGCTCGTCGCCCGGATTCGGATCGGGACGCGAACCTGCTTTCATCCGGAAGCCGTCCTGGAACGCGTGACCGTCGAACGTCACCACGCCGCCGATGAAGTCAATCAGTTGACCATCGGGCGAAACGATCTTGCCTCCGATCGACACGACATCGGACGGCGCGTGCTCGATCGCGTCATGCAGCGACGCCAGCCAGCCGGCCTCCGGCACCGCATCGTTATTGAGAAAGACGACGTTGCGCGCCTGCGAGCCTGCGAGCGCGGCGGTGAGTCCGCCGGTGAAGCCGCGATTCTCGCGCAGCGGGAACAGCTTCACGCGCGGATGACGCACCGCGATGGCGTGGGCGCTGCCGTCCGTCGAGCCGTTGTCGACGACGGTGATCGATGCGCCATCGACGTCAGACAGTTGCTGCTCGACGGCGGATACGCATTCGAGCGTCTGCGCGCGCGAGCTCCAATTGACGATGATGATTTCCGTTGAGCTCATCGACGCATCCGCCGCCTGAGTCGCTGCAGGATCGTCGCGGGCCGATGCGGTACATGCATCGACGCCGCGAACGCGTGCTTGTTGCCGTCGATCATCGGTTTCGCGCAGAACTCGACCAGCGGCCGCAGCGTGCGGTCCCACTGATGATGCACGACGAACGAGCGCGTGCCGAGGACCATGCGCTCGTATCGTTCGCGATCGGTGAGGATGGCGACGATCTCGCTGGCGAACGCAGCCGGGTCGTCGCGTTTGAGCACGCTGCCGCAGTGATAGCGCTCGAGCAGTTCGTCCGTGCCGGGCGCGGAGCTGGTGACGATCGGCAGTCCGGCCCAGAGGTAATCGTAGATGCGGGTGCGCATCGCCAGATCCGTCTCGATCGATTGCGGGAAGGTGAGCAGCGCGAGCGTGAAGTGATCGAAGTACGCCGCGCGCTCTTCGTATGCAACCCACGGCTCGAAGCGCACGAAGTCGTAATCCCTGCGCTTCGCGTGCTTCATCGCCTGCGCGGTCTTGCTCTGCGGCGTGAGCTCCGGATTCGGATGCGTGTTGAACGTCAGCTTCAGCATCGGAACCTTTGCGCGCGCGATCGCCACCGCGTCCATGGCGAGGATCGGGTCGTACCAGTCGTAGATCCCGCCGAACAGAATCTCCGGCGTCGTGCTCGCGCGCGACGGCACCGCACGCGCCGAGCCGACGCCGAACGGCGCGATGCGAATGAGCGAGTCGAGATGCGGATCGCTCTCGAATGCGATCGGATTCAATCGGCCGACGGCGAGCATCACGCCGAGGTAGAAGAGCCGCTGCGCTTCGGAGGCGCAGAGGAAAAAGTCGCCTTTGTGCAGCGAGCTGACCAGCGTTGCGTGATCGTGCGTGAACACTTCGGCGCCGCGCTCGCCGTAGTAGTGCAGGTTCTCGACGATGAACGGATCGTAGAGATCGACGACCACCGGCAGCGGCTTCATGTGCGCGAAGAGATCGTTCGCGACATGTCCCTGCACGACCGCGACATCCGCTTCGCTCGTGCCGCGATGGATGTTCTCCGGCGTGAGTCCCTGATCGGGCGAGAGGATCTCGAGCTCGTGTCCTGCAGCGCGCAGGACGTTCGCCATCTCCAGAAAGCGAATGCCGATGCCGGCCGGCTGCCGGTGCCCGAGCGGCTCCGGACAGACGAGCAGGACTCTGCTCATCCGCGTCCCCGCAGCTTCTCCACCATCGCGTGCAGCTTCCACGTCTGCGATTTGTAGATCATGTCGAGCAGGCTGTTGAGCCGCGTGATCTCCGCGTACGCCGCGGCCGATGTGCTCCGCTGCGCATCCAGCTCGCGTTGCAGATTGTCGGTGTGCCGCATGAGGTTCGCGAGGTCGTTGCGAAGATCGACGATCTCGCCGGCCATCGCGTGCAGCGTGTCATCGCGATGCGCGAGCTCCGTTTCAAGTGCGCGCCGCACGCCATTCAACTGTTCGACCGCACTCGTCGCCTCGGCGTGCGTCGTCTGCATCCGCCCGAGCAGCTCCTGCTTCTCGCGCTCGAGTCGCGCGAGATCGACGGTGAGGTGATGCGCGCGTCCGCGCTCTTCGACGACATCCTTGAACGTCGCATCGAGTCGATGCTTCTGGCGCTCGAACGCATCGGCGATCGCGTCGTACGTGATCAGCTCCTCATGTTTGCGCCACACCTGCCGCTTCGCATCGCGAAACGCTTTCGAGCCTTCGGGGCTCTGCATGGTGATCGAGCCGCCCCCTTCAATGTGGCGGATCTCGCACGTCACGCGCGGCACGTGCAGGAAGTTGCCGCGGCGCGAGAGGCGGATCAGAAACTCCCAGTCTTCGAAGAGATCAAAGTCCGTGTCGAAGCCCTCGAGGTCGAGGAACGTGTCGCGCCGCATGAGCAGTGCCGGCAGCGGGATGTAGTTGTCGATCCGCAGCAGCTCCGGATCGAAATCCGTCGAAAAGAGCCGCTGCCGCGAGGTCGTTTCGAGTGAGCCCGATTCACCGACGCGAACGAATGCCGACACCGCATCGCTGTACCACGCGACGCGATTCGGAAACGGTTCCGCGGCTGCGGTGAGCGTCGGCAGATGTTCCGCGTAATGCAGGTCGTCATCGTCGAGAAACGCGATGAACGCATTCGACGCCGCGCGCACGCCTTCATTCGCTGCGGCTGAACGTCCGCGCGATTGCTCGTGCTGATGAACGATCGCGTCGTCGACGTGCACCGGCTCGCCGCCGTCGTTCACGATCACGATCTCCGCCGCCGGATATTTGCGAATCGATGCGACCGCTTCCTGCAACAGCGCGGGGCGATTCTTCGTCCGCACGATCACGCTGACCGGCACCGGCTCGCTGATGACATCGATGCGCGCGGGCTCCGCGACCGCATCGCGCAATTGCGTGAAGCTCATCGTTCGCAGCTGCGGCAGCGCGATCGTCCAATACCCCTCGGCGAATCTCGAGTCGGGCAATGTCATCGAGCGATACGCATTGAGTCCGCGGGCGTAGGCCGTGTAATCGCGCACCGCCGTTTGCGTTTCATGCGCTTCGATCGCGTTCCACTTCACGATGGCGACATCGGTGATGTCGACGAGCGCGTTGGGCCGGATCGGCTGGCTGACTTCATAGAACGCGACCTTCGCCAGCGCGAGCTCGGCGAACGCGCTGCGATCGCGTTGCACGAGCTCGCAGAACGCGCGTGAGAGTGCGACGTGATCGGGATGGATCTCGATCGGGCTCGGGACGAGGATCAGGTCGGGGAGGAACGCGCGGAGCACGTCGCGAAGTCGTTCTGCAACGTCATCGTTCAGTCCGCGATCGGGGAAGCCGAGGAAGTCGATTTCGGCGCCTTCACCGAGGATCGCGACGCCGCGGCGGGACTCATCTTCGCGCAACGAGCGATCGCCCTGTTCGGCGCCGTTCGTCGCGATCACGATGCGGACTTTCCGATTTTCGCGGAGGTGCTGCGCGACCAGTCCGCCGCACGCGATCACCTCGTCGTCGGGGTGCGGCGCGAGAACGAGGAGGCGTTCGCCGCGCAGCCGCGACGGCTCGTAAGGAATCGCCTCCGCCTCCCTCATCATCGGCCGCGATTATACGTTTGCGGCAGAGATCGACTTGGCGGATGATGGACACGATCCGAGGTGGAACCGAGCGTCGATCCCAACGCGGCCGCCGCTGAACTGAAGAAGCTGCGGGAAGAGCATCGTCGTGTCAGTGACGTGCTCGTTCTCATTCAGCAGCTCACCGGCGACGGCATTTTGTGCGAGACGATCGCGGACGTATTCGATACCGCGTTCCGAGCGCTCTTCGGCTGTCTGAAATTCGACATCGCCGTCGCCGTGATGATCGAGCAGAACCTCGATCTCTACATCTCGACGCGCGAGCACGCGCACAGCCAGGTCACCGAGCGCCTCGTCGGCCGCATCCGCGAAACGCTGCACGGATTGCTCAACGTTTCGTTCGAGCATACCGATGTGGTCGTGAAATCGGAGCTCAACAATCTGCCGGGCGCGTCGGGCGAAGGCGACGTGATCGCGTGCGAGACACACGCGCTGCTGCCGGTCGAAGGACGGACTTCGGGACTGCTGCTGCTCCATCGCTCGCAACCCGATTTCAACGAACAGCATCAGGAGATCCTGGAGATCTTTTCGACGCAGATGTCGATGCTGCTGGCGAACATCGCGTCGCGCGAACGGATCGTGAATCTCGCCGAGACCGACGATCTCACTGGCATCTGGAACAAGCGCTACTTCCGCCGCCAGTTGCCGCAGGAGGTCGAGCGCGCGCGGGTGTATTCGCTGCCGTTGTCGCTGATGATCTTCGACGTCGACGACTTCAAGCAGATCAACGACAGCTTCGGGCACACTCTCGGCGACGTCGTGTTGTCGGAGCTCTGCGGCGCGGTGCGCGAGACGCTGCGGCCTCCCGATCTCTTCGCGCGATTCGGCGGCGACGAGTTCGCGATCATCCTTCCGCACACGGACCTCGGCGGCGCCTGCGCCGTGGCCGACCGCATCCTGCAGAAGGTCCGCATGTTGACCATTCCCGCCGACGACGAAGGCTCCATCCGCTGCTCGATCTCCCTCGGCATCGCCGACTACCAGCGCGCCGACACCACCGCCGCGGATGTGATCCGCCGCGCGGATGAACGGCTGTACGAAGCGAAGCGGTCCGGGAAGAACCGGTATTCGGTTTCGTCGTGAGCGCGCAGCGCGGTCGGAGCGCTGGCGTCTCGCCGGCTGGCGTGGCTGCGTCCTCGCTGCCACGTGAACGCGGATGTAAGTTGCACCC
>DATEZA010000339.1:0-7261 GCA_035255945.1 Thermoanaerobaculia bacterium
TCGTCTTCGCCCGGCGCGCCTTCGCCGAGGTCGGCGGAGAGATCGATCACAGCGCGGCTCCTCTCGTTTCGGGCAGCAGCCAGATCAGTGCGCCGCCGATGCCGAAGAAGATCGCGCTTGCGGCGAGCGGGATCGCCAGTCCGTATGTCGCGGCCGCGGCGCCGATCGTGTACGGCGCGGCCGCCGACGCAACGCGTCCGAAGTTGTAGCAGAAGCCCTGGGCCGTCGCGCGGATGCGAGTCGGGAAGAGCTCCGACAGCATCGCACCGAAGACCGAGAAGTAGCCGTGGCCGAAGTAGCCGACGAGCGGACCGAGAATGAGCAATGTGAGCGTCGAGCGCGCGCCGAACGCGAAGAGCGGCACGCAGATCGTCGCGGCGATCATGAAGAACGTGAATGCAGGACGGCGTCCGATGCGATCGGCGATCCAGCCGAAGCTGACGTAGCCGGCGAACGCACCGGCCTGCAGAATCACGATCCACAAAGCGCTCTTCGTCAGGGAAAGTCCGGTCGATGCGAGGAACGACGGCAGCCACGAAGTCAGTCCCCAATACGCGATGAGGACGCTGCTTGCGAGGATCGTGGCGAGGAACGTGCGGCGGCGCAGCGCCGGGCCGAAGATCTCCGTCCAGGGCGGCGCCGGCTCTTTGCGCTCGCGCCACACCGGCGGCTCTTCGACACCGCGTCGAATGAAGAACGCGGCGGCCGCGGGCAGCGCGCCGACGAGAAACAGCACGCGCCATCCGTACGGCTCGAGCACGACCGCAGCGATGCCGGCCGCGCACATCGCGCCGATCGCCCAGCCCGACTGCATGATGCCCATCGCTTTGCCGCGATGCTCCGCCGGCCAAGTCTCCGCGACGAGCACCGAGCCCGCGGACCACTCACCGCCCATGCCGAAGCCGACGAGCACGCGCCATGCGAGCAGCTGCCAGAGCGCGTGCGACGTCGCGAGACCCGCAGTGGCGAATGAGTAGAGCAGGATGCTGATCGTCAGCGCGCGAACGCGGCCGATGCGATCGGCGATCGCGCCGAATGCGATGCCGCCGATCGCGCTCGCGATCAACGCGACCGACGTGAGGAAGCCCATCGTCGCGGGAGTGAGTCCGAATTCTTTCTGGATCGGCGGAACGGCGAACGTGAAGAGGAGGAAGTCCATCGCGTCGAGCATCCAGCCGAGCATCGCAGCCAGGAGTGCCCGCCACTGCTTACTCATCCACGCATCCTGGCGAGGAGGAACGTCTCCAGTCCGAGGTCGACCGGCAGTCCGCCCGACTTGCGCTTCACTTCGAGATCGGCGATCTCGGCAAGCGCGCGGAAGAGCGTCGCTTCATTGGCGTTTCTTGCTGCTTCCCATTTCTTGTGCAGCGGAAACGGATGCGGGCGCTGGCGCACGAGGCCGTGATTCTTGAGGTAGTCGCCGAGGCGATCGGCGATGGTGTCTTTGAAACGGTTGTACTGCATCGAGCGGGAGAGATCGATGTTCTGCGACTTCGCGAACGACACGATGCCGATCATCTGCCGCAGTTCGTCGGCGATCGGAAAGAGGAACTTGCCGTAGTGGATCTCGATCGGCGCTTTCGCGTCCTCGCGCCGCGCCTGCGCCACGAGCTCGCGCAGTTTCGCGACCGCTTCGAGGATCTTGCCTTCGGTAAACAGCGAGCCGAATTCGTAGCGCGCGCCGCCTTCGACCGTGGCGACTTCGCGCTCGATCATGTCGGCGGTCACCCGTCCGCCGCTGCCGGCGAGTGTGGCGAGCCGCTCGACTTCGGAGATCGGCAGGCGAAGATCGGGGATGTCGCGCGAGAACTTGTCGGCGAGCACGCGATCGATGCCGAGGCGTTGGCGCAGACGCGCGATGGCATTCGGATCGATCTTTACATTCGCTTCACTCGCAACGTCCGCGACCGCAGCGTCGAGCGCCGCGTTGAAGCCTTCGCGCGTCAGATCGGCGACGACGACTGCACCGTGTTTGTCGATCAACTCGACGGTCGCCGAGTCTTTCGGCACTTCTCCGGTGCGCATCAGCAGGATGGTGCCCGGCGCGCCGCCGCGCGCGATCGCTTCGATCAGCAGCGCGGCATCGTCTTCACCGCGTCCTGCTTTTTTACCGGTTGCGCGGCAGAACGTGAGCATGTCGGCGAGGGTCGGATCGAGCGCGACGCCGAGCGCGTCCGCGATCGCGCGATCGGTCATTTCGAAATCGGCGCCGACGAGTCCGAGCAGATGAAGCAGTTTCGCCGCGGCGGTGCTGCGCTTGCGGTCGGTCTTCGCCGACTTCCACTCCGATGTGGCCTTGTCGAACAGCGATGCCAGCTCTTTCGCCGAAACGAATGCATTGACCTCGGGGACGATCAGCAACCGCGCGGAGCCGAAGAGCGACATCGTGCGGTACGAGTCGAGAATCGCGGCGAGCTCCGCACCCGGTTCGTACGAGTCGACGGCAATGCCGGGCTGCTTCGCCACGATTGCGTCGCGAATGTCGCGAAAGGCCTGTTCGGAGAGGTATTCGGAAGTGCCGCCGACGAGGATGGCGCGGGGAGGTTTGTTCTCGGCGATTTGCGCCAGGACGGTCTTGAGGGGCTTGGGCATGGGTGCTGCCCGGTGGTTAACCGAGCAGCCCTTTTTCCTGCAACTCCTGGCAATCGATGCAGTACGGCGTCCAGGGGACGGCGAGAAGACGCTTTTCGCCGATGGTGGCGCCGCAGTTGGTGCAGACGCCGTATGCCTCGTTGCGCATGCGCGCGAAGGCTTCTTCGATCAGCATCAGCAGGTTGCGCTCGCCGTCGGAGAGCGAGAAGTTGAGCTCTTTCGAATAGGCGCTGGCGGCCTTGTCGGCGAGATCCTGGATCCCGTCATCGGGCTGTGCGTTGCCGGCTGCCTTGTCGCGCTCGTACGAGTCGAGCAGTTCGTTCTGCTTCTTGCGAAGCACGTCCTCGTACTGCTGGAAGGGGTTGGCTTTGACCTTTGCTCTTGCCATGTGAACGCCGGCTCTCCTTACTTGTGGTATGCGATGTTGCGCATCAACGTACATGCGCGATAGATCTGTTCCAACAGCATGACGCGTGCTAACTGGTGGGGCAGTGTCATGGGTGACAGGCTCACAACCTTATCGGCGCGTTGCCGGACGGAGTCGTCGAGTCCCACGTCGCCGCCGAGCACGAAATGAATTCCGTGCGGGCTGTCGATCGTCAGCCGTTCGAGCCATCGGGCGAACTTCACAGAGTCAAACATCTGACCCCGTTCGTCGAGGACAACCGTGTACCCGCGATCGGGGATTGCGGCCAGCAGGCGCGCAGATTGACCGCGCATCATAGCTACATCAGTTTGGTTTTGTCTACCGCGCTCGCCGGGCGGTAATTCGACGATCTCGACCGGGAAGAAGTGCTTGATCCGATTGATGTAACGGTCGACGGCCGACGCGAATTCAGCGTCGGAATTCGACCCGATCCAGATCAGCCGGAGCTTCATTCGATTCCGTACTTCCGTCGCTTTTCGAGGAGCGTCTTCCGGTTGATGCCGAGGATCTCCGCGGCTTTCGAGAAGTTCGATTTCGTGATTCTGAGGATCGTGCGGATGTAGTGCGATTCGAGCTCGTCGAGAGTCCAGCGATCGCGTGTCGCCGATTCGACCAATTCGTCGCCGCTCATCAGCGGCAAGGCGTCGGGGCCGATCTCTTTCGCGTCCGACATCAGCGCCGCGCGTTCGATGACGTTGCGCAGCTCGCGGATGTTGCCGGGCCAGGAATAGGTGGTCAGCATTTCGAGTGCTGCGCTCGTGAGGCCCCTCACCCCTGCGCCCCTCTCCCCGCGTCGCGGCGTGAGGGGGACGGAGGAGCGTCGAAGGAACTGCTTCGCCAGCGCGGCGATGTCTTCGCGGCGATCGCGCAGCGGCGGGAGCGAGATCGTGACGACGTTGATGCGATAGAGCAGATCGCGACGCAATGCATCGAGATTGCGATTCGACGACGAGATCACGCGCGCTTCGAGCTCGATCGACTGCGTGCCGCCGAGGCGCGTGTAGCGCCGCTCCTGAATCGCGCGCAGCAGCTTCGCCTGCAGGTTCGGCGCGAGTGCGGCGATCTCGTCGAAATACACCGTGCCGCGCCGCGCCATCTCGAGCTTGCCGATCTTGCGCGTGTGCGCGTCGGTGAACGTGCCGCGCTCGTGTCCGTACAGTTCGGACTCGAAGAGCTCACTCGGAATCGATGCGCATTCGATGACGACGAACGGCTCGTTGCGGCGCGGACCGCAGGCGTGAATGGCCTGGGCGAGGTAGTCCTTGCCGGTGCCCGACTCGCCGAGGATCAGAACGCTGGCGTCGCGATCGAGCACTTTGCCGGCAGTCTGCAGCACTTCGCGCATCGCGGCGTTGCGCGTGCGGAAGAAGTGCCGCAGCTGCGGGTCATGAGGTTTTCTTGAGGACATCCTCGGCGTATTCGGCGGTGACATTCGGCGCGTCGCCCCACAGCCGCTCCAGTCCGTAAAAGCGCCGGGCATCCTCGGTGAAGACGTGGAAGATGAAATCGCCGAAGTCGATCAGGATCCATCGGCCCGGCATCGTTCCCTCGACCAGCAGCGGTTTTACGTGCAGGTCCTCGCGCAGCTTCTCCTGCACGTTGTCGGCGATGGCCTGCGCCTGACGCTCGTTCGTTGCCGAGGCGAGGATGAAGTAGTCCGCGATCGACGTCAGCTTGGCGACGGCGAGCACGCTGAGGTCTTCCGCTTTTTTGTCGAGAGCCGCCTTCACCGCAACGCGGACGCGACTTTGGATCGGATCAGTCACGTGTGGTTCCTTCATAGAGTCGGTAGTGATGAATGTAGCGCGCGACGCGCGGATCGACCAGTTCCTCGATCGGCTCGCCTGCGCGGATGCGTCTCCGGATCTCGGTCGACGAGACCGGGACGGTTGCGTTGTGCGCGAATCGAATCGCGCGATTCTTCAATGATTCCGGCACTTCGGCGCGGCCGCGAGTCAGCACCACGAAGCTCGCGAGCTCGAAGATGCGATCGAGATTGCGCCACTTGTGCAGCTCGGCGAGATTGTCGTCGCCGATGATCCAGTCGAGCTGTGCTTCGCGATGTTCATCGTGCAGCGCTTCGAGCGTATCGACGGTGTACGAGATCTCGCCGCGCTCGAGCTCGAGCTTCGACACGAACACCTCGTCATGCTCCTCGGTTGCCAGCATCGACATCGCGAAACGATCGAATCCCGAGGCGGTGTCGCGATCGGTTTTGAACGGCTGGCGATATGCGGGGACGTACATGATGCGATCCCACTCCATCGTTTCGCGCGCCGCGAGAACCGGATGAAGGTGTCCGTGATGAAACGGATCGAATGTGCCGCCGCAGATGCCGATTCTCATGCAACCGGTGCTTCAGCAACATCGCTGTTGACGCGATGCTCGCGAACGAAGCGCGCGAGAACGCGTACGAGCTCCTTCACGCCGTCGCCGACGACTGCGGAGATCTCGTAGTAATCGAAGCCGTTCCGGCCGGCGTACGCGCGAAGCTTCTCCGAGTTGCCTTCGATCGCGGAGTCGAGCTTCGAGCCGACGACGACGCGCGGTTTGTGCGCGAGCGTTTCGCTGTACGCGGTGAGCTCTTTGGCGATCACTTCCGCGTCGACATCCGGCTGCTCGTTCGTGGAGAGATCGACGAGATGGACGAGCACGGAGCAGCGCTCGACGTGACGCAGGAACTGGTCGCCGAGTCCGTGACCTTCGTGCGCGCCTTCGATGAGCCCGGGGATGTCGGCGACGACGAACGTCTCGTTGTCGTCTGCGCTGACGACGCCGAGGTTCGGGATGAGTGTGGTGAACGGATAGTCGGCGATCTTCGGCTTCGCGGCGCTGATGACGGAGATCAGCGTCGATTTGCCTGCATTCGGCAGTCCGACGAGACCTACGTCTGCGATCAACTTCAATTCGACGAAGAGCTCGCGCGTCTCGCCTTCCTCGCCCGGTTGGGCGAAGCGCGGTGCCTGACGGGTGGCAGTGGCGAAGTGCTGATTGCCCTGGCCGCCGCGGCCACCCTTGGCGACGAGGATGCGCTCACCGTCGTGCGTGAGGTCGGCGATCAACTCACCCGTCGCTTTGTCGCGGATGACGGAGCCGATCGGGAGCTCGATCGTGACGTCGTCGCCGTTCACGCCGGAACAGTTCGAGCCCATGCCGTGCTCGCCGCGTCCGCCTTTCCAGTCGCGTTGAAACTGGAGGTGATAGAGCGTGTTGAGGCGCTTTGACGCGACGACGAAAACCGAGCCTCCGCTGCCGCCGTCGCCGCCGGACGGGCCGCCTTTGGGGACGAACTTCTCACGGCGGAAGGCAACGCATCCGCGGCCGCCGTCGCCGGCTTTGACTCGGATTGAAGCCTGATCGATGAAATGCATGCGGGCACGGGCCGCGGCGTTGGTTGGCCAAGCCTCCTTCAGGCTGGTCGCCAAGGCCGCATGTTTGCCATCTCCTAAAAGTGCAAACGCCGCTCCGGCTGGGAGCGGCGTTCGACGAACAACGGCAAAAAGTTACTCGGCAGACTGAGCAGGCGTGACGCTGATGAAGCGGCCGCGCTCGCCTTTGTCGTGGAACTGCACGATGCCGTCGATCTTCGCGAAGAGCGTGTGATCGCGGCCGATGCCGACATTGACGCCGGGGTAGAACTTCGTGCCGCGCTGACGGACGAGAATCGATCCGCCGGTGACGAACTGTCCGGCGAAGCGCTTCACGCCGAGCATCTTCGGCTGCGAGTCGCGACCGTTGCGCGACGAACCCTGTCCTTTTTTATGAGCCATGGCTTGTCCTCTTAGACCGTGATGCTGTCGATGCGGAGCTCGACCAGGTCCTGACGATGGCCATGCTCGCGCTTCGTGTGGTTCTTGCGGTTCTTCTTCTTGAAAACAATGATCTTTTCGCCGCGGGACTCGCGGAGCACCGTGGCGACCACCGAGGCGCCCGGCACCGTCGGCGCGCCGACCTTCGGCTGATCGCCGCCGATCATGAGCACTTCGCCGAACGTGATCTTGTCCTGATTTGCCGAGCCGAGCACGTCACGCTCGACGCGCACCGTCTGACCCTCAGCGACTCGATACTGCTTTCCACCGGAACGAATGATGGCGTACACAACGACCTCCGTGATTTGGGACCCCGCGTTGTAGCACAGTGACCCCGGGCAGTCAAATACCGCGGAACCGCATAAACCCCGCGCGCAGAGGCGGTTATTCCGCGCCGGAGGCACGCAGCCACGCCACCAAATCGGCGTTGCCG
>DATEZA010000340.1:0-26079 GCA_035255945.1 Thermoanaerobaculia bacterium
GCGGCCAGTCTATATCTCTCGTCGGGGGTGATCTGGTGATATCGCAATGACGGCTCCTTCTTGGCGGAAGATCTCGTCAGTGTCCCAGATCGCCCCTTTCGCCGCGAGCACGCATTGCACTTACTTCTTGAATACGCGCGGCCTAACTCGAGGTAGCACCCGACGCGGCCCGGCTTCGGTCCGGCGGCCGAGCCGCCTCGTGAAGTCAAAACCTGAACGGCGGCGCGCGGCCTGCATCGCGCGACTCACATGCAGGCAAGCCGTGCGCCGCGTCGGCTTCGGCACGCGGGCCTTGGCCGCGCGGGTGAACCTCTGATCCGTTGGCCGACAACAATCTCGCGGCCGCACTTTCCCCCGCCCCGCCCGCTGCGCCCGACGAACGAACCATGTCGGCAGCTACCGCGCACGCACCAGTAGAGGCCCGGCCGCGGCTGTTGGACCGACGAGACGAGCTTGGCGATGCAAAACAACCTCAAGCATCCTTGGTCGTATAATCAGGCAGGAAGGCGCTGCGCACAAAATGAGAGTGACCATAACAAAGAATCCGAATCTGGACGCGCTCATTCCGAGAGAAGACTTTGAGGTTCTGGATGAAGGTAGTCCTGATCATTCTCTGCGAGATACGATCGATATCGCTGCGTTAGAGAAGGGGCAGTTTTTTTATGAATCACTCCGAAAGCCTGACTTCCAACGTGAGACCGCCAATTGGCCTCCGGAGAAGGTACAAGAGTTCGTGCGTACTTTCCTGGATGGAGACCTCGTTCCGGCTGTAATTCTTTGGAAGTCCAAGGGCAACACATTTGTGATAGACGGAGCACACAGATTGAGCGCGCTGATCGCTTGGGTCAACGATGATTATGGTGATGGAATCCTATCGGTTCCATTCTTTGGAAACAGAATCGTCTCCGAACAGAAGAAGGTCGCCGACCAGACACGCGTCCTAATCAAGAGCACGCTCGGTTCTTACGCGGATTACCGCGCCGCGGCAAAGAATCCGGATCCAACAAAGCCAGATATTATCGCCCGCGCAAAGCGCCTCGGGTCAAATAGCCTGAAGCTCCAGTGGGTCACGGGAAATTCACGGAAGGCCGAGTACTCGTTCTTCAAGATCAACCAAAGCGCCACGCTCATCGACCCGACAGAACTTGCGATCATTAAGGCGAGACACAAACCGAACGCCCTTGCCGCCAGAGCGCTCATGCGCGCTGGAACGGGACACAAATACTGGTCCGAATTCCCCGAAAACGACGCAGCGTCAGGTAGAAGACGTCGCGCGCGAAGTCCATTCTATCCTGTTCGATCCCGAGCTCGCGACACCGATTAAGACCTTAGATCTGCCGGTTGCGGGCACCGGCTATTCCGCAGAAACAGTCAAGCTCATCTTTGATTTTGTCAATTTTGCGAATGGCATCCGTCCAGATATGTGGGTTACGCCTGACACTCCGCGGAAACGCCAGCGCCGGAGTGAAGCCGAACGCTTACAGGACGACTCTGACGGCACAACCACCCTTTCTTACCTGAAAGTATTGAAGCGCATCTCATCGCGAATTTCGGGGCACAATCCGTCATCACTCGGACTTCATCCAGCTGTGTACTTCTACGGAGCCACTGGTCGGTATCAGTCGGCGGCGTTTCTTGCGACGGTCGCTCTGATGATTGAGCTGGAGCGAACGAATGGCTTCTACGCCTTTACGACGAACCGTTATCGGTTCGAGGAGTTTTTGGTCAAATATCGGCACTTCGTAAACCAGACCGTCAATATTCACGGTAGCGGAACTAAGGCGCAAGAGCCGGTCTTTCGAATGTATTCGCTCATTCTCGCCGGTATACGGAAAGGAAGCCGCGACGACGAAATCGTGCGAGATCTTCAAGTAGAGCAACCCCGGTTGACGGTCGCGCCCGATGACCCCAAACTGCGTCGGCGTCATTTCGCTTCGGACACAAAATCGGCGGCCTTCCTCCGCGAAGCCATCGACGGCGCTCCGCGGTGTCGGATCTGCAATGCACGCATTCATTCGAAGTCGATCTCGATCGATCACAAGACGCGGATTCAAGATGGGGGATTGGGGGCTATCGAAAACGCACAGCTAACGCATCCGTACTGCAACACGGGGTACAAGGAATCGCAGCACGCCCAAGCCACGAGACCTGCATGAGGGAAAGAATCGGAGTGCGAGCGAGCCGGCGGCCCAACTCGCCGTAGAAGCTGTCGCGGCCCGGCTTCGGCCCGCCGGCCGAGCCGGCTCGTTCAGCGCACTTTGCCCTGGCCGCGCAGCTTAACGTCTGGTCCGTTAGACCGGAATAGCGAGGGGATGGGCGGGGGAAAGTGCGTCTGCGAAATGCGTGTCGGCCGAACGAACGCTGGACCGGCGCCCGGAGAACTCGCTTCAGATGCTCGCGATCGCAGAACGCCGGATGCTTGCCCACGATGCACCCGCGCGCCTTCTCTTCGGTGAAATCTGGAAGAACCGCTCGAACGCTTTGCGATCACAGGGACCGCTTCCCGATAGTCTCGAAGCGGCGCAGATCGCCGAAGTTTTCTATGAATCCGTGCCGGGCAGCGAATTCGACGTAGGGCAAGCGCGCTACACATATGCGGCGGCGCTCGCAGATGATTCGCAACAAGGAGGCACTTGATGTCCCACCGAAGCAGAGACGATCCTGCGACCATTCGGGACGACCGTGCCACTCGCGAAAACAGCGATTCTTCGCGCCACGATCGTCTTCCAAACCGGCCGCGTGGAGGAGGCGGAGCAGGCATGGATCGCGGTTCTTCCGACACTCGAACAGTTGCGAGATCAGAAGGATCTCGCACGAGTCCGCGCGAATCCAGCTGAGTGTGCGCGGCTCGCGGCGCCTACGCTGACGCACGCGTGGATGCACGCGAGGCGATCGCGATGTATCGCGCAATGCACATGTATACCGAGTGCATTCGTTCGGAATGGACGATCGCGATGACCAACGTCGATGACGGCAACCCCGGCGCCGGCCTCGATGAGCTACACCGCCTGGGACTTCGCCGCACTCGGAATGAACGCCGACGCCGCCGGGTACGCGCGGCCATGCCGCGCGCGTTGACGAGCGGCATGGCCGCTCTTAGAAAAATGCAGCGGCGGCATGGCCGCCGCACTCCGGTACACGAACGCGATCGCGCGTGACCAACGATTACGGCGATCAGAACAAGGCGCCCGACCCAGGAGCTGGAGCGCATCAGACGTGAAGCTGGACATCGTCGAAGAGCTGCTCCGCGGTGATTGCCCGCGAGGTTGAGCGTGATCATGAGGAAAGCCGAGCGTCGTCCGCGGCGAGGAGTGTTTGTGAAAAGGTCCCCTCTCCCCGCTGCAGCGGAGAGAAGGGTTCGGGTGGGAGGGTACTCATTGTTTGGCGGCGACGGGCACGGGGGCGGCGGCAGGCTTCTTCCTCCGACGGCCGCGGAGCGCCTGCTTCATCTCCGTCACGTGCGGGCGGACGGAGTCTCCGGCGTCGACCGTGACGACGCCCTTGGCGACGCGATACAGTCCTCGAGCTGCCTTGGCCGCCTTGAGCTTGCGCCGCGCGATGGCCAGATCGATGCGGCGTGCGAGCACGCGCGCTTCGTCGCGCACGCCGCCATACGCCAGCTCGAAGGCGATGGCGTCGCGCAGTTCCACCGGGTCCGCCGCCACGGCATCCCCGACTGCTGGTGCGGCTTCGACGAGGACTGCTGCGTTCTCCAGCGCTGCCGCCGACGTGCTTCGGGCGAGCCGGAGCTCCGCGGGCGTGAGCGGTTTCGGATCCACTTCGTCCGGGAACTCCGCGGCCATCGTGCGCAGGCGCGTCATCCGCTCCTGGGCGTCTGGTGTGAACTTGTTGGCCGGCTCCTTCGCCGGGCCTGGGATATCGGGTACGTTGGACATAACTTTCATTGCTCCTTTCATTTCTTCACTCAAATGGATATCTGCACATGTTTGTACTAGTACTGTACTATTTATAGTACTGACCAATATACTTGTCAAGTGGCAGGGTTGGGAGCTACATTTATAGGACCGATGGGACTACTCCACGACGAGCTCCGGAAGGGTCGGGAGAGGGCGGGGCTGAGCCAGCAGGCACTTGCCGACCAGGCGGGCATCCCGAGAAATCAGGTCGTCCGCGCCGAGCGAGGGGAGAACATCACGGTCGACACGTTGCGCAGGATCGTCGCGCACCTGCCGCTGACGACACTGAGCCTGCTGGACACCACAGAGTTCCGCGTCGACATCGTCCCCGAGCCCGAGAAGCTGTTCCTGGCCGCGATGCAGAACGTGCTACAGCTGGCAAACGCGCTGAACAGCGCGATCCGGCTGGCCATGGAAACGCGGACGGCGGTGGAAGTCACTCGCCGGGCCGCGCTGCCGCTGCCGGATGGATACAAGGCCTCCGCCGATGTCGATCCACTCCTCCTCCTGCGCGGGCTGGAGCGAATCGCGGGCGAGATCGATGCCCTGGGCAAAGACATGAAGATCGCATCGTGAGGTCCGGCCAATCGACCTTGCACGCCGGCAAACGAAGAAGACTTGCTTCCGTCCTCAGCTTGCTCCATGGGTTTGCCAGGAAATCCCGTGGGCATCTGAGCACTCTTTCCTGATTTCCCAACGAGTTGTCTTCGGTGGTCCTGAATCTTTCTCAGATCCAAGGCGAGTTTCGTTCGTTTGCCATCGATCTTGCTTAAATCGCAAGCGAGTTTTCTTGCGACGAAGGATGTGCGCGAGCCGATCGTGGCCGCCGCGCCTACCCCAAAAACTTCACCATCGCGTTCGTGAACGCCTCCGGCTCTTCCGCGTACGGAAGGTGGCCGCTGCGCTCGAAGACGACGAACTGCGATCCGGGGATCGCGCGGTGAATCTTCCAGGCGACGCTCGGCGCGACGTTGATGTCGAAGCGGCCGGTGAGGACGAGCGTGGGGAAGTTGAACTTCGGGAGCTCGGGATTGAGATCGAAGCGGGCGACATCGGCGCCGACCATCTCGTTCACGTTCTTGTGGAAGTCGGACTTCAGCAGCACCGGCATCGCGGCGTCGCGCTTCTCCGGCGAGTAGAACAGCATGCTGAGGTAGAGCGCGAGCGAGTCTGTGCTGGCCTGTTTGTCGCCGAGGTTGTCGGCAAAATCGAGCGAGTCCTGCTTCGCGGTGGTCTCGGGGAAGATGTCGCGGAAGAGGAACTTCGTGTCGCTCCACTTCGGCGCGGCGGAGTCGCAGATGATCAGTTTGTGCAGATGCTCGGGATGCCGCGCCGCGTACGCCATCACGAGATAGCCGCCCCACGAATGGCCGAAGAGATCGATGCGATCGAATCCGAGGTGCGTGCGGAGCGCGTCGAGGTCGTTGATCTGATCGGCGAGATTGCAGGTCTGTCCCGGCTTCAATGCGGATGACTGACCGTTGCCGCGCTGATCGTAGAAAACGACCGTGCGCGTTTTCTCGAGTTGATTCCACGTCGCGTCGCCGAGGTGGACGTAGGCGTGATCGAATCCCGGTCCGCCGTTGACGACGAAGAGCGGCGTGCCGCTGCCCGAACCGCGCGTTTCGTACCAGATCGTCACGCCGTTCGTGTCGAACGTTTTTCCTGTTTCGGCGGCGTGAATGTGAACGGCGAGCATGAGGAGCGCGAGGACGGCGGCGCGTTTCATGCGGTGATTTTATTGATTGATTCGCCGATATGTCGCGGAAAGAATCGTCACGCGCTTCACGTACGTGCGCGTCTCCGCGAACGGCATCGACTCGAGGAACTCGTCCATCGGTTTGTGCGGCGCGCCGCGGCGCCAGTTGAGCACATTGCCCTGGCCCGCGTTGTACGACGCAACGGCGAGCTGCGCATTGCCGCCGAAGAGATCCATCAAATGCCGGAAGTGGAACGTCCCGAGCCGGATGTTCACCTCGGGATTCTGCAGATCGCCCGATGAATGCAGCTGTTGCGCGAGCTCTTTCCCGGTCGCCGGCATGAGCTGCATCAGACCGGTTGCACCGACACGCGATTTTGCGCGCGGATTGAAATAGCTCTCCTGATGAATCAGTCCCGTGATGACGTACGGATCGACGCCGTTCTTCTCCGAATACTTGCGGATCTCGTCTTCGTACTTTGTCGGGTAGTACATGCGCAGGAAGTACGGCGGCACCGCATCCTGCTCGACAGTCGCGAGCTGCGGGAACGCGCGGCGGATGGTGAGGAACATCAGCTGCGAGTCGCCGTTCGCGTGATAGAGGTCGGACATCAGCGCGTCGGCGTACGGCTGATTGGTCTTGTTGACGTTCTTCTGAATCTCCATCCGCGCGTTCTTCATGTCGGAGAGCGCGGTGAGCTCGTAGGCGAGCCGCAACTCGGGCGGCATCATCTTCTCGGCGAGCTGCCCCCAGTCGGGACGATTCATCGTCAGCGGATTCGTGGTCTGCTGATGTCCGGTCACGCCGTGTGATTTGGCGAAGAGCGCGTAGAGATCGTCGTACGGCGCGCTGGCGAGATTGCGATAGATCGCCATCGCCGCTTCTTTGTCGCCCGCGCGCTCGATGGTGCGCGCGTACCAGTACTCGCCCTGACGCTTGATGCCGACCGCCTGGTAGGTGTCGGCGATGAAGCGGAAGAGCTTCTTCGCGCCGGCGAGATCGCCGCGCGCGTACGCCGCCCACGCTTTGTCCCAGAAGTGCTGCAGTCCCGGATCGGCGAGGCGATCGAGCGCGACGAGCTTCCCGACCAGGTCTTGTTCGTACTCGTCCTGATTCTTCTGCTCCGCCAGTCCGATCAGCGTGTTCAGCACTTCGATGCGCACCGGCTTCGCGACCGGCAGCGAGAGCAGATCCTTCAGTCGCTCGATCGACAGCCGGTCGTATTCCTCCTGCTTCGCCTTCTTCGCGAGGTCGATCAGCTTGACCTGCGTTTTCACTTTCGCGAATTTCGGCCTGGTGATGACCTTCGCTTTTTTCCCTTTGCCCTTGCGTACTTTCGTCGTGCCGACCTGCTTGCGCTGCATCACGGTTTTGTAGGTGTACGGATCGATGGACGACGCGAGCGCGCGATAGCCTTTCGACGCGTGATAGATCGCCGGGATGGCGATCTTGAACGCATGCGATGCGAGCGGCTCGAGCACTTTGTTCGCGTCTTCGTAGCGATGCAGTTGATAGAGCGCGAGTCCGCGATTGAGCTCGACCGGATCGCGCAACGATGCAGGCGTGGACGGCTCGAGCGCGGTCAGTTCGTCGAATGCGTTCTGTGGATCGCCGTCGCGCAGTAAACACACACCACGCTCGAGCCGCTCCGACGGTGAGAGCTTGATCGCGCCGTCTTTCGGCAGCAACGACAACGAGCGCACGATGTCGAGCGCATCGCCAGACTGCGCCGCGCGCGGACTCTTGATGCCGATGTTGCGCGCGGCGTAGAGCACGGCGTCGATGTCGCCGCGGACGAAGCGGTCTTCGATCGTGTTCCAGCGCGCGGTCGCGGTGATGCTCGGCGTTTCGGATCGCACCGCGATGCCGCCGTACACGTCCGCGCTGTGATCCCAGTCCGCGACGGAACGATAGAGCGCGCCTAGGTTGAAGGCGGCGTCTTCCCAGTAGACGAGCGTTGGTGCGACGGCCCAGAGCCGCGCGAGCGTGATGCGTGCGGACTTCTTGTCGCCCGCGACCTGGTAACCGTTCGCGAGCAGGTAGAGCCGGTACTGTTCGACGGCGCGTGAGCCGAAGCGGAACGACGAGAAGTGCTTGACTGCATCATGTCCGTCGCCGCGCTGGAGAGCATCGAGTCCCGCGGTGTAGGTGTCGCGCAACTTCGCGAGATCGGGCGGCGCTTCGGGCTTCGCGCGCGCACGCGTCTCGCGATGCGGGATCGGCAACGGAACGAAGAAGTAGATGCCGATCGCGGTCAGCCCCACCGCGACGAGGATGGTGATCGTAATGACGAGCCAGCGCCTGCGCATCAGCGTGGCCAGTTGCGAAAGGGTTGCCGGTTAGAGCCCGAGGACTTCGGCGCGACCGTCCGCGAGGATCCGGACCAGCTCGTCGTAGAAGTAATTCGACGTCTTCCGCACTTCGTCGGCAATGCGCTCGTCATACATCTGACGGCTGCGGTCGATGTCTTCCTTCAGTCGTTCGTAGAGGTCGCGATTCTTGCGCCCCTGTTCGACTTTCGACTCGTTGTAGAGCTTGATCTCGGACACGAGCAGGCGCGCGAAGCGGCGCGCTTCATCGTGCTTTTTCGCGTCTTCGCTCTGCGGCGTATTGAACGCGGAGCCGCGGCCGACGCCGGCGGGCGGAACGTACTGCGTCGTCGGACGTTCGTCGCTGCCCATCGAAGGCGCGGCCGGAGCCGGAGCTGCGGCGGGCGGTGGCGGAGCGGGCGCAGCCGGCGCAGGACGCGGCGGCGGAGTCGGACTGGAGAACTCCTCGGCTGACGGGACGTTGAACTTCGGTGCACCCGCTGCGCCCGCCATCAGCTCTTTGATCTGCGCGGCATCGAAGCGCATCGTTGCGGTCGGCGCCGGCTCGGACAGCGATTGCGGAGGAGGCGCGGCAGGACGCGGCGAAGGTGCCGGCGCGGCCTGGGGCGCGGGCTTCGGCGGAGCGGGTGGCGGAGCCGGTGCAGCAGGGGCGGGCGCGGGTGCCGGTTTGGGAGCAGCCGGAGCCGGAGCCATGAATGCTTCTTCGATCAGACTCGGCGACGGCGTCTTCTTGCGCAGCGCGAGCGTGTCGATCAACAGCCCGGTGCAGAACACGAGCAGCTCGACCGACGGTGCATCGAGCTTCGCCATGTCGGCCTCGACTGCATCGACGTACACCGCGGCCGCGACTTTGTCCTTGATCACCATCGGCACGAGGATCGCGCGTGACGACGCGGGGACGCCGAGGCGTGTGGAGAGATTCGCGCCGTCCCAGATGATGACGTGCTCGTCGCGCAGGACGCTGTCGAGCTCGGGGATCAGTCCCGGCGCGGCGTTGAAGCGCTTCACCATTTCGTCGTTGCCGCCCGCGGCGCTGAAGCCGACGCCTTTCCATCCGCTGAACGTCTCGCCGCGCAGGATCAACAGCGCCGCGCGCGAGCCGAACTGCAGGCACTCCTCCAGGAGGGCGTTCAGGACATCCACCTGTGACTTGCCGCGCTCGACCGTCTGCACCGCATTCTTCACGCGCGATGCATCGGGACCGCCGGCGACCTGCTGCACCACAGGAGGCAGCGGTGCGGGTGCTTCGACCGGCTCGGGCTTGAGCGACTCTTCGAGCTCGCCGATCTGCTTCTGAATGTGCGGCAGGAACGTGATCGAGTTGACGTCCGCCTGAACGCTCTGGAGGGCGGCTTTCAGTTGCGAATCGACCGCGTCGCGGACATCTTCGATGGAGGACCGGATCTCCGCGACCATCCGATCGATGGACTCGCGTACGTGCGCCTCGATCGAGGTCGCGACTTCCTCTCCCCTCACGGCCATAAATCCTCCAGGTGCCGTAGCTTGAACCCGCCCAAGACGAAGGGCGCAGCGATTATTGACACCGGCTTTGCGCGAAGTCAACCGGCGTCGCCGCGGCGTGTGCTAATTTGCAGGACGATGACTCGGTCCTTCGTCGCCGCATTCAGCGTACTCCTGCTCGCCTCGTGCGGCGCAGGCTCGGACGGCGGCGACAATCGCGAATGGCTGCACGTCCTGCACTGGAAGAAAGCGGCCGTCGCGCCGAACGCGACCGCGGAACAGAAGCAGGTCTACGCAGACTCGCTCGCCGCCTTCGTGCAGAAGCATCCGACGCATAGCCGCGGACGCGAGGTCTACCAGCGCATCCAGCTCGATTTCGCCCGCGAGCTCGCTTCCGTCGGACGCCATCAGGATGCGATCCGCTTCTATCGCGCGGTGCTGGCGAACGATCCGCAGCAGAGCGCCGCGCTGAACGGATTGCGCGAGGCGATGGATCGCCTGGCGGTATCGCGTGAGAAGCTCCTCTCACTTGAAAAAGGGATGTCACAGCACGACGTGGCGAAGATTCTCGGGAAGCCGATTCCCGGCTGGATCGTTCGAACAGAGCGGAGAGAGTCCGTGATCGAGTCGTGGTACTACCGGACGAGCGATGGTCATGTGGCCGGCGTTTACTTCCGCGATGGCGAGCTTTTCGCAGCGGAAGAGAACTCGCAGGCCCGCCTGACCGCTCACTAATCGAGGTTCGAACGCATGCCCCTTTACGAATACCAGTGTCAGGCTTGTGGCGAGCGCGTCGAGGTCATTCAGAGGTTGAGCGATCCGCCGTACGCGCACTGCCCGAAGTGCAGCGGTGAGATGAAGAAGCTCGTCTCCGCGCCTGCCATCCAGTTCAAAGGATCGGGTTTCTACAAGACCGACTACGGCTCTTCGTCGAAGCCTTCGGAGTCGTCATCGTCATCCGAGTCGAAGAGCGAGTCGAAAAGCGAATCGAAGAGCGAGTCGAAAAGCGACACGAAGAGCGAATCGAAGAGCGACACCAAGACTTCCGAGTGATGAAGATGGTCACCGCGAAAGAACTGAAGCGGCGCGCCGACTCGGTGCTCGAGGAGGTCTTTCGCTCGCTCTTCGAAGAGATCGACGTCGAGAAGATCCGCCGCGAAGTCGATGCGCTGCGCGAGTCGGCTCCCGGCTTCGATGCCGCCGACCACGCGCGAACGCTCGCACGACGCACCGCCATTCGTTGCGCTGCTGCAGGCGCGATGACCGGCATTCCGTCGGGACTGCTCGCCATCGGCACGCTCGGCGCGGACCTGGCGTATCTCGTGTTCCAGCAATTCCGATTGATCGTCGGCATCGCCGCGATCTACGGACACGAGCCGAGTGGACGGGAGCGATTCACCGAAGCGTTTTCGTGTCTCGCGTATTCGTCGGGCGTCGGAATCGGCAAGCAGGGCATTGCAACGATGCTCGAATCGGCGACGATCGAGGGCGGCATCGTCGCGGAGAAGATCGGTGCGCGATTCGCGCGCGAGCGGCTGATGAAGATCGTGCCGTTCGTCGGCGCGATCTCCGGCGGCGCACTCAATTACGCATCGGTCCACGCGGTCGCGCGCGCTGCGATTCGGTACTACGAATCGCGCGTCGATGATGCGATTGCGGAAGAGATCTGGGCCGAGGGCGATCGCGAACACGCGTAGGAATTGAAGCCAGAGGGGCCGCGTTAGCTGGCCTTGACTGAACGATGCCTAAATTCGAGACCGAATCGATGACGGAAGTGCGCTCCGCGTTCTTCGAGCGCCGGAGACTCCGCCGCATTCGGATGATCGTGGAGCTGACGATGAATCTGATCGGCAGCGACGCGACAGTCACCTACCGCGAAGCGTGCTGCCTCATCGATTGCGCGCGCAAAGCGCTCCTCGATCTGCATCCATCATTCGAAGAACGCTACGAGCGCATCGTGCGGCCGCAGTTCGAACGATTGCTCGCCTGCCGCTGGCCGCAAGCCGACCTGCTCCGGCCGAGACCGGACGAACTGGTCAACTAACGCGCGTCCGGCACCACATCGCGCAACTCCCACCTCTGAAGCACCTCCGGCGGAAACGCCGCACGCCTCACAAACAACATCCCCACATCGTCATATCCGATCAGCGCCCACTGCGCGCGCGGCCAGTAAACGAGTGATGCAGGCTTCCGCGTTTTCTGCTTGGTGATCGCATCGACGACGGTCACTCGCTCGCGCCGATATTCATCCAACGCAAGATCGATCTTGTATTTCGCGAGCAACGCGCGCCACGCGCTCTCGTCGTTGTGCGCGACCGCGTACTCCGCGTTGTACGTGCGATAGAGCTCGTTGCGGCCGTCGGTGAGCGCGCGCCGTTCGGGATAGAACGACCAGATCAGCAAGCCGCCGAATTGATCGGGGTTGTAGATGTTGCCTTTGAGCTGCGTGGACTTCAGTCGCGCAGTCGCGGCGATCGGCCAGCGAGGATCGAGCAGGCCGAGGCCGTGCGGAATCGTGAAGAACGCGAGCGTGATGATTGCGGCGGTGACGATCGTCGCCCACTTCTTCCAGTCGATCGACGGAAAGAGCAGCGGCATCGCCGCGAAATACAGCGGCTGATGCCGCACGTGCAGAATCGCGAGGATTGCAAACATCGCAAACAGCACGAGCTCCGCGCGTTTCCGCCACAACAACACGACACCGGCGACGATCGTGATGTAGAGGATCGGGAACACGAGCGGCGAGCTGCGCTGCCACTCCGCATTCGCGATCGCGCCGCTGGTGACGAACGCGTTGAGCGAGACCGGCGCCGCGATCGCGCGCCATCCGAACGGATTCACGAACAGCGCCGCGAACGATGCGAACGTGTGCGGAATCGATCGCGTCAGCACGAGCATGATCACCGGCGCGAGCAGCGCGGAGGGATGCACGTTGATCCATACCGCCGTCAGAATCGCGAACGCGATCCACGAGCGCCGCGCGATCGCAATCGCCATCGCCGCGAACGCAGCGCCGATCGTCGACGGCCGCATGTCGCACAACGGATTCGCGCCCGCGAATGCGATCGATGCGATGACCGGATCACGCGTCGCGAACGCAAACATCGCGGCGACGATCAGCGCACGGAGAATCGTCAGCGCGTTGAATCCGATCGGCGCAATCGCGACATCGAACAACCATTCGCCGTTGATCCACGGACCGCGATCGCTGGCGACTGCAAACGGATCGCTCGCCGGCAACGCGCGATGCTCGACGATCCATCGTCCCGTTGCGAGATGCCAGAAGAGATCGTAGTTGCGAAGCGGAACGATCGCCGCGAGCGAAAGGACGACGAACAGGACGACTCTGGAGCGCTGCAAACGCTCCGAAGTTTACGTCCTCGGCTGCGGCGCCGCGGGCGAAGCGGGAGGCGCCGGCAATGCGGGCTGCGCCTGCGCGCCCGGCAGCGCCTGCGCACTGGGCGGCGTCGGCGGAACCGGAGGCGCCGCGTTCTCCAGCCGGATGTCGCCGTTCACCGTCGAGATCCGCAGCTCGTACTTGCCGCCGTTCACATCGCCCTGCACGCGGCGGCTGCCTCGATGCGAGTGAATGCTCAGCGGGAACGACGCTTCGAAATCTCCGTTGACCTGCGACAGATCGCATGCGAACGACGCAGTCGGCGGCAGCACCGCAGTCACGCGGCCATTCACGGTCTTCAACTTCGCGCCCTGGAAATCGCGCACGAACTTGCACATCACGCGACCGTTCACGGTGTGCGCATCGACTTCCGCGCTTCCCGCATTTTCGAGATTGATCTCGCCGTTCACGCTGCGCGCTTCGGTTGCGCCGTCGATGCCTTTGGTTGCGATGCGGCCGTTCACGGTGCGCAGCTCGAGCGCGAGCGCAGGCGGCACCTTCAGCTGGTAATCGACCGACACGTCTTCGCCGAAGTTGAAGCCGATGAAGCGCACGCGGTGATGCTGCTTGCGTCCGATCTCGAGCGTGTCGCCGGTCACGTCCGTCTTGAAGTAGCCCTGGTTATCCTCGTTCGGCTCCGGTTTGCGATAGGCGCGGACATGCGCGGTGAGCGCGATCTGGTTCGGCTCTCCGGCTTCGACATCGACACTGCCGTTGACCTCGTTCACATGGACGCGTTTGATCTGGTCCACGTTCCACGTCCGGGTGATGGTCACCGAGCGGCGCTCGCCGGCCACGCAGGCCATGAGCATCATCGCGGGGAGTAAATAAAGGTAGCGGCGTCGGCTGTTCATTCGAGTCACCTGCAGCCGGGTAGTACGGAAATCCAACGCGAGAGTTTCATTTGGCACTGATCGATACCTCTCAGACCACGCTGCTGCGCATCGGCGCTTTCCTGGTCGACGCGCTCAGCATTTCCATCGTGCTCATTCTGCCCGCATCCGCCGTCAGTTACGCAATGGCGTGGGTCGGCGGATCGGTGAAGGCGATCCAGATCGTCTGGTGGGCCGCTCTGGCGATCCTGTTGACAGCACTCGTGATCCGCGACGGCTTCAAAGGCCGCTCCCTCGGCAAACAGATGCTCGGCCTGCGCCTCCTGACGCCGCGCGGCGAAGGGTGCGGGTGGGGACGCTCGGTGATCCGCAACCTGCCGCTCGTGATCTTTCCGTGGACGCTGATCGAGGTGTTTCTGGTGGTGGCCGGGAAGCCGCGGACGGGCGACCGGATCGCGAAGACGACGGTCAGCGAAGAGTAACCTCCCGTCATGCCGAGCGACGGTGTGAAGCCGGGCGACCCGATCGCGAAGACGAGAGTGACCTCCCGTCATGCCGAGCGAAGTCGAGGCACCTGGGGGGCGTGTGGCGCGCCGCCCGGGCCCCCGGGTCCCTCGACTACGCTCGGGATGACGGGGTGAAGCCGGGCGACCGGATCGCGAAGACGAGAGTGACCTCCGTCATGCCGAGCGAAGTCGAGGCACCTGGGGGGCGGGGGGCGCGCCGCCCGGTCCCCCGGGTCCCTCGACTACGCTCGGGATGACGGGGTGAAGCCGGGCGACCGGATCGCGAAGACGAGAGTGACCTCCGTCATGCCGAGCGAAGTCGAGGCACCTGGGGGGGCGTGTGGCGCGCCGCCCGGTCCCCCGGGTCCCTCGACTACGCTCGGGATGACGGTGTGAAGCCGGGCGACCGGATCGCGAAGACGAGAGTGACCTCCGTCATGCCGAGCGAAGTCGAGGCACCTGGGGGGCGTGTGGCGCGCCGCCCGGGCCCCCGGGTCCCTCGACTACGCTCGGGATGACGGGGTGAAGCCAATTCGCTTCGCGAAGACGACGAGTAACCTCCGTCATGCCGAGCGAAGTCGAGGCACCTGGGGGGGGCGTGTGGCGCGCCGCTCTGGCCCCCGGGTCCCTCGACTACGCTCGGGATGACGGGGTGAAGCCGGGCGACCGGATCGCGAAGACGACGAGTGACCTCCGTCATGCCGAGCGGAGTCGAGGCACCTGGGGGCGTGTGGCGCGCCGCCCGGTCCCCCGGGTCCCTCGACTACGCTCGGGATGACGGGGTGAAGCCAATTCGCTTCTCGCGCAGCATCGCCGCGAACGACTCCGCCATCGACTCCCGCACGTCGAGCTCGAACGTGTTCGACTCCCCGAAGTTCTCCGCCACGAGCACGACATCCGGCGGCGCGACGAGCCGATAAACGGTGCTGAGGATCGCGAACGGGACATCGAGCCGGAAGCGCCGGTACACGTAACGATCTAGCAGCGGCGTCGCGCGCAAAGCCTCGGCCGCCGTGTCGCGATACGCGCGCGACAGTCCGCCGGTCCCGAGCTTCACGCCGCCGTACCAGCGCACGACGACCACTCCGCAATCGAACAGATCGGCGCCCTCGATCGCGGTAAGAATCGGCTTCCCCGCCGTGCCTGACGGCTCGCCCGCATCGGAGCTGCGCGAGCGTCCGCCCCACAGCCGGAACGCCCAGCAATGATGCGTCGCGTCGAAGTAGCGCTTCTCGATCCGCTGCAGCTCCTCGAAAAACGCTTCCTCGGTCGTCACCGCAAACACGATCCCGAGAAACTCCGATCGCTCGATCTTCTGCCGGAAGTCCGCAGGTCCCGCCGGCGTGCGGTAATGATCAGCGGACATACCGATATGCCGACACGTGACGATTGCCGTGAATGAAAAACCGCAGCGGCCAGTGCGCGGCATCGCCGGAGTTCTCCACGCCGATCCGCTTGCTCACCGCGATCTCGTCTTCCGCCACTTCGATGTCGCGCGACGTGATCCACAAATGAGCCCCATCGAGCGGCTCGCCGTCGCACAACTTGTCGATCGCGAGCGCGGCGCACACCTTGCCCGGTCCGTTCATCAACTCGAAATCGTTCTTCGCCTTCGGCCGCCGCTTGCGCATCGACGCGAGGCCCTTCAACGGCATCGCGGCGCGAATCAGCACCGCCTCCGCGATGTCCGCCTCCTGGCAGACCACGTTCATGCACCAGTGCATGCCGTAGCTGAGGTAGACGTACGCGTGGCCGCCTTCGAGGTACATCGACTGATTGCGCTCCGATCGCAGACCGCGTCGTGCGTGACTCGCCGCATCGTTCGCGCCGAGGTATGCCTCGACTTCGACGATGCGCGCCGCGAGCACTTCGCGTCCGAGCCGGCGCCAGAGCACGCATCCGAGGAGCGAGCGCGCGACCGTCACCGTGTCCTGGAGGTAGAACTCACGCGGAAGCTTGTCGGGCACGATGGTCGAGCTGCTCCTCCGCGGCGTAGCGGTTGATGATGCTCAGCAACTCCGCGTGCACTGCCGGTGTCGCGCCGATGATGTTGCCGCGATTGAGCCAGCGATCGCCGCCGGAGAAGTCGGTGATCGCGCCGCCCGCTTCGGTGATGAGCAGCGATCCCGCCGCGACGTCCCACGGCGCGAGATGCATCTCGAAGAATCCGTCGAACACGCCCGCGGCCGTGTACGCGAGGTCGAGCGCGGCCGAACCGGGACGCCGCACGCCCTTCGCGACCATGATGATGTCGCGGAAGATGCTGCAGTAGATGCCGACGTACTGCTGCGCGCGAAATGGAAAGCCGGTCGTGAGAAATGACCCTTCGACGGTTTGCTGATCGGAGACCTGCATCCGATTGCCGTTCCGAAATGCGCCCGCGCCGCGCTCCGCGGTGAAGAACAGATCGCGCAGCGGCTCATGCACGACGCCCGCAATCATCTCGTCGCCCTGCTTCAGCGCGATGGAGACCGACCACACCGGAAAATGCTGCAGGTAGTTCGACGTGCCGTCGAGCGGATCGATGATCCAGCAGCGCCCATTCGCCGATGTCCCGCTGCTTCCGGTTTCTTCGCCGAGGGTCGCGTCATCGGGACGCTCCTGCGCCAGAAACTCGTTGATTGCAGCTTCGCTTTCGCGATCGGCGGCCGACACCCAGTCGTTGCGCGCTTTGATGTCCGCCTGCTCTTTTCCGATGTTTTCCCAGTATTTGAGGAGGATGGCGGCACCGCGGCGGGCCGCTTCAATCGCGACTTCGATGTCATTCAAGGTGGAAGGCATTCTAGTATCCTCCTAACACCCCTTGCCGATGGACCTAGCGCAAATCTCGCACTACCGCGTAGACCGCCTCCTCGGCGCCGGCGGGATGGGGGAGGTTTACCTCGCGCAGGACGCGCGGCTGAATCGCAAGGTCGCGCTGAAAGTGCTGCCCGAACGCTTCAGCGCGGATGCCGAGCGCGTCCGCCGGTTCCAGCGCGAAGCACGCGCTGCGTCGGCGCTCAACCATCCGAACATCATCACCATCTACGAGATCGGCCAGGCCGATGACCGGCATTACATCGCGACGGAGTTCATCGAAGGCGACACGCTGCGCATCCGCGTGTCGCGAGAAAAACCGATGTCGCTCGCCGAGGTGCTCGATGTCTCGATCGGCGTGGCGAACGCGCTCGCGGCCGCGCATGAAGCGGGCATCATCCATCGCGACATCAAGCCCGAGAACATCATGCTGCGGCCCGACGGGTACGTGAAGGTGCTCGACTTCGGCCTGGCGAAATTGCTCGACACTCCCGCGGGCAGCACCGACACGAACACCGGCGCGATCATGGGCACGCTGATGTACCTCTCGCCCGAGCAGGCGCACGGCGCGACGCCCGATGGCCGCAGCGACATCTACTCCCTCGGCGCGGTGATGTACGAGATGCTCACTCGCCGGCCGCCGATCGTCACGAACTCGTTCGTCGAGCTCGCGCACGCCGTCGCCTACACGACGCCCGAGCCGCCGTCGCGCTTCATGCACAGCCTGCCGGCCGATCTCGATCGGATCGTGATGAAGACGCTGGAGAAGGATCCGGCGAAGCGCTATCAGTCCGCCCGCGAGCTCCTCGGCGATCTCCGCGCATTGCGACGCGAGCTCGAGCTGGAAGGAAGTCTCGACGACTCCGCGGAGCTCCGGCATTCCGGACCTGTGCTCGCGCATCAACGCACGCTGCCGCTGTCGAACACGTCGATCGTTCGACTGCGCCGGCGTCGCCTGCTGCCGTTGCTCGCGATTGCGGCAGGCGTCGTGCTGCTGGCGATCGTCGCGTGGGTGCTCGCGCGAGGACTGCTCGATGTCGATGCACCGATCGGCACCGTCGCGGTGCTGCCGTTCGTCAACGCGTCCGGCGATCCGAGCTCGGAGTACCTGAGCGACGGCATCGCGGACTCCATCACCGATTCGCTGTCGCAACTGCCTCAATTGCAAGTCGTGGCGCGCAGCCGCGCGTTTCACTTCAAAGGCAAAGCGGTCGATCCGCTTGCGGCGGGCCGCGAGCTGCGCGTGCGTGGCGTCGTCACCGGACGCGTGTTCCTGCGCGGCGACATGCTCGTGATCCGCGCGAGTCTCACCGACGTTCGCAAAGGGACGCAGATCTGGGGCGAGCAATACGACCGGCGCTTGTCGGACGTGCTGTCGGTGCAGCTCGAGATGGCGCAGGAGATCTCGAACAAGCTGCGCATGCGGCTCTCCGGCGACGAAAAGAAATTGCTGGAGCGCCGGACGTCGACGAGCAGCGAAGCGTTCCAGCTCTATCTCAAAGGACGCTATTACCGCCGGAAGTACTCCGAGGAGTCGATCCGGAAGGCGGTGACGTTCTTCAATCAGGCATTGGAGAAGGATCCGACGTACGCGCTCGCATACGCCGGCCTCGCCGATGCGTACTACGGTCTTTCGAATCTGTATCTGCCGCCGCGTGAGGCGATGCCGCGCGTGCGCGAGGCGGCGCAGCGCGCGCTCGGGCTGGACGATTCGCTCGCGCAGGCGCACACGTCGCTGGCGCTCGTGCTGGTCTGGTACGACTGGGACTTCGCGGCGGGCGAGCGCGAGTTCCGCCGCGCGATCTCGCTCAATCCGAATGATTCCGAGGGACATCGGCTGTACGGCAACTTCCTGGCGGCGACCGGACAGTTGAATCGCGCGCTGACCGAAATGAAGTTGGCCGAGCAGCTCGATCCGTTGTCGGCGCCGGCGAGTTGGGACGTCGGCCGCGTGTTGTTCTACTCGGGACGGCTCGCCGAGGCGCGTGCGCAGGCGCGCAAAGCGCTCGAGCTCGACGACCGCTTCGCGCACGCATACATGCTCCTCGCGCAGATCTCCGAGCGGGAAGGAAACATCGCCGATTCGCTGTCGCTGATGGAGAAAGCGATGTCGCTCGGCGGACGCACGCCGCTGTTCGTGTCGATGTGGGGCTATATCAATGGTCGCGCGGGCAACACGCAGGAGGCGCTCGCCGCGATGGAGGAGCTGAAACGGCGTCCGTCGTACACGCTGCCGCTGTTCCTCGCCCGCGTGAACGCAGGCCTCGGACGCAACGACGAAGCGATCAACTGGCTCGATCAGGCGTACACCGACCGGTCGGAATCGATCGTGTGGCTGAAGGTGGATCCGTCGCTGGAGTCGTTGCGGGGGGAAGTGCGGTTTCGGGAGCTGGTGAAGCGCGTCGGCGTGTGACCGCGCAGGATGGTGTAGGGCAAGCTGACCGCCGTCATCCCGAGCGTAGTCGAGGGACCCGGGGGCATGGGCGGCGCGCCAATCGCGCCCCCGCCCACGCAGGTCCCTCGACTACCGCTCGGGATGACGGCGGTCAGCTTGCCCTACACACCATCCTGGGGCCTTACCAAATTTGTGGGTAGGGATTAAGGAACTTTTCCGCTCCCCTTGAGTGCGTGGCCCGTCGCGACCGCAACACAATCGCCGTGTCTCCGAGCGCGTTTGCATGGGATCGCGCGCTGCTCGCGACGCTGCGTCATTCGACGCTGCCGTTCAACACCGACCTCGAGCTCGAACCGCTGACGCAGAACCCCGGCGCGCGCGAGCGGCTTTCGCTCGTTGCACAGTTCGCGGCGCATCAGGCGTTTCTGCAATTCGCGAGCATCGCGGATGGCGAATTGGTCATTGATGAGTGGCGTGTTGCGCGTAAACGTGGCAGCGATTGCCGCCTCGTACGCATCGCGGCGCGGCGTCCGGACCCATCGACTGCACCGCCCGTGCTCTCGCTCATCCACCAATTCGCCGACGCGATCGAGGCGCCTCCCCTCGACGTGCTTCGTCAATCGTGGGCACGCGCGGAATCGGTCTACGCCGAAGTGCATCGCCGGCTGCGCGACGACATCGCCGCCGATTCGCGATGGATGCAGAGCGCCGCAGCGGGATCGATTCTGGCGCCGGGGCCGGAAGCGCTGGCGCAACTCTGGTCGTCGCACGGCCGATACGAATGCGACGACACGACCGCCTTGCGCGCCGGCGCAATCATCCTCGGCGGCGGCTCGCCGTTGCGCCGCTACTCCTCGCTCGATGCGCTCGTGCCGTTGATCGGCGCGTTCGATGCGCTGAGCGAAAGCGAAGTCGCGGAGCGCGCGATCGCGCGATTCGACGAGCGGCACCTCATCTTCATCGTCGAAGAGCTGTTCGATGCCGCATCGAAACGCGTCGTCGACATGATCTCGAATGTCGACGGCGCAACGTGGATCATGCCCGGCGGCACACCGCTGCCGGCGTCGAAGCACTTCGTCGTCACACAGCATCTCGGATCGCAGCGCGTGCTCGAATCGAAGTCGTGGGCATGGATCGAGTCGCTCGTTACGTCACCCGCGTACGCCGCGCTGCTCGATCGCGATCAATTGCCGCCCGAGGACATACCGATCGCCGAGCCGCATCGCTCGTACCTCGGCGCGCTGTCGCTCCTCGGCACACGTATTCCGTGCGATGTCGCGAAGGCGTTTCTCGCGGAGTTTCTCTTCACCGGCGAGCTCGACGAGTTGCTGATCGACGGCCTGACGTCGATCGAGACCGGCACGTTCGTGCTCGCGTGCAATCTCGCGCATCTCGTGCCCGAGACATCGAAGAGCGCGTTGTATCGCGTGGCGGCGGAGAAGCTGGAGCGGTTCAAGTGGAGCAGCGCGGAAGAAACCGTGCGTGTGTTGCGCGCGCTTCCGCAACATGCACTGACGGAGAAGCTCACGGAGGCGCTCGCGTCGGCGCTCATCGATCGCGGCAAGTACTCCGAAGCGCGCGCCATCACCACGAATCCGCTGCTGATCGCGAAGTGCGAGCGGCGCACGGGCGATTACGAATCGGCACTCGCGCGGCTCGATGCGATCGAGCATCGCGACTTCGATGCGGCGCTGCTGCGCGCGGAGCTGCTGTTCGTCGAAGGGCGCTACGACGAAGCGATGGCCGCATTGCGCGAATGCGAGCCGTTTGACGAAGAGCAGCGCGCGCGGCTCTCGTATCAGCTGGCGATTCTGGCGAACGAAGCGGGACATTCGTTCGCCGGACGCATCGAAGATCCGTACTGGCTGGCGCGGCATGCGACGTATCGCGCGATCCGTCATCGCAACGTCGACGCCGCACTCCAATCGACGGCGAAATCGCTCGAGCTCGCGACGACGATTCCCGATCGCATCGACGTCTCGCTCGATCGCGTGTTCGTCCTCTTCACCGCCGGCCGCTGGCGCGAGACGCGCGCGGAGGCGATGAGCGCACTCGCGCTGGTCGAAGAGACCGAAGGCGATCGCGCCGCGGGCGGCATCCTCTTCACGCTCGCGTATCTCGCCGCGGACGACGGCCAGTGGGTGCACGCATCGCATCACATCGAGCGGCTGCGGCACTTCTACGCCGGCGTCGGCGATTCGCGGCGATTGCGCGAGCTCGATCTGCTCACCGCACATCTCGATTTCTCGCGCGGCCGCTTCGAGCGTGCGCGCATCGCCGCGTCGGCGGCACTGGAAGCGGAGCTGTCGTCGCAGATGATCGAAGCGGCGAATCTGATCCTCGACGAGATCGATCTCATCGAGGGACTCACGAATCCGCTGCGCTCGACGGGTAGAACGCCGAACGTCGAGCTGGCGCGGAGACACAAACGCCTCCTCGGCACCGAGCCCGACGCCACGCCGCTCGAACAGTTCCGCACCGCGCTGGCGAAGAACGATCGTGCGACTGCGGAACGACTCGCACGCGAGCTCGGCATCGAGATCGAAATGCCGTCGTCCACGACGAGCGAGCTGCACGTGCTCCGCGCCGCCGCAACGCGCGACTTCCCGTTCGGCGCGCACGACCTCGGCGCCGTCCGCTGGCGCTTCGCAACGCGCAATCGCCTCGGACACTGGAACGAGATCGGATCGTTGCCGCCGTTCGCCGATTACGACCACGCGCTGCAGCAGCCCGACTGGATTGCGTGCAGCGATCGCGAGCTGCTCTACATCGACGGACTCTCGTCGTGGTCCGCCGAATCACGTGATGCGATCGCCGCGCTGTTCCAAACCAAGGCGGAGAACCATCGTTTGCGCCGGCTGCTCGAACACGACGAACCGCCGCCGAGCACGACGACCATCGAAGGCGTGATCGGCGATTCGCCCGCGATGCACGAGGTCTACTCGACGATCACGCGCGTCGCGAAGCGCGATGTCGCGGTCTGCGTCCTCGGCGAATCGGGCACGGGCAAAGAGCTCGCGGCGCGCGCCATTCATCGCCATTCAACGCGCAGGCAGAAAGTCTTCACCGCGGTGAACTGCGCCGCATTGCCCGAGAACCTCATCGAGAGCGAACTGTTCGGACACATTCGCGGCGCGTTCACCGGCGCCGATCGCGATCGCGCGGGCCTCATCGAGACGACCGACGGCGGGACGCTCTTCCTCGACGAGATCGGCGAAATGCCGCTCACCGCGCAGGCGAAATTGTTGCGCTTTCTGCAGGAAGGCGAGTTCCGGCGCGTCGGCGACACGGTCAATCGCACGGCCGACGTGCGCATCGTCAGCGCGACGAATCGCAAGCTCGATGCGGCGGTCGAAGAAGGCCGCTTCCGCGAAGACCTGTACTACCGAGTTCGCGGCGTCGAAGTCGCGCTGCCGCCGCTGCGCGAGCGCGGCAGCGACATCCTCCTGCTCGCGTCGCACTTCCTCGCGGCGGAGCGCGAGAAGCATCGCACCGGCGCGTCGGCATTCACGCCGGATGTCGAAGCGATCCTCGCGTCGTATTCATGGCCCGGCAACGTGCGCGAGCTGCAGAACACGATCCGCGCCGCGCATGCGCTCGCAGGCGAAGGACGCGCGATCGATGTCGAACATCTGCCCGAACGATTGCGCAAGGTGAGCGCGAAGCGCGTCGTCGCCGGCTCGTATCAGGAAGCGGTCGCGCGATTCCGCCGCGAGCTGATCGAGAAATCACTCGCCGCGGCGAACGGCAATCAGAATCAGGCCGCGGCGCTGCTGAAGATGTCGAGACAGGCTCTGGCGTATCAGATCCGGGAGCTCGGGATCCTTGTGAGAATGTGAACGACCATACACAGCCGTGTACCAAAACCGCTCCGCCTGAACGCCGCCCTTCCGGCACGCGCGTAGAATCGCGACATCGTGAAACGACTGATCGCAGCAGCAGTCGTCGCCGCACTCGCCGTCGGGTGCGCGCTTTACACCGATGTGTCGATCAATGCGCTGATCATCACGCCGTCCAGCATCGACCGCGGCGCCGACCTGCCGTCGATGATCCGCAAGTTCGACTACCTCCGCGCGATCGAGCTCACGTCGTCGATCGAAAACCGGCAGCGCAAGAACATCAGCGATCTGATGGCCCTCGGCGAAGCGGAGCTCGCAGCGGGACGCTACGACGCAGCGCGCCAGCATCTCCGCGCGGCGATCGATCTCGATCCGTTCCGCACCACCTTCTCGCAGGTCGCGTGGGACCTCTCGCAGGTCGAGTACATGTGCAACAACTTCGAGTCCAGTCTGGAGTGGGCGCAGCTCGCGCAGAAGAACGGCCTGCCGATCAAGGACTGGCACCTCGACTACCTGCGCGCGCTGTCGGCCACCGAGATCTATCGCTTCAGCGGCTCTCAGAGCGATCGCGTGGCGATGCAGATCGGCCACCCCGACGTGCCGCGCATCGACGTGCGGATGAACGACAAGAAGAACACGTTCGCCATCGTCGACTCCGGCGCCGTGCTCTCGATCGTTTCCGACAGGCTGGCGAAGTCGCTGCCGGTGCGCAGCGTCGGCACGTTCCAGGGGACGTTCTTCGGTCTGCTCGACGAGCCGATCCAGGTGAACTTCGGCGTTCTCGATTCACTGGAGATCGGCGGCATCAAGATCGAGAACGTGCCGGTGGCGATCATGCCGAGCGACAAGATGCGCTTCCTCGTCGCGTCGAACGAGCAATTCGAAATGGATCTGCTGCTCGGCGCGAACCTGCTGAAGGAGTTCCGGGTCGAGTTCGACTACAAGAAGAGCAGCGCGTTCTTCACGCATCTCGCCGCCGAGGATCGTGTGCCGGACAAGGATCAGAACCTGTTCATCGAAGCGTTCCGTCCGATGGTCCGCGGCACCGTCAACCGCAAAGGCTGGTTCCTGTTCATTCTCGATACCGGCTCGGAAGTGACGTTCCTCAACCAGACGCATCTCGCGGCATTGCCGATCTCGTTCTACGCGCCGCGCATGCATGACGCGCTGCTGCAGGGTCTCGGCGGCGCGAAGAAGCGCGGCGAAAAGGTGGAGAACATCGAGCTCGGCATCGATCGCTGGGGCGGTACGTTCAGGACGCTGCCGATGTACGAGTCGGACGATCGCGCGCACGCCGTCGGCATCATCGGCGAGAACTTCCTGAAGAATTTTCGCGTGGTGATCGACTTCGGGAAGATGCGCGTCGATCTCATTCGCGGTTGATCACTCACCGCGTCATCCCGAGCGTAGTCGAGGAACCTGGGGGCACGGGCGGCGCGCCACCACACGCCCAGGTCCCTCGACTACGCTCGGGATGACGGGTTATTTTTTCTTGCGGTCCACCCATCCTTCAATCGTCTTCTGCGGAGTTCTGCTCAGCGCGAGTGCGGCCGGCGGCACGTCTTTCGTGATCGTCGATCCTGCGCCGACGTACGCGCCTTTCCCCACCCGCACCGGCGCGACGAGCTGCGTATCGGAGCCGATGAACGCGCCGTCCTCGATCACCGTCTTGTGCTTGTGCACGCCGTCGTAGTTGCAGGTGATCGTGCCGGCGCCGATGTTCGCGTTCGCGCCGACTTCCGCGTCGCCGATGTACGACAGATGCGACGCCTTCGCGCCTTCGCCGAACACCGCTTTCTTCGTCTCGACGAAGTTGCCGATCTTGACGTGGCGTCCGAGCTGAGTGCCGGGACGGAGATGCGCGTACGGACCGACGCTCGCTTCGTCTTCGATGATCGCGTCTTCCGCGACCGTGCCGGTTTTCAGATGCACGTCATCGCCGACCGTGACGTTGATCAGATGCACGCCCGGCTCGATCACGCAGCCTTCACCGATCTTCGTGTTTCCTTCGAGCGTGACGAATGGATAGACGACGGTGTCGGATCCGATCGTGACGCTCGAATCGATGACGACGGTGCCGGGATTGCGGAACGTGACCCCTTCGCGCATCAGCTTCGCGACGACGCGCCGCTGGATCTCCGATTCGACCGTCGCGAGATCGGAGCGCGAATTCACGCCCGCGGCTTCGATCGGATCGTCGGCGACGACCGCACCGACGCGCAGTCCCGCGTTGCGCAACAGGCTGACGAGATCGGTCAGGTAATACTCGCCCTGCGTGTTCTCCGTCGAAAGATTGCTGAGATTGTCGAAGAGCTGCTCGCCGTCGAAGACGTAGATGCCGGCGTTCACCTCGTTGATCTTGCGCGTGGTCAGGGTCGCGTCCTTGGCTTCGACGATGCGCTGCACGGCGCCGCTCGGATCGCGGACGACGCGGCCGTACATCGCCGGATCGTCGAGCTTCATCGTGAGCAGCGTCAGCGCGTTGTGCGATTGCTCGTGCTCTTCGACCAGCCTGCGCAACGTTTCGGGACGCGTGAGCGGCACGTCGCCGGAGAGGATCAGCACGCGTTTGCCGGCGATGCCTTCGCGTCCCAGGACCGACATCGCCTGCATGACAGCGTGTCCGGTGCCGAGCTGCTGCTCCTGCACGGCGTAGCGCGCACGTTCGCCGGCGTGCTTCTGCACCGCTTCGCGCTGATGGCCGATGACCATCACCGGCGGGCGCGCGCAAAGCTCGGAGGCGAGGTCGAGGACGTAATCGATGATCGGCCGTCCCGCCGCGCGGTGGAGGATCTTGATGGTGGCCGATTTCATCCGCGTGCCGAGTCCGGCCGCGAGGATGATTACTTCGACGTTTTCCGTCATTCGTGTCTCCGAGCGAGTGGAGCGCGGACGTCTCGTCCGC
>DATEZA010000341.1:0-7936 GCA_035255945.1 Thermoanaerobaculia bacterium
GCACTCCCGCCAATGAAACGCTCGCCCCTTCCCCCTCACTACTCAAGCAGAGGTGGCATATGTCCCCAAAATTCATCCCCGTTCTCCTGCTCGTGCTCGCATTGGCCCTCGCACCGCATGCATCCGCAAGGCAAGGTTGTACTGTCGCAGGCGGAAACACGCTCTGCTGCAACTGCACCGGCCAGGGGTCGTGTGAAGACTCTGGTTGTCAATGGTCCGGCGGTCTGGACGGACAGTGCGGACTCAAAGGTGGAGGCAAGGAGTTTCTCGCCGGCCATCAGATCGAGCTATCGGGCGCGCAGCTCCAGTTTGTGCAGGCGGCCGCCGATCTGAGACGCGCCGAGGATGCATTGCAGAAGGCGAAGAAGCGTCTGGCGGATGCACAGCGGGCGCAGAGTGCGGCGCAGAAGAATATGCAGAAGGTCCTCGCGTCGCAGGCGATGCCGGAGCCGGCGCCACAGCACTGAACGGCCCGTCAGTCTCCGCAATTCAGCAAGTATTTCTAGATTGTCCGCACAACCGATCGTTGCCTTCCGATCGCGTTCACGTTCAGCGAAACGAAGGATCGCGAAAGCGTAGCCGTGACCTACCGCCAGTGCATCTGGCCGATGGAAAAAACGCTCGGCGTGTACGACAAGCTCTCAGCTTGTCGCCAACCACTGATGCGAACGACTGCGCGCACGCCGGCCGGACTCGAGTTGCGATCGGGACACTCGTATTTCTGGAAGGTGATCGTGGAGGACGCCAACGGCGGGATGACTGGGCGGCGGCAAGCCGCCGCAATCCGGGGGCGGCAGCAAGCTGCCGCACTCCGTGCCAACCGGCACATGTGCGTTGTTCGATTGCGCTCCACCTTGTGCGCATGAACATCATCATTCTTGCGCTCCTCCTCGCCGCCACACCGAACGAGTTCATCCAGGCCGTCCGCACCCAGGACGCCGCCCAGGTGCAGTCGATGCTCGAAGCCGATCCGTCGCTCGCCAACGCGAAATCGGAGAAAGGCCGCAGCGCCGTCACGCTCGCGATGTTCGCGCTGGTCAACAACGAAGGCTTCATGCGCCCGGCGAAAAATCCGATGCTGCAATCGATCCTCGCCCGTCATCCGAAGCTCGATCTCTGGGAGACCGCGGCCCTCGGCACACCCGACGAGCTTGCGAAAATGCTGAAGGGACGTCAGGTCAACGAGCTGAATGACATCGGCTGGACGCCGCTGCATTACGCCGGTTTCGCGGGCAATGCCGGGAACGTGAAAGTGCTGCTCGATCGCGGCGCCGACATGCGCATCCGCGCGAAGACGAAGTTCCGCAACTCGCCGTTCCTCGCCGCGATGCTCATCGGCGACTACGACACGATCAAGCTCTTCCTCGATCGCGGCGCCGATGTGCTGGAGCGTCAGGGCGAAGGCGACACGGCATTGCACGAAGCGGCGGCGGGCGGCGATTTCGAGATGGTCAAACTGCTCGTCGAGCGCGGCTCGGACATCGGAGCGCGCGACGACGAAGGGAAGTCGCCGCTCGACTACGCGGTGGAGCGCAAACACGCCGAGGTGGCGGACTTCCTGCGCGCAAAAGGTGTGCGATGATCAATGAATGTTCAGGCGCATCACCAATCTGATTCGTGGCTTCTTCAGTCTCTTCATCCGCGGCATCGAGAAGCAGAACCCCGAGGCGCTGCTCGAAGTGGAGAAAGAGAACCTGCGCAAACAGATCGCGAACTACAACCAGGGGCTGGCGGCGCACGCCGGCCTCTGCGAGCGGCTGATGACGCAGGTGCGCAAGCTCGAGCAGGAAGATCGCGAGCTGCGCGCGAAGACGGCCGCGAATCTGCGCGCCGGCAACAAGGAGATCGCGGGACAGCAGGCGCTGCGGCTGCAGACGGTGCAGCGCGAAGTGGCGGAGAATCGGACGCAGCTCGAGCACGCCGAGACGACGTACAAGGAGCTGCTGCGCGCGCGCGATGTGTCGGTCAAGGCGGCGCAGGCGAAGCTCGAGGCGCTCAAGAACAGCATCGACGATCTCAAGATCAAGCGCGCGACCGCGGAGCTGAACGAGATGGCGGCGGGACTGGTGTCGCAGATCGGCGGCTCGGGCGACACGCTGAACCGGCTGCACGAGATGGTCGAGGAAGAGCGCGAGCAGGCGGCGGGACGTGCGCGTGTCGCGCGCGATTCGCTCCCCACGTCCGAGCTCGACATGAAGGAAGAGGAGCAGCGCGCGCTCGCGGATCAGGCGCTCGCCGAGTTCGCGGCGAAGGAAGGCATCGCCGTCGAATCGGCCGAAGTGCCGCCCGCGCGCCGCCTCGGTCCGCAGACCGAGCAGCACTGATTCGTGCCGCTCCCCGACGTCCGGCCGCCCGAGGAAGTCACCGACGACCTCGGATGCTTCGTCTTCATGGCCATCTTCGCGGCATTCGGCGTGGTCGTCGCGTTCGCCACGGATGTCATCTGGCTGATCGTGCCGGTGGTCGCGATTGCACTCGCGCTCGCGGTCTACATCGCGAAACAGAAGATCGGTATTCATGCCGGCGTGCAGCACCTGCAGGAGCAGGAGCAGCTCGGATTGCTGGTGTACTCCGATTCGCCATTGTGGAAATCGCGCATTGAAGAGGAGTGGCTGCCGCGATTTGGATCGCGCATTGCGGTGCTCAATTGGTCGGAGCGGCGTGACTGGGATTCGACCGATCCGCTGGTGCGATTGTTTTACGGCGCGCTCGATCTCAATGAGGACTTCAGTCCCGCGGTGATCCTTTTACGCGATCAGCGCCGCCCTCTGTTGTTCCGGTTTTATTCGGCGTTCAAGCATGCGCAGTTCGGGCGGGACGAGGACTTGCGGCGGATGGAGCGGCAGATGTTCGGGATGATTCACGCGGAGTGAACGATGAGCTTTCGTTCAGTCCTTGACCAGCTTCTCCAGGAGCCACTTCCGCAATAGATGGCGGTCAGCTTCACGCTGTTCGTCAAATGGTTGTAGGATTTTCAGCATGAGTGACTTCACAGTAGAGGTCGAGCGTGAACATGACGGCCGCTGGATCGGAGAGGTTGTCGATCTTCCCGGTGTGCTTGCATACGGTGGCAGCCATGACGAAGCCGTCGCTCGAACTAAGGCCCTTGCATTCCGCGTGTTAGCTGATCGATTAGAGCACGGTGAACAGGTACCGGAGCTCGAGGGCGTCTTCGCAGTTCACGGATGAACTGGCCATCACTTAAGGCCAGCCGGGTCTTCGCAGCTCTTGTGCGAATCGGGTGGTCCGTCAAGCGACAGGCCGGAACATCACATCGCGTTCTTCAGCGCCAGGGGTGGCCCGACTACGTCTTCGCATTTCACGATCAGGAAGAGATCGGCCCTCGAATGCTGGCCCGAATGGCGAAGCGCACAGGATTATCGCCCTCTGATCTCTAGTCTTGAAGACTAGGGCGAGGCGTAATGCTGGAGAAACGCCAGCACCGACCGCGCCGTCGCCTCGACGTTCTCCCGTATGTGCGGGCCCGCATGTGTCGTGTTTGCGATCGCCGGGATGACGGTCGCCGCGAAGCCGTACGTCGTGAAGTGCACGTGATGCATGTCGCTGCTCTGCTCCAGCTTCAAGGAGCGAAGCGGCAGCGTCGACAGGAAACGGAAGTCGGGACGCATGAACGGATCGAGCAATTCGTAGATGTGCAGCAGCGGAGGCAGCGGCGCATTCGCGTTGAATGACGGCGCCGTGCGCAGCGACTCGGTCCCGGTCGCGGTTCCGATGCCGCCGTCGAGACTCACGATCGCGCGGATGGAGCGCTCCTGCATCGCCAGCAACAGCGCAGCGCGCGCACCGAAACTGTGACTGACGACGGCGACCCGACCGATACGGAACTGCTTCGAGACCTCGCGCCGCGCCGCATCGAGCGCGTTCTTCTGCTCCTCGGCAAACGCACCGACCTGCGATTCCGACGTCATGCGATGCGCGAGCATCGGCGAGGGCACACTGGCCACGACGTAGCCATGACTGGCCAGAAACTCGGACAGGATCGCCTGATCCGCCGCGTCCTCGCCATTGCCATGCGCGATGAGCACGAGTGGAAACGAGCCGCTCGCAACCGTCGCGTCTGACTGCGCATACACGGGCTCATCGATGAATGCGCCGACGGATGCGTCGGTGCCATACACGCGAAACGTCATCGGATGACCGTCGTTTTTCGCCGGATACCAGATGTCCCGGCGATATCCGACTCGAAACGCACCAGGCTCGAGTCCCGCCCACAGCCGCGGCGCCTGCGCGTGAAGCTCAACCGTTGCCGCGAGAAGGAGCACGATCGCGAGAGCTCTCATCACGTGCGATTCATAACACGCATGTGCATCTCATTGCGTTTTCGAAAACTCCGAGGCCTGCCCGCCGTTTCGGGATGCATGCGAAACATCATGCAGACGATCGTCGTAGCAGCGGCCGTCGTTACGCTGCCGTCGGGGCTGATTCCCGCAACGCAGCCTGAGCCGCAGCAACCGGCACCTGTCATCGATACGGTGTCATCCCGAGCCGCGAAGACGGTCGAGGGATCTCCTGCCGCGCACGATGCATGGGATCCCTCGACTGCGCTCGGGATGACACGGCCGCCGAAGCGCGTCGATTACTGGATCGAGCGCTTCACCGGCGATCAGCGGAAGAGCTTCGCCACGTATCTCGCGCGGATGGACTCGTTCGCGCCTCTCATCGAGTCGAAGCTCGACGAGCGCGGGATGCCGCACGACCTGCTCTATCTCGCGATGATCGAGTCGGGCTTCAATCCGCTCGCGCAGTCGCCTGCAAAAGCGAAGGGCTTGTGGCAATTCGTCGAAGCCACCGCGGAGCGCTACGGCCTCACGGTCACGGGCAAGGTCGACGAGCGTGTCGATCCGGAGAAGTCGACCGAAGCGGCGCTGACGTATCTGTCGGACCTGTATGAACGGTTCGGCTCCTGGTACCTCGCGGCCGCGGCCTACAACAGCGGCGAGAACCGCGTCGCGCGGGTCATGCGCACCGTCACCGGATCGGAGCGCGGAACCGACGCCGACTTCGACGCCATCGCCTCGCACTTACCGAAAGAAACACGCGAATACGTGCCGCGCATCGTTGCTGCGGCGCGCATCGCGGAACAACCGGAGAAGTACGGATTCACGGGAGGAAAATCATGAATCGAAAGAAATCCATCATCACCATTGCGGTCATCGCGGTAGTCGCGCTGATCGGCATGCTGGTGCGGCAGGTCGCGTTCGCGAAAGACGAGCCGGTCTACCGTTTCGCGCCGGTGGCGAAGGGCGACATGAAGGCGACGGTCTCCGCGACCGGCACGCTCAGCGCCGTCACCACCATCAGCGTCGGCACGCAGGTCTCGGGACAGGTCTCCGAGCTGCGCGTCGACTTCAACGATCGCGTGAAGAAGGGCGAGCTGCTGGCGCGCATCGATCCGACGCTGGCCATGCAGGGCGTGACCGACGCGCAGGCGAACCTGGAGAAAGCGCAGGCGACGGCGGTGCAGGCGTCGCGCGACTTTTCGCGCAATCACGAGCTGCTCGACAGCGGACTCGTGGCGCGCAGCGCGTACGAACAGACGCAGTCGAGCGCGGAAGTGGCGCAGGCCGGCGTGAAGTCGGCGCGCGTGGCGCTCGACCGGGCGCGGCAGAATCTCTCCTACACGAATATCTACTCGCCGATCGACGGCGTGGTGGTCGAGAAAAACGTGCAGCAGGGACAGACGGTCGCGGCCAGTCTTTCCGCACCGCAGCTCTTCCTGATCGCGAACGATCTCTCGCAGATGCAGATCCTCGCGCAGGTCGGCGAGAGCGACATCGCCCAGATCAAAGAAGGTCAACCTGTTGACTTTACCGTCCAGGCGCTGGCGAACCAGACGTTCCACGGCTCGGTGAAGCAGGTGCGCCTGCAGTCGACGACGCAGGACAACGTCGTGAATTACACGGTCGTGGTCGCGGTCGACAACTCGCAGGGAAAACTGCTGCCGGGCATGACCGCACGCGTCAGTTTCCTGACAAAGTCCGCGGAGAACGTGCTGAAGGTGCCGAATGCGGCGCTCCGTTTCCGTCCGCCCACGACTGCTGCGAAAACGACCGGCACATCGACGAGCACCACCGGCACGAATGCGCAGCAGCAGCGCGGCTCGCGCTCGGGCGCGCAGCGCGGCGGCAGCGTGTACGTCGTCGACGCGAAGGGCACGCCGCAGCGCATCCGCGTGCAGACCGGCATCACCGACGGCACGATGACCGAGGTGCGGGGAGATGAGCTGAAGGAAGGGATGAAAGTGATCATCGGCAGCGTCGGCGCATCGACTCCGCAGACTGCATCGAACGGATCGAGCGCGACGCCGTTCCAGGGGCAGCAGGGTGGCGGCGCTGGCCGTCAGCGGGGAGGTTTCTGATGAACAACGTGATCGAAGTGAAGGAGCTGGTGAAGACGTACGCCAGCGGCACGAATGAAGTGCACGCGCTGCGCGGCATCGACCTCGCGGTCGCGCCGGGCGAGTTCGTGGCGATCATGGGCACCTCCGGCTCCGGCAAGTCGACGCTGATGAACATCCTCGGATGCCTCGACACGCCGACCGGCGGCGCGTACCTGCTCGACGGGGAGCGCGTGGACGGTCTCGACAGGAACGCGCTCGCCGCGATCCGCAATCAGAAGATCGGCTTCGTGTTCCAGGGATTCAATCTCCTGCCGCGCACGAGCGCGATCGAGAACGTCGAGCTGCCGATGCTGTACGACCGGCGTGACATCAAGCGCGACACGCACGCGCTTGCGGCGGCGGCGCTGGAGCGCGTCGGACTTGGTCAACGTCTTGACCATCAGCCGAGCGAGCTCTCCGGCGGCCAGCAGCAGCGCGTGGCAATTGCCCGGGCACTGGTCACGTCGCCGTCGCTGATCCTCGCGGACGAGCCGACGGGAAATCTCGACACCGAGACGTCGAGCGATGTGATGCGCCTCTTTCAGGAGCTGAACGATCAGGGCATCACCATCGTGCTGGTCACGCACGAGCCGGACATCGCCGTGTACGCGAAACGGATCGTGGAAGTGCGCGACGGACGGATCCGCCGCGATGAACCGGTTCGGGACAGACAGCTGGCAGTTCTCGCCGGACAGCGGACAGCAGACAGCGGACAGCAGGAGTCGTCCGCGGTGCTCCCGCTGTCCGCTATCCGCTATCCGCTGTCCGACAGGGAGGTCGCATGAAATCGCAAACTTTGATTCGCCTCGCCACACAGGCGATCCGCAAGAACAAGATGCGCGCGGCGCTGACGATGCTCGGCATCATCATCGGTGTGGCCGCGGTGATCGTGATGGTCGCCGTCGGCTACGGCGCGCGCTCCCGCATTCATCAGCAGATCAACAACCTCGGCACGAACATGATCGTGATCACGCCCGGCGCCGCGCAGCAGGGCGGCGTGAGCCAGGGCGCGCAGGCGTTTCCGAATCTCAGTCTGAAGGACGTGGACAAGATCCGCGCGGAGTCGCAGTACGTGTCGGCTGTGTCGCCGGTGATCGTGTCGCGCTCGCCGGTGATCGGGCCCGCGGGCAACTGGCGGACGACGATCAACGGCGTCGACACCGACTACTCCGCGATCCGCGACTGGCAGGCATCGTCGGGCGATTTCTTCTCCGTCGATGACGTGCGGAGCAACCGCAAGGTCGCGGTGCTCGGCAGCACGGTCGCGCAGAATCTCTTCCCCGACCGCGATCCGATCGGCAGCGAGATTCAGATTCGCAGCGCGGTGTTCAAGATCGTCGGCGTGCTGTCGATCAAAGGACAGACGGCGAGCGGCAGCGATTCGGACGACGTGGTGCTGATCCCGTACACGACGGCGACGCAGACGCTGTCGGGACGGACGTTCATCCCGCAGATCCTCGCGTCGACGGCGAACGAGCAGGACATCGCGCCGGCGCAGGAGGAGATCGCCACGCTGCTGCGCGAGACGCACAACGG
>DATEZA010000342.1:0-2844 GCA_035255945.1 Thermoanaerobaculia bacterium
CTCGGGCAGATCCCATCGCTCAATCGCGATGCGTGGGTGCCGGGCTACCTCAATCTGTACACACGGCGTTTCGATGCGATGACGCCGGCACCGGTCGCGTCGCAGCAGTATCTCGAGACGCTTACGCGCGAGATCGTGAACGTCGGCATCGATCATCTCGATGCGATGGGTGTCGGTTGGGTGATCACCGACCGTCAGCTTCCGCCGAGGAGATACGTGCTCGTGGCGGATGGAGGCAATGCGAGAGCGTGGCGCTCGCGAGGTGCGCAGCCGATGGCGCGCGTCATCTCGTACGACGGTGTGCGCAACGTGCAGGCGCTCGCGCTCGATGGGTCACAGGTGCGCGTGCTCGTCGATACGCCGCGCGGCGGACGTCTCGTGCTCACGCAACAAATTGCGCCGGGCTGGAAAGTTTTCATCGATGGACGCGAGGCGAACGCCAGCGTGTACGACGAGCTCTTTCGCGCGGCGACGATACCACCCGGAAAACACGAGATTCTCTGGACTTTTCTGCCATTTTCGCTCATCGCAGGAGCAGCGATCAGCGCTGTGACGCTCGTCATCATCATCGCCGCAATAGCGTTGCAAACTTCATCTGTCAAGCGATGATGAAGTGAAAATTTTTTCTCTGTGTCACTCTAAAAAGTTGTGGCGTCTTTCGAATCACGCGGTAGTAGAATCTCGCTCCTCCGCAACCAAGCCCGTAGCACCGAAGAGGTTGAATCGATGGTAAGTATCGACGACCGCCTGAATGCAATCATTCGCGAGTTGATCGGCAACGGCATCACCCTGGAGCAGGCAGTCGAAGCGTTCGAGGGGAAATACATCGTGGCGGCCATGACGGCCAGCCGCGGCAATGTGACACAAGCGTCGAAGAAGCTCGGCGTGCATCGCAACACGCTGCACAACAAGCTGCGCAGTCAGACCATGCTCAACGGTTTCGCTGAATCGATCCGCCCCAGCCGCCGCCGCCCCGTCTCGCACAAGAGAATGTCGGAGCCCCGCTCGCCGAAAGGCAACGGACGCGCGCGATAAGCCCCGCCGCCGGCGTCATGCCGAGCGAAGTCGAGGCATCCCCGATTGCGCCCCAGCTCTTGACACCCATCCGCTGTCCGCGATTTGCTGTCCGCTGTCCGACATGAACAGTCAACCATCGGAGCTGCAGCGGTCGATCATCGACCTGCTGCGCTCCAAAGGGAACCGCCTCCTCACCATCTCCGACATCGCGGAACGTCTCGCCGATCCGCAGCTCACGCGCGATGAAGTGGAGCGCGCCCTCGAAGAGCTCGAATCCGACGGCGTCGTGATCGCGGTGCGCGGCAAGCGCTACTCGCTCCTCGAGTTCACGCCGTATCACGCCGGCCGCGTGCGCGTGCATCCCGACGGCTACGGCACCGTGCTCGCCAATCGCGACGAGCCCGACATCTACATCGATCGGCGCTCGATGAAAGGCGCGATGAACGGCGACCTCGTCATCGTGCGCGTCGACAAACGGCGTCCCAGCTTCCGCAAACTTCACGGACGCGATTACATCGCCGGCGAAATCACGGAGGTCCTGCGCCGCGCGCATCGCACGGTCGTCGGACGCTTCCACGACAACGAAGGCGATCCGTTCGTCGTCCCGTATGACGTGCGCATCGACACCGACATCCTCATCGAGCCCAACGAAACAATGGACGCGAAAGATGGGCAGATGGTGAACGTCGAGCTCGATCGCTATCCCGATCGCTCGTCGCATTTCGCGCAGGGCCGCATCGTCGAAGTCCTCGGCTTCATCGGCGAGCCCGGCGTCGACATCGAAGTCGTGATCCGCAAGTTCCACATCCCGCATCATTTTCCTGAGGAGATCCTGCGTTTCGCCGAATCCGTCCCGACGGAAGTGCATCCCGAAGAGGTGGCGAAGCGCGTCGATCTGCGCGATCGCAACATCGTCACGATCGACGGCGAAACGGCGAAGGACTTCGACGACGCCGTCGAAGTCCGCATGCTCCCGAACGGCAACTACCTCCTCGGCGTGCACATCGCGGATGTCTCGCATTACGTGACCGAGGGGAGTGCACTCGACGAAGAAGCCTTCGAGCGCGGCACGTCGGTTTACTTTCCCGGCAAAGCGGTGCCGATGCTGCCCGAGCGTCTGTCGAACGGCATCTGCTCGCTCAATCCGCGCGTCGAGCGATTGACGTTCTCCATCGACATCGAGATCGATGCGCGCGGCCGCTTCCTGCATCGCAAGGTCTACAAGTCGGTGATCAAAACGAAGGAGCGGATGACGTACACAGACGTCAACACAATCCTCACTGGTGTGGCGCCGCCGACCTCGGCGGCGGAAACCACCGGCGGGTCGCCGGTGCCACACACGGATCTCCTCGAACGCTACGGCTACCTCATCCCCGAATTCAAGCGCATGCACGAGCTCTTCGAAGTGCTGCGCAAACGGCGCGAGCATCGCGGCTCCATCGACTTCGATCTGCCCGAGGCGGATGTCGTGCTTGCGGAGAGCGGGGAAATTGCGGCGATCAATCCGAGCGAGCGCAACGTCGCGCATCGCCTCATCGAAGAGTTCATGCTCGCAGCGAACGAAGAGGTCGCGAAAGAGCTGGTCTTCGCCGGACAGCCGGGCCTCTTCCGCGTGCACCAGCAGCCCGATCCGCAGAAGCTCGAAGACCTGCGCGACGTGCTCAAGGAATTCAAGCTCGCGCTGCGCGGCGATGTCGAAGAGATGCGGCCCTCGGAGCTGCAGCGGATTCTGACAGCGGTCACCGGCACGCCGGAGGATCGCTTCCTGACGAACTTCATCCTCCGCTCGATGAAGCGCGCGTCCTACTCCGAAACCGACACCGGCCA
>DATEZA010000343.1:0-27860 GCA_035255945.1 Thermoanaerobaculia bacterium
TCAACGTGAATGGCTCAATGAGTCGACTATCACTACAATGGGCCCGTCAGCGTTGCAGTTCACCCTTGAACCTGCGCCGCCGTTTGAGCGAAACCTCTTTGTTTTACTTTGGCGAGGTGAAGGCGCTGTTGCGCGGACACCTCAGTGAGCCAAACCGGGATGCGTCGCGGATCGATCGCGCAAACTAGATCAATCAGGTGAACCAATAATCGACGATATCGAACTAGTCTGAACTCCTTGTTCGACTGTTGGTCAACACAGAAATGCTCCAAACACTCAACCCACCTGTGATTTGGATGTGCCGCGGTTTCCGCGATCGTTATGAACGAACCGTAACCGACCACCGTTCGGGCAGGTGGAGGCCCGGCGATCATCGCTTCACCAATTGCACGTTGTTCTTCCCGGAAGATTAATGCGTCGGTCCAACTGGCCCAGTCGTCGGACTCATTGATTTGTCCGTCGGCGAAGTCTTGGCGAATAGCGTCAATGCTTTGCTGCGCAGGTCTGGCGGCGCCAGTATGTTCACTCTCGAGAAACACAAGTTCCTGCCGGTGTAGCTCCACCCATGCCAGGAATGCCGCGATTCTGTACATCGTGCTCTGGCATTTGTATTTCTTGAAGTGCGCATCGCGGTGAGATCCCAACGTGCGCTGAATGACCGTTGACAGAGCGGACCGATGAAGATAGTCGGTCGGATGCTCCTGGATAATCTCCGCAAGGCGGCTCGCCAGCTCTAGCGCGGCGAGAACAATCGGGTCGCGATACTTTCTCTCGATATCAGCCGCAGTCTGCCGGCGTTTCCACGCCTCGAATGATCGCGCCAGAACAATCTCTTTCAGGAGATGACCCACCAGTGTGCCGACGGTCGTTACGATTGCCGCGACCACAGTCCACGTCCAGAGCGACGTCGAGGATGCGTTCAGCATCGGACAATTCTACGCTCGTCCAAATGCTTGCGGAATGTGACGAGTGGCATTCAAAGCCAGATGTACCGGAAACGAACGACGGTCGCTGCTCCCATCATCGTTCATGCGTGCTGGGGCTAGAAGGCGCGTCAGCACGTAATTGCCGGCCTGACTGCTGATCACGACCGAGCGCGGGACTAGTCTTGTGCATATTAGGGAGGAAACGGCAGAGATTCGGGGCGGGCGGCGGAAACGGGCCGCTGCAAGGATCAATGCCTAATCCTCATTACGGCGCGCACGCAGAGAGGATAGAAAAGGTGTGAACGTCAGCGCAAAATAGGCGAAGACGCGGGGCGGGCGGGGGAAAAGTGCGGCTGCGAAAATCGTGGTCGGCCCAACTCCGCTTTCGCCTGCAATCCTCTAACTCTAAGCGCCGCTGGATGGCATTCGCCGTTTCGTTGTGGAACACCCGATGGAGCCGTGTCTCTTCGCGGAAGATCAGTTTTCTCGTGAAGAAAATCGCGCGCGAATACTCCTCCGCCAGCATCGAGGCCCGGATCGACGAGTGCTATGGAGACGAAGAAAGATTGTTTCCGCGCGACAGCAGTCGTGTCGGCATCGATGAACGGTCGCATCGATGGTGAATCCGCTGCAGTCGAAATCGATGCGGGCTGCATCGACTGCGAGACGGTTGTCATCACGATCGATGAACTTGGTATCGATGGCGATGACGGGCGAATGACGCGCGATGCGGCTCGCAGCGATCGGGACCGGTCATGCATCAGCGTCGATGCGGGTTGCATCGACGCCGAGACGCACGCTGATGATTTCGAGTGCGTTCACACGCTTCGTGATGTGCGGTCTCAATGATCATGCATTCATTTCGACGACCGACGTGCCGGATCTCGCGGACGACGGGATTCACGGTCGTTGATCCGCGTGTCGACTCTCGATCCCGAGCGAGACGATCACAAGAAGTCTCACACCGGCAACCGGATCGTGATCCGTGCCCCGCCCTCCGCCCGGTTGGACGCTCTTACAACGCCCTCATGCTCCTCCACAATCTTCTGCACGATGGAGAGGCCGAGGCCGGTGCCGCGCTCGCGGCGGGTAAAGAACGGTTCGAAAACGTGCGGGATTTCGCCGGGAAGGAAGCCGCGGCCCTGGTCCTCGATGCGGAGCTCCACGCATTCGCTGCCGTTGTGCGGGTGCATGTTGCCGTTGATCGTCACCATCGTGCCGCGCGGCGAATGCTGTAATGCATTGTCGACCACGTTTTCGAGCACCTGGCGCAATCGCTCGCGATCCATCGGGATTTGCGGCACGTCGCGATCGACATCGTTCTGCACAGTGACCTGCGCTTCAGACGCAGCCGGTGAGCGGCTGGCGATCACCTCATTAATGAGCGAATCCAATGCGCCGCGCTTGCGGGCCACGGCGACCGGCTTGCCGAATTCCAGCAGCTCCTGCATCAATCGCGACAAACGCCCCACCTGGTCGCGCAGCGTCGCCGCCATCTCCCGCAGCTCGGCCGTGTTCATCTCCTCGCTGTATGCATCGAGCGTCGCGGAGATGCCGAACAGCGGATTGCGCACCTCGTGCGCCACGCCCCCCACCAGCTTCCCCATTGCCGTCATCGTCTCCTGCCGCCGCAGCGATTCCTGTAATGCGACGATGCGCGTGATGTCCCAGAACACCACGATCTGCGAGCGGTCGTCGCTGCCCGGAAAGAGGGGATTGATATTGATGTCCCACGTCCGTCCGTGAGTCTGATGAATCAGCTCCGAAACATTGCGGCCGGCGAGCTCCCGCTCGTCATATCCCGACATCGCCGCCGCGGACTGGTTGAGCCGCTGAATGAGTCCGTCGCCGTCGGTGATGATGATCGGCGTGGTGACCGAGTCGAACGTCTGCCGCCACTCGATCGCCGACTGTTGAATCGCTTCGCGCAACTTGCGGCGCTCCGCATCGGCCGAGCGCCGCTCGGTCACATCGACCGCCGTGCCGACGATGTACGGCGTGCCTTCGATTTCCATCCGCCGTCCGGTCAGATGGATGTTGCGCGTTCCTTCCGGCAGGAAATAGCGCGCTTCCGTTTCGGCGAATCCCACACCGTCGAAGATTTCGTCGATGGCGCGCCGCACGAGCAGCCGGTCTTCGGGATGCGCGACGTGGTTGAGGATGTAATACGGCTCCGGCTTCTTCAGCGCCTCCGCGCCGAACAGGTCCGACGTCGCCTTGTTCCAGCGGACGAAATGACCTTCGCGATCCTGGACGAAGAACATGTCGCGGACGACGTCGATCGCCGTCTCGGTGAAGTCCTTCTCCGATTTGATGGTGCGCACCATCGTGTCGATCGATGAGCGCAATCGTTCGAGCTCCGCGGTTTTCGCTGGCTCGATCGACGGCACATCGGCTTCCCCCCCGGCGCTCACCGCCGCCGCGAATCGCTCGACCTTCACCAGCGGACGGAGCATCGTGCGATAGAGAACGGCGTACGTCGACAGCACGAGCAGCAGATCGGTGACGACGATCATGATGAGCGTGGCGAGCAGCGTCTGGCGCATCTGCTTTTCGATGCTGCGCGGCGTCGTGTAGAGCACCACCGTGCCGATGCGCTCTTTGCCGAAGACGATCGGCCGCTCTTCGACCAGCAGTCCTTCGGTCTGAATCGCCGCGGATGTCGACACGAACCGCCGATTCGCATCGCGCATGCGCGCCTGCCGGCCGCCCGCCGCATTGACCACGACTGCTTCGACCGATGGCGCGCCTTCCTGGCTGTCGAGGATTTTGTCGATCTGCGCGCGATCGATGTTCCACACCGGCAGCGCGAGCGCGACCGCGATCTCGTCCGCCTGCGAATTCGTGATGCGCTCCAGCCGCGCGCTCTCCTCGGTGAGCCGCAGAAAATAATTCACCGCGCCGCCCGCGCCGAGGACGAGCGTCGTCACCGTGACCAGAATCGCGGCCACGATGAACGTCACTGATGGTCTGCGCTCGCTCATTTGTACGTCTGCGGATCGAACCAGAGGCGCTTGTCGCTGAACGGCGTCTCCGGTCCGACGTTCGGATTGCCGATGCGGAAAATCTTCCGCTGCTTCAGATGCAGGCGCTCGATCTTCCAGCGCTGGTACTTATCGAAGATGCGGTCGTACGTACCGTCCGCGATCATCATCCGCATGCCCTCTTCGGCCCGCGCGGCGAGGCGTTTGCCTTCCGGCGTCTTCGGGAACCAGAAATACATCGGCAGCGGGTAATAGAACGTGATGTCGTCCTCGATGTACAGGCCGGGGAGTCGTGATTTGCGCTGGTCGTATTCGTCGAGCACTTCGACGGCGGCGCGCAGAAAGATGTCGAAGCGTTTCTGTGCGAGCATTTCGAAGAGGCCTTCGTAGCTCGAGCCGGTGACGACCTTGAAGTTGCTGGCGCGGAGGATGTCGACGTCGATCCAGCCGAGTCCAAGGCCGAAGCGGAACTTGCGAAGGTCATCGAGTGACTGGATGTCGGCGAATCGCGCTCTGTCCTCCTTGCGGATCAGAAAGACGCAGTAGCCGCCGAGGTTTTTGTCGACCGGGATGCGGATCGGAATCAGCGTGCGCTCGAAGTCAGGCGTGGTGCTGAGGTACATCACGGTGAGCTTGCCGGTGGCGTGTTTCAGCTCGAACGCCTGCCGCCGCTCGGTCATGAACTCCGACGGCACCATGCGGTACGGCCCCCACTTCTCTTTCGTGCGCTCGAGCGCGGTGCGGAGGATCTCCCAGTGATAGGTGTAGCGGACGTCGTTCGCCGACTCGGGCGGATGGTAGATGTACTCCATCGGCTTGGGAGCCGATGTGATCAGGCTGATGAGAAGCGCGGTGACCAGCCGCATGAGCACATTATCCCTCGGGAAAACCTGAAACCTGAAACCTGAAACCTGAAACCTGAAAAAGGCACGCCGGGCGGCTTTCTTCAGGTTTCAGGTTTCAGGTTTCAGCTTTCAGGTCCTCAGAACCTCACTCCCAAGGAAATCCGATATGTCCGGGGCCGCTGGTACGCGAGGTCGTTCAGCGGCTGGCCGAAATTCGGCGCGAGTTGGTAATTCGCCTTCATCGCGGTGCACTGCGACGCAGCTGCGCCTTGCGGACACTCTACCGGCGCCGCGCTGCGCGGATCGAACGGCGTGAATGCCGGCGATGTCGCCGCGGTGCTCACCGTCGTGCCGATGCGCAGCGGATCGACCACCGCGTCGTTGTTGAAGATATTGAGCAGATCGCCCTGCGCGAAGAGCTCCACGGCATGCACGTGCAGCGCATACCGCAACGCGAGATCGGTCGAGATCGCCGCCTCGGTGCGCAGCGCACCGCGTCCGCTGAAGTAGTACAGGCCGTTCGGAATCGATGCATAACCGGGATTCGTGGCAAAACCGGACAGATTGATCGGCCCGACGATCGAATACGGCAGCCCCGAGTCGTATGTCTGCATCAGCGACGCGGTCAGGAATCCGAAGTCGTAGCCCACCCAGGCGCGAAGACGATGGCGCTGATCGCCCTGCAGATACCCGGCAGGGTTCACCCGCGAATAATTGAAAAACTCGGGATAAAACAGAGTGGGATCGATGTTCGCCACCGCGCCGGTATTGCCGTTCTCCCCTTCATCCGTCCCGCGCAATTTCGAATACGTGTAGTTGATCCCCGACTCGAATTTGGACGGCGACCAGCGCGCCTGCAATTGCACGCCGCGATAGTTGCGCCTGATGTTGTTGCTGTTGCGGATCAGCGTCAGATCGACCGGGATGCCGAGCGGCGTGTTCGCCTTCTGCGTGGCCGTCGTCACACTCGCCGCATAGAAATCGCGCCAGTCGCGGTGGATGTAATCGGCGCGCACGTAACCGTCGTGCGCGATCTGGAATCCATAACCGGCCGTGATCTCGCGGACGTACGGCGACGACAACGTCCCGTCGAAATACGTCGAATAGCCGGGAATCGAGCGGCTGCCGTTCGCGCGCAGATTGTTCGCCGCGCGATTGTTCGTCCCGCCCTGTGTGCTGTTGAAGTAATCGAGCACCTTCTGGATCACGTCCTCCAGCGGCGTATTGAGCGCGTTGTTATTGAACTGCGGTCCCTTGTACGCGAAGTCGATCGCCGCCGCATTGCCTGCCGCCTGATTCGCCGACGCGATACTGTCCGCGATGCGCGACGAGTACTCCGCGACGGACAGATTGATGCGATGCCGGCCATCGCCGCGCAGGTCGTACTGCGCACCGAGCCGCGGCGCGAGCCGCTTGTCGTTCGAGCTCACCACCCCGTCCGCATCCGCGGCGTGATTGCGGTCGAAGCGCGCGCCGAGGTTGATCGTCCAGTGCGGACCGAGGCTCCAGACGTCGTTGACGAAGGCGGAGTCGGTGCGCAGCTCGTCCTCGCGCGGCGCGACGAGAATCGGATTCCAGCGGATGAACGTCCCGCCGCCCTGCCCGTTCGTCGGCGTGATGACCGGGTAGAGCACGCCGTCCTTCCACTGCACGCGCGTGACGAAGAGCGAGAAGTCGCTCCCCGACTGATGGTTGTTCGCGTAGCGGCTCTCCGTGAATCGATCGAGGCCGCCGACCAGATCGTGTGTGCCGAGGGCCGCGCGCGCGTCGAGGATCACATCGTCGTTGTTGCGGCGCTCGACATCGCAGACGCCGCAGAGCGTCGGCGAATTGAAGCGGGCGTTCTGATTGGCGCGATCGAGCAGCACCGTGCCGTGGATCAGATCGGTGGCGAACGCACCGCTGCGATCGGCGAATTTGCGCCGCGAATAATGCGCTTCCGCGAGCAGCGACGTGTTCACGATGCCGTTCAGATGAACCGCGATCAGCGACTCCGGATCGTTGCGCGTGGTGAGGCTCGCCGCGTCGTAGATGTTGTTGTTGAAGCGGACGTTCGTCCCTTTCGTGTTGATGCCGAAGTACGAGCCGACGGCCGTGATCTGCTGCGTGATCTGCGCCGTCACTTTTCCTTCGTACCGCTTCTGATCGTTCCCCTCGGTGTAGCTGAACACGGGCGACGCGGGCGAGTTGGTGCCGGCCGGAATCGACAGCGTCGTGCGCGCCGTGTCGTTCTTCGCCCAGCGTCCCGCGGTGAAGAACCACAAACGGTCGCGCAGCGCGTAACCGCCGAACGTCGCTTCCCAGACGTGACTGATCGAGTCCTCGCGACCTTCACCGAACGGCGTCTGCGCGGACCACGATGGATTGCTCAAGGAGTCGCGCGCCGAGCCGGTCCATTCGTTGCCGCCCGACTTGGTGATCGTGTTCACCACGCCGCCGCTGAAGCGTCCGAACTCCGCGGAGATCGCGCCGGTGATGATGGTCGTCTCCTGGATCGCGTCCTCGACGTACATCGGCCGGATCTGGCCGCGCACGTTCTCCGTCACCACGACGCCGTTCACGAGCACGAGGTTGTCATAGCCGGGACCGCCGGAGATCTGCAGCTGGCCGTTCGTCAGCGTGTTGCTTTGCACGCCGGGCGCGAATTGCGCGGTGGCGAGCTGATTGCGCGGCACCGGCAGCCGCTCCATCTGCGCGAGCGTGAGATTCGTCGAGACCTGCGGCAGCTCGAGCGCGGGCGGCGTGTGCGCGTGGACCAGCATCTCCATCATCGCCTTCAGCACCACGTCGACGCGTGAGGTCTGTGAGAGCCGCAGCACCGCCGACTCTTCCGCCACCATCCCGCCCTGCTCGAACTTCAGCCGATACGAGCCGGGCGGGAGCGCATCGAAGGTGTACATGCCGGTCTCGCCGGTGATCGCAGAGCGCATGCCCTGCAGCGACGCCGAGGTGGCGATGACGGTGACGCCGGGGATCGGCTGACCCCCTTGCGACGTGACGGTGCCGGTGAGCGAGGCGGTGGTCTGAGCGAACAGCGGGAGCGCAAGAATGAGTATCGCGAGCTGACGCATCGTCTCCTCTTTCGGTTCTTAATTTCCGTATTTCGGGGGATCTGCGAATGTTACCAGCCTTACGGATGTCAGGGGATGTCCGGCTCGCATCGAGGAACCACCACCGCAAGAAGACTCTGCTCGTTCATGAAGAGGAAGACACCACCTGCCGCTGTGGCAACCAGGTTGACATACGAGTCGCCGAGCGGACTCGTGCCGGACGGCAGTGGATCGTTTCCTAATCGCAGTCCCAGCGCGCTCGCAGCCTTTGCCGTGCACCTGATGGCGATCATCCGGAGGGAGAGGACTGCCTCACGGCAGTTCCATCAGATGCGCCGCAAACACCTCATTGAACAGCGCGCCCGCGCGCCGCTCGCGCAGCCGCTCCACCACCTGCGAGCCCGGCATGCCGAGGCGATGGAGAATGCGGCCGGCGACGAGTGCGGAGCGGTTGAAGCCCATCCCGCAATGCGACAGCACGCGATGTCCGCTTGCAACGAGATGCGCACCGAGCGCGGTCACCGCCTCGAGCTTCGGAATGTCCGGCAGCTCTTCGTCTTCGATCGGGAAATAGACATAGAGGCATTGGCCGGGAACGGTCGGGATGCACTCGTCGAGTCCACCTTCCATGTCGATCACCGTGTCGATGCCGTGCGATTCGAGAATCGACCAGTCCTTGATCACCGGCGAGATGAACAGCGCGCCGTCGTCGTCGACCTGATAGAGCCTGGAGAGATCGGGGAGTGGCATTTGTCGATTTTACGCCGTCCGGAGGGTAGGGAAACGCCTAGGAATCGACACTCCTTCGAGTATCAGGAGGTACTCTCGACCCATGCGCCACGTCTGCTTCGTGCTTGTCGTTCTCGCTCTCTCCCCGCTCGCTCTTGCGTGGAATGCCACCGGTCACAAGACCGTCGCGGCGATCGCGTGGGACAACATGACGCCGAAGGCGCAGGAGCGCGCCGTCGCGGAGCTGCTGGAGTCGCAGGCGGGCGATTGTCTGCACGAGATGTTTCCGACCGACAGCCGTCCGCTGAAAGAGCGGCAGCGCGAGTTCTTCATCATGGCGGCGACGTGGCCCGATGTCGTCCGTCCGAAAATCAATCAGCAGACCAAGAAGCCGGACGACAAACGGCCGTGCATCCAGTTCCATCAGCCCGACTGGCATTTTCTCGATCATTACTGGACCGGCGTGTCGGGCGGCACCGGCAGCGACGCGCCGAAAGACGATCCGGCGATCCCGATCAAATTGCCGAATGAGGTCGGCCAGATGGAGCTGCTGCAGCCGGTCGTCGCGGGGACGTGTCCGTCGCATCTGCAGGCGCTCTATCTCGCCTGGATCGAGCATCTGGTCGGCGACACGCATCAGCCGCTGCACAATGCGGGACGGGTAACGAGCGAGCCGAACGAACAGACCGGCGATCAGGGCGGGAATCTTTTTCTGCTCAAGAAGGAGAAGCCGACCGATCCGTCGAACCTGCACAGTCTATGGGACAACATCATCGACGAATCGGTCCCGCGTAATACGAATGAGAGCGATCTCGCGTATGTGACGCGCGTCAGCCACAAGATCGAGCAGGACCACCCGAAAAATTCGGTTGGCGACCTGAAGCCGGGGAAATTCGAGGAATGGTCGAAGGAAGGTTTCGAGACGGCGAAGAAAATCGCCTACCCCGCGACGCTGCAGCGCAATCAAACCGCGAGCGCGACGTATATGGCCACGGTGTTCGATACCTGCGAGCTGGCGCTGGCGAAAGGCGGCTACCGGCTGGCGAATCTGTTCAATGCAATGTTCCCGTGATCAATGATGTGCAGATGCAGATCCACTGGATCATCCTGCCCGCCGCAGCGGTCATCGCAACGGCGGCATCCATAATCGTCGCGCGATACGCCGGCCCGCCGGTGAGAACCGCCGTCCGCAGGCTGTTTCTGCTGTTCCTCAACATCACGCCTGGAGGCATCGGAATATGGCGCCGGGAGTTTTCGACACGGGAGACGGCCGCCGCTACGTGGCTTTTCGTATTCGTGCTCGTTCTGCTTGTGTTCGTGCTCGTTTCGTAAAGAACAGCACCACAGCAATATCAGCAGCAGTGACTTGCGTTCCCCGATTTTCCGCCCGAATATGAGTGGGTAATCGGGAGCGTATCGAACAATGGCTTCTCGTCCGTGGCAACCCTCGAGACCCACTGTAATCCTCATGGGGATCGGCGCGGTCTGGCCGGTGATCTATTTCTTCCTGTTCATCGGATTCATGTTCTTCATGTTTGCATCGATGAGCACCGGTCATGCGAATCAGCCCTTCAATGGCTTCTGGCTGATTTTCCCCATCCACCTGCTCACGATGATCCTGATGTTCGTCGTAATCGCTATGTATGTGATCCATGCATTTCGCACGGACCGAATTCCTGAGGACCGGCGTGTATTGTGGGTCATCGTGCTGCTGTTCGGAGGCCTGATCGCAGCACCGATTTACTGGTACCTGTATCTGTGGCGGCCCGCTACTTATGCTCCAGCTGGTGGAGCGGAATACCGGCCGTAATGACGCCGATCGCGCGGCCGCCGTCCGTCACCGGCACGGAGATCTGCGCGAGATTGGTCTTGCTGCTTTCGTCCAGCCGGGGACGATCGATGAATGTCGCGCCCTTGCCGTTATTGAAGGCGCGCGTCCATTTCTCCTCGTCGCCCTGCCAGTAATCGCTCGTCCGCGCATTGGAGCAGACGAGCGCCCCCTGATCGTCCATGACCATCATTTCGCCGAATCCGGAGGCTGTCGCGATCTGCCGGAGGTGTTCCGCGCACCGTCCTGTAGTCACAGTGTGGACGAGTTGTTCGTCCTTGTCGTCGATCCACAATTTGTCCAGCCGCTGAATCTCCGCGAGCGGCGTTTTTTTCGCGTTCTGGCTCTTGATCGCATCGATCAGGATCTTGTCCGAGGCGAGTGCGCGTACCTGTTCGGCATGTCCGGCGAGATCGCGCTGCATGCTTTCGGCCGATTGTCCGAAAAAACCTGCAATTACGAGCCATGTGGCGATGAGCAATGTCATTAACGTCATTTCCTCTTACGGCATCGTATGCCCATCGTCACATACGCGGTAGAGCCGCCATTCATCGAGCTCGCCGTCTTCCTCGAACGCGATGCCGGAGCCCGCGACGAGATCGCGCACGGTGCGCGACACGAGCACTTCGCCCGCATTCGCGCGTGATGCGATCGCGGCGCCGGTCTCGAGCGGCGGTCCGCCAAAGGAGTCGCCGACGAGATCGCATTCGCCTGTGTGCACGCCCGCGGCCGCGCCGTCGATCAATTTGCAGATCGCGCTTGCACAGCGCACCGCGCGCGCGGGTCCGTCGAATGCGGCCTGCAGCGTGTTCGCGTCGAGTTCGATGAGGCGTCCGCGGAACCAGGCGAGCTCGCGGTCAATGGAGGCAGAGGCAAGCTGAGAACTTGCCCTGCACTGCACGTGCAAGATCGTCGCGAGCACGCGATCGGGTGCGGAGTGCTGGCGCACGCCGGTGAGGAATTCCTCGACTTCATCGACGATCGCATCCTGATCGCCGACGAACGGCAGATGGTCATTGCCCGGCAGCTCGACGTACTTCGCCTTCGGAATGCGCGACGCGACATAGCGGCCCTCTTCCACTTTCAGACAGAGGTCGCCGCTGCGATGGATGATCAGCGACGGCACGCGGATCGTCGGCAGCACGTGCCGCACATCGATCTCCGCGTTCATGCGCGTGAGCGCGACCGCGGCGCCGGGACTCGCGCCCATCCGCAGATACTTCGCCCACCATTCGCGAAACGCCGGATCGTTCGCCTTCGACGGCGCGCGCTCGTTGAGCCCGACCGGTCCGCCCCACTCGCGCTGCATCAGCTCGAAGAACGCCTCGCGCTGCTCGGCCGTCGGTCCCCACGGATAGTCATCGGAGCGGATCCGTTTCGCGTACGTGCCGATCATCACCAGCGCCGACGTCCGCTCCGGATACGTCGCCGCGAAGAGGCTGCACATCGGGCCGCCCTCGGAAATCCCGCAGAGTGCCGCGCGCGGCGAGCCGACCGCCTCCATCACCGCGCGCACATCGTCCATGCGCTGCTCGAGTGTCGGCAGCTGATGCAGCGGGACGCGGTCGGAGAGGCCGGTGCCGCGTTTGTCGATGAGGATCAGCCGCGAGAACGACGCGAGCCGGCGCAGGAATCGCGCGAACGACGGCTCCTGCCAGAAGTATTCGAGATGGGTGATCCAGCCCATGACGAAGACGAGATCGAGCGGGCCGCTGCCGACGACCTGGTACGCGATGTTGACGTCGCCGCTGCGCGCGTAAAGCGTTTGGGGCGTCTCGAAAGTCGCGGGGCGGAGCTCGCCGGTCGCGGGAATCCGTCCGTTGATGGTGCGCGGCGGCGGAGTGGAATCGAGCAGCGATCGCAACGTCAGCGCGACGTCGTGCGCCGATTGATAGCGCGCCGACGGGTCTTTGGCGAGGCAATGCATCACGAGTTGATCGAGCTCCGCCGGCACGTTGGCCAATGTTTTCGGACGTTCGCCGAGGATTGCGGCGAGGCCTTCGATCGGAGTGTTGCGGGCGAAGGCGCGCTCGCCGTCGAGCATTTCGTACAGCACACAACCGAACGAAAACAGATCGCTCGGCGCCTCGGCGTTCTCCCCTTTGATCTGCTCCGGCGACATGTAGCCGGGCGTCCCGACGAGCTCACCGGGCGAAGTCTCCTGGCGCAATGTGTCGGCGTCATCGCCGCGCCACGCGAACGGCGCGGAGGTGCGCGCGAGTCCGAAGTCGAGCACTTTCACGCGGCCGTCGCGGCCGATGAAGATGTTCTCCGGCTTGAGGTCGCGATGGATGATGCCCCGGCCGTGCGCGGCGGAAAGCGCGTCGACGACATCGATGGCGATCTCGCACGCGCGGCGCCAGGTCAGGCGCGTGCGCTGCAGGAGTGCGCGCAGCGTCTCGCCTTCGAGCAGCTCGGTGACGGCGAACGTGATGCCATCGTTCGCGCCGAAGTCGAAGATGGAGACGATGTTCGGATGCGACAGCGCGGCGACCGCTTTCGCTTCGCGCTCGAAGCGCACGATCGCGGCCTGATCGTTGGACAGCTCTTCGGAAAGGATCTTGATCGCGACATCGCGATCGAGCCGCGAATCGCGCGCGCGGTAGACGCGCCCCATGCCGCCTTTCCCGATGACGGAGAGAATCTCGTACGGACCGAGCCGCGCGCCGGGTTCGAGCATGGGAGGGTTCGATGATCATACGCCGGAGGTGGAGCGCGGGCGTCCCGCCCGACGACCAAGTGTCGCCGGCCGGGACGGCCGGCGACTGCGGGCGAGGACGCCCGCGCTCCAAACATCAATTGCACGTGAAGACGTGATCGCTCGGGTCGTAATCGGTAAACGCGTCCCATGCCGCCTTTCCCGATGACGGAGAGGATCTCGTACGGACCGAGCCGCGCGCCGGGTTCGAGCATGGGAGGGTTCGATGATCATACGCCGGAGGTGGAGCGCGGGCGTCCCGCCCGCAGTCGGCGGGCGTCCCGCCCGACGACCAAGTGTCGCCGGCCGGGACGGCCGGCGACTGCGGGCGAGGACGCCCGCGCTCCGCGAACCGCCGTCGGATTTTCGGTTCGCGTGATGCGTCCTTTCATCGCGCCGTTGATTGACGATCCACGTCGTGCGCGGCGGCGCACTCGCGCAGCACGCGTTTCATTTCTTCGGCGCGGATGCCTTGTCGAGCAGTGCCAGCACCTTCGCGTTTCCCTTGTACGCCTCGCGATATTGCTTCGCCTTCTCCGCCGGCAATCGATAACCGGCCGCGACCAGCGCCGCGGCTCCCTCGGTCGCGTCCCACATCCCGAACTCGAATGCGGTCACGCCCTGCTTGTTCTTCGCGCTCATGTCCGCGCCCGCCTTGAGCAGCATCTTCACCGTTTCGGCGTCGCATTTCTGCGCGGCTTCCATGAGCGCGGTGTTGCCGCGATCGTCGGCGAGCTTCGGATCGGCACCGCGCGCGAGGAGCATGCGCACGATCGTCTTCGCATCGGCCTCGCACTGAGGCCCGATCGCCGCGCGCAGCGCCGGATCGCCGAACGAATTCGCGAAGCGGACATTCGGCGAGATGCCGGCATCGAGCAGGTTCTTCACCTGCTCGACATCCGACTGCGTCAACGCACGGAACAACGAATCCTCGGAGAGCTCGAGCTTGTGCTCGCGCAGATACGCGAGTGCGTGCTCGCGCGCATCGGGATCGCCGGTCCGCAACTGCACGACCGCCTTCGATCCGCCGCGATATTCGGACTTGAACGAATCGAGTGCCGCCTGCGCGTCCTTGCGAACGTCGGCATCCGCATCGCTGGCGAGCGGACGGATCGCATCCGCTGCGGACGCCGCATCTTTGCCGCGATTGCGCAGCGCCAGCAGCGCGGCCCAGCGCACGTCCTGCGTGTCTTTCTGTTCGACCGCGATCTGCGCGAGCAGCGGCACGACGACCGCGTTGTCGAGCTGCAGCTGATTGATCGCCCGCACCGCGTTGCGACGCACTTCATGCGACGCGTCCTTGTCCGCGGCGGCGGTGAGCACCGGCAGCGCGTTTTTCGCCGCCGCGACTTTCAGCGGCGTATCGATCGCGAACTGCGCGTTGGCCATCTCCCCCGCCGCCTCGGCCGCACGCGCGCGCACATCGGCATCGCTGTCCGAGGCGAGCGCCTGCAGGACGCCGGGCAGTCCTTCGAGCGCGAGTCCGCCCGCGTACTGCAGCGCGAAGACCGCCTGCATCCGCACGCTCGCATCGGGATCGGTGCAGAGCCGCGACACCGGCACGGCCCACATCTTCACGTCGCCCGCGCGCGCTTTCTGTTTGCCGAGGAGATCGACGGCGGTGCTGCGGACATGCGGATCGGAGTGCTCGAGCTGGCCGATGAGCGTTTCGATCCAGTTCGGCGGCGGCGGATTGAAATCGCCGAGCGCTTCGAGGATCGGCTGCGCGGACTGCGGCGACTTCGTCAGCTCCGACAGGAGCGGCGCGATGATCGCGCGGTCATGCGTCGAGGCGAGCTTGCGCACCGCTTTGCGCGCGATGCCGTAGTTCTTTCCTTTGGGCGCTTCGCGGCGGAGGTAGTCGAGGATCGGAGGCGTGAGCTGATCGACGGGATCGATGCCGATCAACGCACGCGCGGCGAGGAACCGGTCGGACTGGTCGCCGTCGTGCAGCACGCGGCGCAGCGGATCGGCGAGCTCGCGCTCCGGCACATCCATCGCGATCAGCGCGCCGGCCGCGTGCACGACCACCGAGGGCTCGGAATCGTTGAGCGCATCGCGGAGCGCGGGAATCGCGGCGGGCTTGGCGATGGCCGCGACATCCCACAGCAATCGCGCCGCTTCGATGCGCTCGTGCACGTCGTGGCTCTTGAGCTGCTTCGTCAGCCGCTCCACCATCTTCGTCTGATCGGAGTTCGCAAAGAAAAGCGAAAGCAGCACCAATGCAAGCATGAGATTAGGATGCGCTGAACGATGGCCATCCCGCAATACGACACGACGAAGAATCTCGACGCGCGCATCGCGCTGCATCAGCGTTTCAGCACGAACGCGTACGGCTTTCAGCGATGGGTGTTCGACCGGCTGCAGCTCGCCGGCGGGCAGCGCGTGCTGGAAGCCGGATGCGGAACGCGCAGCCTCTGGATCGAGAACGAAGAGCGGATGCCGAAGCTGCGATTGATGCTCACCGATGCGTCGATCGCGATGCGGCCGCACCTCGTTTGCGCGCTGCCCGAGCTGCCGTTCGCGAGCGGCGCGTTCGACGTCGCGATCGCGAATCACATGCTGTATCACGTCGACGATCGCGAACGGGCGCTGCGCGAGATCAAGCGCGTGCTGCGCCGCGGCGGGTTGTTCTTCGCGGCGACGAATGGGCGCGATCACATGCGGGAGGTCAAGGAGCTGGTGCCCGAGTCAGCCGCGGTGTCGGCGGGATTCACGCTGGAGAACGGCGGCGAGCAGGTCGAGCGGGTGTTTCCGAACGTGCAACGCGAGGATTATGTCGACGCGCTGCATGTGACCGAGGCGGAGCCGCTGATCGCGTACATTGCCTCGATCACGAAGCGCGATTACCGCGCGTACATCGAGTCCCGCATCGCGCGCGACGGCGCGGTGCACATCACGAAATCGACGGGAGCATTTTTCGCACGGAACGAGTGACGGCCCGCACCGCGCGCCGCGTGCGCGGCATGCGCGGACGGTGCTCGACGTGCGGCATCTGCGCGCGCACGAGCGCGGCGAACATCGGCTCGGCGAGCGCGATCTCCTCCAGCACTTTGTTGCGATGCTCGCTGCGCATGTTGAGCAGCAGCGCTTCGAGGCGCATCGCGCTGATCTCGGTGCCGCCCTGCTCGCCGGCGGCGGCGAATGCGGCGTGATGCTCGGCGTCTCTGCGTCCTTCGCGATCGGCTTCGGTGAGCAGTCCGAGGAGCGCGCCGTGTCCGAGGCGGCCGACCACTTCGCCGACTTCGGGGAGCCACTCCTGGAAAACGCCGAGGTCGTGCAGCATCTCCAGCTCCGCACCGGCGCGATCGTCGTGCAGCAGCTTGATCAGCGTGCGGACGCGGAGGAAGCGATCGCCGCGATTGTTTCCGCGCATGATCGCGTCGCGCAGCGGATCGGCGAGGTCGCTGTGAAGGTGATGCACGTGCAGCTTGTTCGTGCAGCAGCGGACGATGCGGATCGCGCTCTCGATCGGCGACGCGTGCACCGCAGTCCACGCGATGATGCGTGGATGACGGTTGTGCCAGCTGGCATAGCCGTGATGGGGATCGACGAACAGTCGTTCGGCGAGCGCCGCCTCGGGTGAGCCGGCGAGCATCATGCGCGCGGCGAGCTCGGTGAATGACGTGCCGGGTGTCAGCGGAATGAGAATGCGATCGACGTTCAGCAGGCCGTTGAGGCGCAGCGTGGCGTCATCGTGAAAGATGGAGAGATCGATCTCCAGGCCGTTCGCGTCCCAGATCGCGCCCCAGCCCGCGATCATCATGTCGTGCTCGTTGCGCGAGCGGCGCCGCGGGTAGACGTAGCGCGGGAGAAAGCGCAGGTCCGGGGTGTCGCACGCTTCGCCCGCTTTTCGGGCGAGACGCTCGTCGACGATCCGGTTGGCGACGCAGATCAGATCGAGGTCGCGCATGCGCAGCGCGGTGCCGGCGTAGATGTGATCGAGGAGCGCCGGCGCACTGCCGCCTCCGATGAACAATTTTTCGAGTCCGAATTTCTCGTGGAGTGTCTGGGCGACCTGCGTGATGATCGCGGACAGACGGCGCACTGGAAGCGCTTTCATCCGATGCATACTGCCTTCTCTCTCTCTTTGTCAGCGGGAACGTACGGGGGGATGCGAGGAAAACCGTCGGTATGGAAATACCGACCGACCGACCGGGACGGCAAATATTAAATCGTTTCAGACTTTTTGCAACACAAATTGCCAGTCTTTCCTGATAGTCGCGGCACTACTGCCGAGCAGTGCGGCGAACGCGTCGATTGCGCGGCCCGGGGCGCGGGCCAGCAATCCGGGCGCAGCGTCGTCGCAGAGATCGTAGTCGTCGAAGATCATCAGGCCGCCGGCGCGGAGGAGCGGCCACGTGAGCACGGCGTCCTGCAGCACGTCGCCGACCTTGTGCGAGCCGTCGACGTAGATGAAGTCGAATTGCGATTGCGGCAGCACCGGCAGCACGTCCTGCGAGCGCCCGACCAGCTTCGTCACCCGATCGCCGGAGCCGCTCGCCGCGATGTTGTAATCGAACAGGCGCTCGAAGTAGCGCACGAGCACGCTCCCCATCGGAATGGCGAACGGGTCGACGCAGACGAGGCGGCTGGTCGGATGCGTGAGGATGTTGTCGAGGTACCAGCACGCCGACTGTCCTTCGAAGCAGCCGATCTCCAGCGCGCGCACGCCGGGCGCATTGCGGAAGCGCGCGAGATCGCGCTCCAATGCCTCCGCATGCGGCGCGACCCAGTCGAAGGTGAAGCGGTATTTCGGATGCGGCAGCGGCGGCGCGTCGGCGAAGAGATCGTGCATCTCGCGCGCGAGCATGCGCGACGCGCGCTCGTCGGTGCCGCTGTCCATCAGGCGGCGCATCGCCAGCACCATCGCCTGCCGGGCGTCGTTGTGCTGTTCGACGGAGATCGCCTGCCGCGTCAGGGCATCCGCGAGCTCCGCGCAGCGCGCGGCAATGTCGCGCAACACCACCGCCGCCGAGTCCGCGGACACCGGCCCGGCGCCGATCGACTGCACCCATTCGGCGTGCAGCGCTCTCGCCTGCTGTTCGATCTGCTTCTGTTTGTCGATCACGCGGTCTGCAACTCTTCCTCGATGGCCGGCGAATAATGACACGGAAGAATGACGATGAACATGCTGCCGCGTCCGCGCTCGCTCTCGACCGCGATCGTGCCGCTGTGCATCTCGACGAAGCGCTTCACCAGCGCCAGTCCGAGTCCCGTTCCCTCGGGACGTCCTCTCGCTCCGTGCGCCTGGCGGAACTCCTGGAAGATCACCTCGTGGTCCTTCGCGTCGATGCCGATGCCGCGATCGATGACCCGGATCTCCACCGCGCCGTCATCCGGCCATTCGGGCGTGACGAGATGACGCGCGGCGATGGTCACGGTGGAGCGCTCGGGTGAAAACTTCACCGCGTTCGACATCAGGTTGTAGAGGATCTGCTTGACCAGCGTCTGATCCGCTTCGATGTACGGCAGATCGTCGGGGATGTCGGTCTCGATGGTGATCTTGCGCAACGTGGTCACGCCTTTCATCACCGCGGAGATGCCGACGACCACTTCGCGCAGCAGGATCGTCTCCGGCTGCAGATCCATCTTGCCCGCCTCGACCTTCGACAGATCGAGGATGTTGTTGATGATGCCGAGGAGGTACTGGCCGGAGTCGTGGATGTTCTGCAGGAAGCGGCCGTAGCGGTCGTCGAGCTTGCCCGCGATGTGCGAGATCAGGATGTCGGAGAAGCCGATGATGGCGTTGAGCGGCGTGCGGAGCTCGTGGCTGGTGGCGGCGAGGAAGATGCTCTTCGCGCGATTCGCCTCCTCCGCCTGCGCCAGCGCCTGCTCGGTCAATCGCTCGTGCCGTTCCGCTTCGCGCTTCGCCGCTTCCGCCGCGCGCAGCGCGATCTCGGTCCGCTCTTTTTCTTCGCTGATCTGATGCGTGCGCTCCTCGACCAGTTTCTCCAGCAGCCGCGCGCGCTCGTGCGAGAAGTGCAGGCGGACGGTGTGAATGGCGAGGAAGAGCGCGAGCACCGCAATGGCGCAGAGCGCGATGAACCAGCGCGTCTCGTAGAAGTGCGGCTGCAGGCCGAGCGGCACGTTCGTGGCGCGCCACGTGACGCCGTCGCGCGATGACTCGAGGATGAAGCGATAGTCGCCGGCCGGCAGGTTCGTGTACGACGCGACGCGATTCGTGCCGGCGTCGAGCCAGTCGCGATCGTAGCCGTCGAGGCGGTAACGGAAGCGAAGACGCTCCGGCGTGATGAACGAGAGGCCGCTGAACTCGAACTCGATGCGCTCCGCGCCGGGGTGGACTTTCGGCAGCGTGCCGCGATCGGTCTGCTTGCCGTCGATCAGCACGCGCTCGATCACCGGCACGCGCGGCGCCGGCGTCGCGACATTGTTGGCCGTCGCGGAGACGCCGTTCGCGGTGACGATCCACATGCGGCCGTCGCGCGTGCGGAGCACCGTCGGATTCGCCGCGCCGTTGCACTGGCGGCTGCCGAGGCCGTCGTTTTCGTCGAAGAGCTGGGCGTTGAGGTGCGTGTCGCGGCGGCCGTCGGCGATCGCGTTCAACTCCGCTTTCGGAGCGCGAAACGCACCGCGCACGGTGCCGAGCCAGAGGTTGCCGCGCTGGTCGCTGGCAATCGAGACGTTCTTGTCCGCGGCGAGACCGTCGCGGGTGGTGATCACGCTCGCCTTGCCGTTGCGGAAGCGGATCAGGCCATCGGCCTCGGTGGTGACCCAGACCGTGCCATCGGTATCGGCGGCGATCGCGAAAAGATGATTCGACGGCAGCTCGCGCGGCGCGGCGTGCAGCTTGAGCGACTTGCCGTCGTACTCCGCGAGCCCGCCCTCCGTCGCGAACCAGAGACGGCCGTCGGGCGTCTCGGCGATGCCCAGCACGTACACGGTCATCAGTCCGTCGCGCCCGGCGAAGCTCTCCACTTTGCCGTCGTGCGTGATGCGATTCACGCCGAAATCAGTGGCGACCCAGATATCGCCGCGGCGGTCTTCGTGCACGTCGCGCACGGTGTTGTTCGACAAACCCTGCGCGGTGGTGAAGAGCGTCGTCGCGCCGTTCGCGATGCGATACAGACCGTTCGAAGTGCCGAACCAGTACGTACCGTCACGCGTTTGCGCGATGGCGAGAATGCGCGCGATCCGGGGACTGTCGACTTTTTCCCACCGCCCGTTCGCGAAGCGGCTGAGGCCTTTCGCGCTGCCGGCCCAGAGCGTGCCGTCGCGATCCTCGAAGATCGCGCGGACAAAGTCGTCGACCAGTCCGTAGCGCTCGTTCCAGTTGACGAACGCGCCGGCGCGCAGCTGCTCCAGTCCGCCGTTCGAGCCGATCCAGATGCTCCCCTCATCGTCTTCATAGATCGAGCGGATGGTCGGATTGAGCAGGCCGTCGGCGACGCCGTACGCGGAGATGCGGTCGCCGCTCATGCGGAAGACGCCGCCGCTGTACGTGCCGAGCCAGAGGTTGCCGTCGCGATCGCGATGCATCGCGGTGACCTGATCGGGGGGAAGTCCGGGGATGTGCTCGACGGCGCCGTTGCGCACGCGATCGACGCCCGTTGCCGTTCCGACGTACAGCGTGTCCGCGCCGTCGGGAAGGAGCGAGATGACGGTGTCGTCCGCCACCATGTCGAGCTTGTCGTTGCGATAGCTCGCCAAGCCGCGCGCGGTGCCGATCCAGAGCGTGTCGCCGGCCATGGCGAGCGCGGTGATCGGGATGTTCGGCGGCGGCAGCGGCACGGCCTCGGTGCGTCCAGTCGAAACGTGAATCAATCCGCCGTTCGCGGTGCCGACCCAGATCGAGCCGTCGCGTGCAACGGTGATCGCGTTGACGAGTGTCGGTCCGCCGGGCAGCGAGATGGTCTGGAAGATGCCCTGGCGATAGCGGACCAGGCCCGATGCGGTGCCGAGCCAGAGCGTGTCGTCCGGCGTGCGGCATAGAGTAATGATGCTGTTGCTCAGCAGCTCGGGGTTGGTGGCGCGGTCGAGGATGCGGAAACGCTCGCCATTGAAGCGAACCAGTCCTTCATAGGTGGCGATCCAGAGGTAGCCGTCGGCGGTCTGCGCGACTCCTCGCACGGTGCCGTGCGGCAATCCCTGCTCGACCGTCCACGCACGGCGGACGTATTGCGCAACCGTCCGATCCGCGGGCAACGCAGACAGCTCACCCGCTGCAGCGAGGAGCAGAAAAAGAGCAGCGGCAACATGCCGCGAACCGCGTGGCACGATCATTCCCGTCGTTGCGTTTCACGGTAGAACGATCGGGTTTCAGGGTCAACGGCATTCAGTAATTACACCCCGTCATCCCGAGCGTAGTCGAGGGACCTGGGGGCGTGGGCGGCGCGCCACCTCCCCCCAGGTCCCTCGACTACGCTCGGGATGACGACGGCGCGCTGTCCAGCGCTACACGATCATTTCCGGCCCGCGCCCCGGGTCGGGATGCGGCACGTCGTGCGGATTCGGCGGCTGCGGATGGGGATGCTCCGGCTCGCTCGGTCCCGGCTTCGGCGCCGGGTGGCGGGTCGGGTCGGGATGCGGAGTCTCGGGAGGGATGTCGCTCATCATGCCGCCTTTCGATTCCGCGCGCGGGTGCGCGCCGCTTTCTTCGCCGCCGTCTTCGCCTGACGCGAGAGCGCCGCGTGCGACGCCGCCGAATGTCCTTCGTGCTTCAGCGCCTTTTCGGTCGCCTGCGAGCGCTTGCGCGACGGCTTTTGTCCCGCGTGCTTCAGCGCGCTTTTGGCGCTGCGGCGCGTGCTCTCCGTGGCTTCGCCTTTCGCCGGTGCGGAAAGCTTGACGCCGGCGCGGCGTGCTTTCGACAAACCGATGGCGATCGCCTGTTTCGTCGAGCGCGCGCCATGCTTGCCGTGCCGGATGTGATCCATTTCTTCGCGGACGAACTCGCCCGCCTGCGTCGAGGGCGCCTTGCCCTGACGCTTATCGCGCCGCGCCGCCTCGATCGTTCGTTTCCCGGGCATAACGGTCTCCTTCGTATCGAAAACAGAGAGCAAGACCTGTGCTCTAATTTCTCCGCTCGCCCGGTTCCCGCTGATGAAAAAACTGATCGTTATCCTCTCGCTCTCTGCAGCCATGCCTGTGCTCGCGCAGACGTTCGTCTTCGACCTGCGCGGCAGTCACGAAGTGCCGGTCACGACCAGCACCGCCACCGGCGGATGCATGGGCACGCTGAGCGGATCGGACTTCTCGATCACCTGCGTCCACGACGTGATCAACGCGACGATGATGCACATCCATCGCGGCGCCGCCGGCACCACCGGCCCGGTCGTCTTCGACCTCGGGTCGCCCGCCGCGAATCCGGTCACCGCAGCCTGGACCGGCATGTCGCCCGCCGACATCGCCGATCTGCTCGCCGGCAATCTCTACGTCAACATCCATTCGTCGGGACGGCCGACGGGCGACATCCGCGGACAGATCCTGTCGCGCACGATCGACAACGTCGCATTCACCGCGAACGAACAGCAGTTCGTGCCGCCGGGATCGGGCAGCGCGACCGCCTCGTGCACCGCCGATCTCGACAACTCCGCGACCTCGCTCGCGATCCAGTGCACGCACAACGTGCCGACGCCGCAAAGCGCGGAAATGCACGAAGGCGCGTTCGGCACGAACGGCCCGATCGTGCACACGTTCGCCAGTCCGAACAGCCCGATCTCCGAAAGCGTCCCGATGACGCCGCAGCTCGTCGCCGATTTCGAAGCGACATTCCTCTACCTCGAGATCCACGGCCCGAACGCGGACGAAAACACCGCCGGTCCGCAGGTCCGCGGACAGATCGGCTTGCCGCCGCAGCCGCCGTCGACCGGCACGATCCGCATCGTTAAGAACACGTCTCCCGCAGGCGGAACGAACTTCGCGTTCACCGACGACATCCCGGCGACGAGCGGCAGCTTCACGCTGAACGACGGCGGCGTGCAGACGTTCAGCAACGTGCCGCCCGGCACGTACGCGATCACGGAGAGCAATCCGTCCGGCTACACGCTGACCGATCTCACCTGCAGCGCGGGCGGCACCGCGAATCCGTTCACGCGGACCGCGACCGTGCAGCTGCAGGCGGCGGAGACGGTGACGTGCACGTTCACGAATCTCCGCTCCGTCGCGCCGACTTCGATCTTCGCCTTCCGCCTCGGCGGCGATCTCGAGGTGCCGCAGACGAACGAGAGCGCGCGCGGCGGATGCTTCGCGCAGTTCGACAGCGCGACCTCCACACTGTCGATGGTCTGCACGCACGACGTCGTCGAACCGACGGTGATGCACATCCATCACGGCGCCGCCGGCACCACCGGCACCGTCGCCTTCGACCTCGGCAATCCGGAGAGTCCCGTCGAAGCGACGTGGAGCAACATGTCGGCGGGCAATGTCGCCGATCTGTTCGCCGGCAATCTGTACGTGAACATCCACACCGCGGGACGTCCGGGAGGCGCGATCCGCGGACAGATCGTGCCGCGCGCGGTCGATGTGACGTCGTTCTATCTCAACGGCGCGAATGAAGTGCCGCCGACCGATTCATCGGCCTCGGGCACGTGCAACACGAATCTGTCGGATGACGCGGCGTCGCTCTTCGTGCAGTGCAATCACACGGTCGCCGTGCCGACTGCGTCGCATCTGCACGATGCACCGCCGGGATTCGACGGACCGGTGGTGTTCGATTTCCCCGGCTCGAACCCGTTCTCCGGCAACGTGCCGCTCACGCCGCGCCTCGTGGCGGATTACGAAGCGGGGTTCCTGTACGTGAACGTGCACTCGGCGGCGTATGACACGGGCGAGATTCGCGGCCAGGCCTTCGCGACGCTCGCTCCCGCGACGAACGCGCCGACGCTGAGCGCGTGGATGCTGGCCGCGCTCGCGGCGATGCTGATTGGGTTTGCCGCGATGCGGCTGCGATAACCGCGCCCCCTCGTCATCCCGAGCGTAGTCGAGGGACCTGGGCGGGTGGTGGCGCGCCGCCCGTGCCCCCAGGTCCCTCGACTACGCTCGGGATGACGTTTGCTCGAAGCGTTCAATCACAAGCTCGCCGAAAGTCACAGTCGCTTCAATGCTCGCGCCGCGAGCGTCTTCGCCTTCGCGATCTTCTCCTTGTCGTTCCACGGAGCGCGGGCGTCCTCGCCCGGGCACCGAATTGGTCGCCGGGCGAGACGCCCGACGACTGCGGGCACGGATGCCCGCGCTCCGTGATGGATCGCAAGAAGTTACAGGCGCTTCAACGCTCGCGCCGCGAGTGTCTTCGCCTTCGCGATCTTCTCCTTCTCATTCCCCGGACCGCGGGCGTCCTCCCGCGCACCGAATCGGTCGCCGGGCGAGACGCCCGACGACTGCGGGCATGGATGCCCGCGCTCCGTGATGGATCGCAAGAAGTTACAGGCGCTTCAACGCTCGCGCCGCGAGCGTCTTCGCCTTCGCGATTTTCTCTTTCTCGTTCCCGGGGCCGCCGACGCTGACGCGCAGCACGGCGTCGCCCTTCCGCACGTAAAGCGATCCGGCCATGCGTCCGCCGATCCAGAGCGCGTCATCGCCGACGCCTTCGATCTCGCGCGGAGCGGTGGCTTCTTCCTCGTGCTCCTTTTCCCCTTCGTGGAAATGCGACTGCCAGAACTCCTTGTCGCGGATCACGTCGACGCTCACCGATTTGGTGAACGTCGGCAGTTGATAGAAGCACTGCGATCCGTCGTCATGCGCGGTCAGCTTCACCGCCGTGAAGGGTTCCCCCTGCACGGCGGCGATGTCGCGCTTCGTCAGCACATGACACGCGTCCATGTGCGTCGCCAGCAGCAACGCGCTGATCGTCAACAACATCATCGAGTCACCGTCGGCGTCGCCGCGGTCCAGACCTGCACCGGTCCGAGGCTCAGGTTGATCGTCTTGATCAGATACGTGCCGCTCGACGTGACCGGGACGTTGAGCACTGCGAGTCCCGAGGTGTTGTCCGCGGTGGCGAGCGAGAGGCCCGTCGGATCGATAAGGACGATTCGCACCGGCACCTGCGGCGTCGATTCGGCGACGACCGAGATTGCGGTCGCACCCGCCGGCACTGCGAGAAGAGAGGTCACCGAGGAGCCGGCGGCGGGCGATGCATCGCTCGTCGATGTTGCGCCGGGGCCGCTCGTCGGAGCGCCGGTCGAGGTCGCGCTCTCGAGGCAGAAGCGATCGACGTACGTCGTGCCCGACATGTTGCGGATCTCGAGAGTGTGCGAGCCCGCGGCGAGATTCGCGAACTGCACGGACGCACCGAACACCGGCGCTTTCGTCGAGCCGGCGGTGCCGTTGTAGTTGACCGTGCCCTTCGACACGCCGTCGAGGAACAGCTGCGCGCTGCCGCCCTTCGGACTGGTTGCGTAGTAGTACGTCAGCTTGCCGGTGGAGCCGTTCGCAACATTGATGGTGATGCTCGCCGAGTGATTCGGCGAATTGCCGCTGTGCATGCGGAAGTGTCCGCCGCTCGCATCGGTGTCGTTGATGAGATGCCAGCCGTCGCTGTAGCTGATCGAGGCGTCGTCATCTTCGACACACACCACGGCCGGCGTCAGGCAGACGGCCCAGTTCGCGCCGACGGAGCCGGCGTTCGGCGCGCGGTCCGCGGGCTGCGTGAAGCGCACCACTTCTTCGCTGATGATCGCGAGCGCGTACGGCTCGATCACCGCGGGAAGCGCGGCGGCGTCGGTGACGGGGATGGTCGGGTTGCCGAGGAGCGCGAGCGGAACGGTCATCGAGATCGTGCCGTTCGGACCGGCGACCGTCGCACCCTGGATGGTCGTCGTGCTGCCGATGAAGTCATCTCCGGCCTGATCGTATTCGCCGAATTCGTACGACACGCTGCCGCTGATGTCGACGGTCGCGCGCGTCGCGTAGGTGCGCGTGGCGACCGAGCCGTCCGTGTTGCGGCGCGCCGCGGTCCACGTGACGTAGTAGTACGTGGCGAGGGAGCCGTTGATCGGTTGCGCGGTGAAGTTCTTGACCGTGATCGTCGTGACGAGCGACTGCTTGTCGGGCGTCAGCGAGAACGCGACCTGCGTCAGGTCGACCTGGTCCGCGTTGCCGCCGTTCGCGTGCAGCAGCGGATGATCGGCATCACCCGCCGGATCGGTCGCCACGATGCCGTTGCACGAGAACGCGTGCGGCGGCGCAGGCGGCGGACCTTGCGGATTCAGATCGGGACCGGCCTGCGAATCGAACGCGGCGTACATCCGCTTGCCACTCGCCTGCCGCGCGATGACCGCCTTCGCCGTGAAATCGTTCGGCGCGACGAGGCCGTACGAACGGAAACCGGAGATGCAGTTGTCGCTGATGCAGCCGTCGTCATAGCCGACGACCACGCGTCCTTCCTTGTCAATCTCGGCGCCGAAGAAGTCGAGGAGATTGCGGCAGGCGCCGTCGCCGCAGATGCCGCCGCGCTGGATCGGATCGCCGGGCGTCGCGTTCTGCGTCACCCAATGCGCGCCGCCGTCGAAGGTCGTGGAGATGTAGAGCGACCAGACGCCGGGGAAGTCGGGCGACGCGTAGTTCGAGCCGCCTGTTTCGGTGCCGAAGTACGCGACCGCCGCGCGGCCCGCGTCGCCTGCGACTGCCGCGTGGAAGAGCGCGTTCTTCACGCCCACCTGCACGCCTACGTCGCTGTCGCTGATCCAGGTCAGGCCTCTGTCCTTCGACACCGCAACGTGCGAGTGACCATCGCCCGCCTGGTATCCGAAGTAGACCGTGCCGTCGTTGCCGATGGCGACGGACGGATCGCGATCGTTCATCGTCGTGGCGTTCGGCAGCGGCCGCACACTCCAGCTGACGCCGTTGTTTTCCGAGACCGCGAGCGCGGGATGTCCGCCGTTGTGGAACGGCACATCTCCGCCGCAGGAGCGGTTCGGCACGTACGCCGTGCCGTCCGGTGCGATCTTGATGTGGCCGTGGATGCCGGCGCAGTCGGCGGCGGTGTACATCGGAACCGCCGGACCGAACGTAATGCCGCCGTCGAGACTGATCGAGCAGACCGCGTCGGCGACCGACTGCGAGCAGTACCAGACGCTGTTCGGATACGAGGGATTGAGGCCGGTCGGAACCGGTGCGTGATACGGACCGCCGCCTACCGTTTCGTGGTCGACGCCGGACGGAGCGCCCGAGCCGGTGCTCGGCGTGAATGGCGAGTTGTCATTGTCGGTGAACTCCATCGTGCTGCCGAGCGGGGTGAGGCCGAGCTCCTGTGCGACGAAGGTGCGGCCGGTGTCTTTGTCGGTGAAGAGGTACGGATCGCCGAATGCGCGCGGCGCGTTGGCGAGGACGAGCGGGACCTGGTTCCAGGTGGTCGTCGCGGGCGACGTGCGGTCGTCGAACGTGACGCTCAGCATGTACGGCATGAAGCCGCCGAAGTAGTTGACCGTGCCGCCGTTCGGGATGCCGCCGAAGATTTTTTCCGTCTTGCGGTTGACGCCGATCATCGGCTCACCCGCGTCTTCCGCGACGCCGGCCGGCGCGTGGTAATTGAAGAAACGCGGCGTGCCGGCGGGAAGGGTCGGATTCGGCGCGACGCTCGGCCACGGCGAAGGCGTGTTGCGGATCAGCTCGACCTTCGCGTTGAAGGCGACGGTCGAGGAGACGTCGTACGGAACGACGTCGATCTCGTAGCTGCTGCCGCTGGAGACATCGAAGACCGCGACTTCGGGGTTCGATGACGTGCCGGCGGTCGCGACCTCGCTGCCGGTGACATCGGGCGAGAAGATCGCGACGTCGTAATCGGAGGGGGCGCTCTGCAGGGTCGTCGTGCCGCTGTTGGTCCAGCTGACGGTCACGCGCG
>DATEZA010000344.1:0-11909 GCA_035255945.1 Thermoanaerobaculia bacterium
TGGTCGCTCAAACCGTGCGAAGAGCCCTCGGGCCTCGCCATCGATCGCGCACACGAGACCCTGATCAGCGTCTGCGAAAACGAGACGATGGCGCTCAGCGACATTCGCGCGGGCAAGGTGGTCGCGACCGCCCCGATCGGCAAAGGCGTCGACGGCGTCGCGTTCGATCCATCATCGCAACTCGCCTTCTCCTCCAACGGCGCCGACGGAACCATCACCGTCGTTTCAACAAAGGACGCGAAGGTCGTCGAAACCCTCCCCACCGCCCGCGGCGCCCGCACGATCGCGATCGACGAGAAGACGCATCGGCTGTATCTGCCCACCGCAAAGTTCGGCGCGACACCCGCCCCGACCGCGGAGCATCCGCGGCCACGGCCGGCGATTTTGCCGGATACGTTCGAGGTGATCGAAGTGGGGAGATGACGCCCCTCACCCGGCCTTCGGCCACCCTCTCCCCGCAAGCGGGGCGAGGGTCAACAAACATGCGCGGTGCGAGATGCGTTGACCTTCGCCCCGCTTGCGGGGAGAAGGTGCGCGAAGCGCGGATGAGGGGCGCGGCCCGCTAACTCTCCACCCGGTCCCGCCCGCCCGATTTTGCGCGGTACAGCGCCGCGTCGGCGGCGGCGACGAGGGCGGGCGGGGTGATGGTGACGCCCGCGGCGACGCCGAGGGAGGCGGTCACGATGCCGCTGTCACGTACTTTGATGCGCAGCATCTCGGCCTCGGCGCGCGCGGCGTCGAGCTCAAGTCCGGGCAGGAGCCAGGCGAACTCTTCGCCGCCGAAGCGGGCGGCGAGGCCGCCGCGGGAGTTGGTCTGCTCGGCGAGGATCGAGGCGACGGCGCGCAGCGCTTCGTCGCCGGCGTGATGGCCCTGCGTGTCGTTGAGCCGCTTGAAGTGATCGAGATCGATGAGCACGAGCGAGAGCGGCGTCCCTGACTCGGAAGCCTCGGCGCATGCCTCGTCGAGCGCTTCATCGAATCGGCGGCGATTCGCGACACCGGTCAGTCCATCCATGTACGACAGCGCGCGCAGTCGCACGTTCGCGATCGCCAGCTGCCGGTTCGCATCCTCCAGCTCCGCCTTCTTGCGCGCGAGATCGCGCGTCAGCCGCGCCAGCCGCAGCTGATATTCGATCCGCGCCATCACCTCGGCGATCTGGAACGGCTTCGTGATGTAGTCCGCGCCGCCCGCCGCGAACGCCGCGACCTTGTCGATCGCCGCATCGAGCGCGCTGACGAAAATCACCGGCGTGTCGCGCGTCGCCTTGTCCGCCTTCAACTCGCTGCAGACTTCGTAGCCGTTCATCTCCGGCATGTCGACGTCGAGCAGCACGAGATCGATCGGGTAGGTGCGTGCGGTGGCGAGCGCGCGGCGGCCCGAGGTCGCGGCGCGCACGCGGAAACGATCCTTCAGCATGCGCTGCAGCAGATCGAGATTCGCCGGCGTGTCGTCGACGATCAGGATCTCGGCTTCGAGCTCTTCGCTGCTCAACTGGTCGTCTCCTTCAACGCCGCTTCGATCTCGTCGAAGCGATACGAGCGCGCGAGCGCCGCGAGTTGCGCGCCGATCGCCGGATCGTGCAACGCGGCTTCATCGGCGAGCGCGTTCAAGGCCTCGGTCTCACCACCGGCGGCCGCGGCTTTCAAACGAATGCGCAGATCGGCGGGAAGTCCGGCGAGCGAAAGCGGACCGGCGACGGCGACGTCGGCGCGGCTCGGCTCCTCGCGCATGAAGCGCGTGCCGAGGAGATTTTCGAGCTGCGCGAAGACGGCCTCGTCGCGGAACGGCTTGGTGAGGAATGCATCCGCGCCGCACTCGAACGCCTCGGCGCGCTCGTGATCGAACGCGCTCGCGGAGAGCACCACGATGCGCGGCGTGTACGACAAGCTCTCAGCTTGTCGGGTCAAGCTCTCAGCTTGTCGGGTTTGTCGGGACAAGCTGAGAGCTTGTCCTACACCGGCGCGGATGCGGCGCGTTGCTTCGAAGCCGCTGATGCCCTGCATGCGCAGGTCCATGAAGATCAAATCGAACGGCTCTTTCTGCAAGCGGGCGATCGCGTCCTCGCCGTTGCCCGCCTCGGTCACGTCCACGCCGGCGCTCTGCAACAACTCGGCGATGAGTTGGCGATTGTCGGGCGAGTCGTCGACGACCATCACGTGTGGCGGTGCCTGATCCGCGGCGAGCGTGACGACGCGTCCCGCGCTGCGCACGCGCTCCGGCACGACCGCATCCGATGCGAGCGGCAGCGCGAGCTCGACACGCACCAGCGTCCCCTCGCCCACCCGGCTCTCGATCGTCACATCGCCGCCGTGAATGCGCGCCAGTCCGCGCGAGATCGCGAGCCCGAGGCCCGATCCTTCGTTCGCGCGCAGTCCCGACTCGGTTTGGGCGAACGCTTCGAACACATCCTTCAACTCGTTCTCATCGATGCCCGAACCGGTGTCTTCGACTTCGACCCGCGCGCGATCCTCGGCCCACTTCGCGCGCAGCACGACCGAGCCGCGCGACGTGAACTTCATCGCGTTGCCGAGAAGATTGAGCGTGATCTGGCGCAGCTTTCCTTCGTCGCCGGAGACGATCACGTTCGCCGACTCATCGACTTCGACGAACAGCGTCAGCCCTTTGCTGCGCGCGCGGGCCTGGAACAACTCGCCGAGTCCGCGCATGAGTCGTCCGAGGTCGAACGGAGCATCGGTGCGCTTCGCGTGGCCTGCTTCGATCTTCGACAGCGACAGCACTTCGTTGATCAGTCCGAGGAGATGTTCGCCGCTGCGGCTGATGATCGTGAGGTGCTCGCGATCGATGCCGTCACGGCCGGGACGGCGCTCCATCAGCTGCACGAATCCGAGCACGGCGTTGAGCGGCGTACGGAGCTCGTGACTCATGTTCGCCAGGAAGTCGCTCTTCGCGCGGCTCGCCGCCTCGGCGCGCTCCGTTTCCGCGCGCAGACTGCTCGTGCGCTCGGCGACGATCGCTTCGAGCTCTGCGTGACGGCGATGCAGCGTGGCGAGGCGGATGCGCAGAATGATCCATAGAATGGCGGCGAGCAGCGCGAGCGCGGTCAATCGCGCCCACCACGTTTCGAACCAGCGCGGAATCACGGTGAGTGCGAGCCGCGCCTCGACGTTACTCTGCACGCCGTCTTCGTTCTTCGCGACGACGCGGAACGTGTACGTGCCGGGCGCGAGCTCGGTGTATGTCGCGACGCGATTCGAGCCCGCGTCGACCCAGCCGCGGTCGTAGCCTTCGAGCATGTAGCGGAACGTGACGCGCTCCGGCACGCGCAGGCTGAGCGCGGTGTAGCGCAGCTCGAGGCGCTGCGTGTCGGGCGCGATGCGCAGCACGCCGTCGCGCGCGCGGACGCCGTCGATCAGCACTTCTTCGACATGCACCGGCGGCGGCACGTCGTTCTGCATGTTCGCGCCCGGATCGATGACCGCGATGCCGCGCGATGTCGCGACCCACACGCGTCCATCGTGCGCGACGATCGCGCTGTGAAATGCACCGTTGCCTTCCGCGGACGGCATGCCGTCGATCGTTCCGTAGACCGCGCCTCGGAGATAGGATTTCTTGCCGCCCATCGCTTCGAGCACGCGATTGCGATTCACGCGATAGACGCCGCGATTGCTGGTGAGCCAGAGGTCTTTGCCCGGACCGGCATCGACGACGTGAAAGACCACGTCGTCGTACAGGCCGTCGTGACGGATCAGCGACTGCACGGAATTCGTAGCGAGATCGAGCCGCGCCAGTCCGCCGCCCGAGGTGCCGATCCAGACGCCGCCGCCGTCGGCATCCATCGTGAGACTGAAGATGCGATCGCTTTCGAGGCCTTTGCCGTAGGTGGCAACGAGTGTCGATTCGTAGCCGTGCAGCCGCCAGAGGCCCGCGCCGTCGGTGCCGACGAGGAGAGTGCCGTCGGGGAGCAGGAGCAGCGGACGGAGCTGGCGGTCTTCGAATTCTTTGATGATCGTCGCGCGGCCGTTGTGCACAAACGCCAGTCCCGCCGACGTCGATATCCACAAATCACCGCCCGGTGTTTCCGCCAGCGCGCGGATGCGATCGTTCGGCAATCCCTTGATCCGATCGACAAATTTTCCATCGCGATAACGCACCACGCCACCGCCATCGGTGCCGATCCACAAACTCCCGTCGCGGCTCTCGATCAGAGCGTACACGGCGTCATGCGGAAGTCCGTCCGCTTTCGTTTTGCACTGCACCGGACCCGGGGTGACCTGGCAAAGTCCGCCCCCCTCGGTGCCCGCCCAGATCCGCCCTTTGCTGTCTTCGAGCAGCGCGCGGATCGTGTCGACCGGCAGTCCTTCCCTCCGCGTGTACGGAAGGACGCGCGTGTCGCAGAGGCGCACCAGGCCGGCGGTCGTGCCGATCCAGAGGCTGCCTTCGCGATCTTCGAGAATGCTGCGGATGCCGGCGTTCGGCAACCCCTCGGCGACACCCATCGCTTCGACGTGCGTACCTCGGAAACGCGCCAGTCCGCCGTCGGTGCCGATCCACAGACTGCCGTGACGATCGCGGCGCAGCGTGCGGACGAAATCGTTCGGCAGGCCGTCGCGCGTCGTGATGCGGCGGACGATCGCGCCGTTCCGCCACGCGACGAGTCCGCCGCCGTCGGTGCCGATCCACAACGTGCCGTCGGGATCGAGCAGCAGTGTGCGCGCGATGTCATTCGGCAGACCTTCCTGCATCGTGATGCGCTGCTTCACCACGCCGTCGCGCCATTGCACGACGCCGCCGCCGTGCGTCGCGACCCACCAACCGCCGTCGCCGTCATCGACGATCGACCAGATGCGATCGCTCGGCAGTCCGTCTTTCGTGGTGAAGCGCGTGACGTTATCGCCGTCGATGCGCAGCACGCCACCGCCCGCGGTGGCGACGTAGACCGCGCCATTGCGCGCGGTGTGAAATTCGCGGATGCGGTCGGAGCCGAGGATCTCGGGATGCAGCGATTCGATCTGACCGTTGCGCAGGCGCGCCACGCCGCCGCCGTATGTGCCGATCCAGAGCGTTTTGTCGGGCGCTTCGTAGAGCCCGGAGATGAACGGCGTGCGCAGGGCCGGTGCGCTCTGATGATCGCTCACGATGAAGCGCATGCCATCGAATCGCACGAGCCCTTCCTCGGTGCCCATCCAGAGATAACCGTCCGAGGTCTGGACGAGTGCGTTGATGGTGGTTTGCGGGAGTCCCGACTCGTTCGTCCAGACCGAGAGGCGGGCCTGCGTCAGCGCGCGATTCGGATCGAGCGCGAATGCGCCGCTCGCGAGACAGAGCGCGAGCAGGAGAACGACGGGACGTTGGACCAAGATCGGATCATCGTAACGCGATCTTCGCGACGCGGGCGGCGAGTCGCGCATCGACTTGTTCGGCGAATGCGGCGAAGGCGGGGTGCGGTCCGTTCCACTGCAACTCATCGACATCCGCGAACAGCGGCGCATCGGTGACGAGCGTCGCGAGCTTCTTGAACAGCAGCGCGTCGTCGCGATGTGTGCCGAGGACTTCGGCGGGGAATTGCTCGATGGCGCCGTAGCGGCCGATCACGCGCGCGGCGGTTTTCGCGCCGAACTTCGGGATGCCGGGATAGCCATCCGCCGCGTCGCCGACGAGCGCGAGGTAATCGGGCACGAATTGCGGTGCGACGCCGAACTTTTCGCGCACGCCGCGATCGTCGCGGATCTTGCCGCTCTTGCGGTCCACCTGCACCACGCGATCGGCGACGACGCACTGCGCGAGGTCTTTGTCGGGCGTCCAGATGCAGACTTTCTCCACGCGCGGATCCTGCGCGGCGAGGAATGCGGCGGATGCGAGCGCGTCGTCTGCTTCGAGCTCGACCATCGGCCACGTCGCGACCCCCATCGCCATCAGCGCATCTTCGAGCGGCTGGAACTGCGCCCAGAGCGCGCGCTCGATACCCTGTCCCGTTTTGTATCCGGGATAGAGGTCGTTGCGGAACGATTCGATGATGTGATCGGTGGCCACGCCGATGTGTGTCGCGCCAGTCTCGAGCATCTGCGCGACCGTGCCGAGGACGCCGCTGACCGCGCCGAACGGCGGATCGGTTTTGCTGAACCGGCGAAGGCCGTAGAAGTGCCGGAACAGCTCATACGTGCCGTCGATGAGATGGACGATCATCGACGGCACTGTAACGAGGGAAAGCTGAAATCGGAAACCTGAAACCTGAAGAAGCCAGACGGACGGGCGGCGCGCCTCCTCCGCCCGGGTCCCTCAACTACGCTCGGGATGACTAGCGCTTCGATGATCCGTCATCCCGAGCGTAGTCGAGGGACCTGGGGGGCGTGTGGCGCCTCGTGCCGAGCGGGCACGTCTTCCGGTTTCAGCTTTCAGCTTTCAGCTTTTACCGCTGCGTCATAATGGGTCAGCGTGCTGACGCGATTTCGTTCGCTGTCGATGATTGCGCTGCTGGTGCTCTCCTCCACCGCAGGCGCCGCAACGCTTCACTGGACCGGCAGCTCCGATCTCCACTGGAACAACGCCGCGAACTGGCAGGAGCAGAGCGTTCCGTCCACCGGTGACACGCTCGTCTTCACCAACGTATTCCCCGGCTCGATGATCAACGACCTTCCAGCCGGAACCGTGCTCGCCGCGGTGAACGGGAGCGGATCGCGCAATTTCACGCTCATCGGCAACATGGTCGAGCTGTCCGGCGCGACATCGGGATTCGTCTACCAGACGAACATCCGCGCACGCGGCAATGTCAGCGTCACGTCGACCGAAGTGGACGGCGCCTTCGACGTGAACGGCTTCAACGTCACCTTCATCGACTCGAGGGTGACCGGTCCGCTGACCGGCACCGGCACGCTGCACTGGAACAATTTCAACAGCATCGGCGGCAACGGAACGTTCTCCGGTCCGATGACCGCGGGCGATCCGAACGGAGAGCTCACGATCGACGGCTCGCTGCCGTCGGCATCACTCAGCGCCACCACATTGCTCACCGGCGACGGCACGATCGGTCCGCTCGCCCTCGGATTCCAGCTGCTCGGCGGTCTGCACACCGGTGATTTCTCCACGCTGCCGCCCGGCGCGCATTCGCCGGCGTACTTCGTGACACTGTCGAACGGCACGTATCGCATCACGCACGTGCACGGCTCCGTCACGTTCGACACACTGCTGCTCGTCGTCAACTTCAATGCGGGCTTCACGATCGCCCCGGGACATGAGTACGTCATCTTCGAGAACGACGGCAGCGACGCGATCAACGGCATCTTTTCCACGCTGCCGGAAGGCGCGCCGGTGCAATACGGCGCGTACAACTTCCGCATCACGTACAAGGGCGGCGACGGCAATGACGCCGCACTGATCGCGGCGCCGGCGCCGGCGGTGACGATCACTTCGCCCGGCGCCGATACGACGTTTTACGGCCAGCCCGTCACCATCGACGCAACGGCGAGCGGCGCACTCGGCACGCCGTCCGGCACGATCACCTTCAGGGCGAAGAGCGCGGTGCAATCCAGCACGTCCACCGTGCCGCTCGTAAACGGACATGCATCCATCACGATGCGCGACATCGCGACGGCGACCGCGACGATCAGCGCGCATTACAACGGCGACGGCACCTACAGCGAGACCGATTCCAACACGCTCTCGCACACCGTGAACAACGCCAACACGCGCACGTCGTTGCGCTCGTCGAACAACCCCGCCCTGCCGGGCGAACCGGTTACGTTCACCGCAACGGTGCAGCTCGTGCCGGCATCGACGCTCGTTCCCCATCTCGGCTACGTCCACTTCTTCGTCGACGGCGAATCCGCCTCGACGCAAACGCTGATCGAAGGAGAGGCCGCTTACACCACGAGCGCACTCGCGCTAGGCGGGCATGCCATCACCGCGACGTACGAGCCGAATCCGCCGCTCGCGCCGTGGTTCAACAGCTTCAACGGCAGCCAGTCGGCGCCGCTGACGCAGCAGGTGCGCGAGCCTGGACCTCCGGTGATCACGCCGCATCCGGCGACCGTATTCGAAGGCAACAGCGGCACATCGTCCGCGAACGTAACGGTCACGCTCACATCCGCATCGCAGTCGCCGGTCAGCGTTTCGTATGCGACCGCGGACGGCACCGCGACCGCTCCCGGCGATTACACCGCGGCGTCCGGCACGCTCACGTTTGCTCCGGGTGAGACGTCGAAAACGATCTCCATCGCGATTGCCGGCGATACCGTGCCGGAGGCCGAGGAGCGGCTGTTCGTGCTCTTCTCGAATCCGCTGAATGCAATGCTCGGCGCGAGCTCGGTCCGCGTCTCGATCATCAATGACGATGCGTTTTACACCGCGGCGCAGGGAGTGGAATTCGCTTCGCCGGGCGGACGCTCGCTCGTCGCCGACATCTACGTTCCGGCCGGAAACGGACCGTTCCCCGCGATCGTCGCGATCGATGCGAACGACTGGTGGGAGCCGCGCATGACGAACGATCTCGCGCTGCGCGAGGCATCGCGCGGCTATGTCGTCGCCATGCTGTCATTCCGTTCGCCGGCCGCCGCTCCGTTCCCCGCGCAGATCCACGACATCAAAGCCGGCGTGCGCTGGCTGCGCGCAAACGCTGCGCGCTTCTCTGTCGATCCAGCGCGCATCGGCGCCCTCGGCATCGGCGGCGGTGCACATCTCGCCGAGCTCCTCGGCACGACGACCGACGGTGTGCTCGACGATCCGGCCGAAGGCAACGCCGCGCTTTCATCGCGCGTGCGCGCGGTCGCCGCGTTGTACGGCGCGAGCGATCTCCCGCTCCTGGCGTCGGATCCAACCTCGTGCGCCGACCTGTCGTCGATCACGCAACTCCTCGGCTGCGCACCGCAGTCGTGCCCGGAGAACGCACTCGCAGCGAGTCCGATCACCTGGGCCACGGGCGGAGACGATGCGTCGTTCCTGCTGCTCCATGGCACCGACGATTGCGTCGTGCCCGCGTCGCAAAGCCAGCGGCTCTACGACGCGCTGCACGCCGCGCACGCCGACGCAACACTGATGCTCATCCCGAACGCCACGCACGATTCGACGGATTGGGCAACCAGCGCCGGCGTCACCATCGCACTCGACGCGTTCTTCGATCGGATGCTGACGACGCCGTCGCGGCATCGCGGTGTGTCGCGGTAGCCGCGACGCGCCTCAAGCACCCAACGCGTCGCCAAGCTGCCGGATCAACGCGCTTCCGTCGCCGCGCCACGCGCTGCCGTGCATGACGGCGAGTGTGTGCGGCGCGAATGCGGCGAGCGCGTCGAACACGGGACGGGCGCGGCGCGTGTCGGAGTAGTAATCCATCGCGTGGCGGAACGCCTCGCTCGGTCCGAGGATGTCGGATTCGGTCAGCGGCTCGGTGCCGGGGCCGGGCTGCGTGAAGAGATCGCCGCAGAAGAGCGTCTTCGTCGATTCCTCGCCGAGGAAGCCGCACTCCCAGCCATGCGGAACGTGTGGGGCGTCGAACCAGCGCATCGTGCGTTTGCCGGTCGTCAGCGTCTCGCCGTTTGCGAGCGCGCGCGGTTCGCGGTCGGCGAGATCGCCGATCGACACCATCGCGGCGATCGTGCCGCAGAGCGGTTGCGCCGCGGGCGCGACGGCGAGCCATTCGTTGAGCGAGCCGCATTCGTCCGCTTCGACGTGTGAGAACGAGATCCAGCGCAGGCGCTCGGGCGGCAGCACGTTCGCCACCGCCTCGCGCACGAGCAGAAAGAGCCTGCGCGGGCCGGTGTGAAAGAGCAGCGGCTCGTCGTCCACGACGAGGTACTGGTTGAACGAGAAGCCGCCGCCGGGGATATCGAGCGGCGTGTTGATGCGGTAGATGCCTTCCGCGACTTCGTGGATGTTGGTTCCGGACTGGGTGTTGGTGATCATCGCCTCTCCATTCACAAAACAGCGTTGTTCACCCAATATATGTTCGCCTCGCCGGAAGTTGCAACACATTTCAGTAAACAAGTCTGTTTCGTGATAATATCGACTCATGCCGCGGACATACACCAAGGTTCTCCGCGCCGCAGCGGAGGAAGAGACCCGGCTGCGGATCGTCGAAGCGCTGATCGAGCTGCACGCGGAAGTCGGGCCGGCCCGCACGACGGTGAGCGCTGTCGCGGAGCGCGCTGGCGTCGAGCGGCTCACGGTCTATCGCCACTTCCCCGACGAGCCGGCGATGTTCCGCGCCTGCTCGTCGCTTTACATGCAGCGCAATCCGCCGCCTGCTCCCGTCCAGCACGAAGACCCGCTCCCCGCGGTCCGCAAAACGCTCGTCTCGGTCTACGCCTGGTACCGCAGCAACGAGGCGATGTTCGCGAACGTGCTGAAGGATCTCGAAGTGACGCCGTCGCTGCGCGAGTCGACCGAGGGATTGCTCGAGTATGTCGATGCAGTCGCGTCGGCGCTCGATCGGCTCTTCGGTGACCGAAGGACGCAGCGCAAAGCCACGATTCATCACGCGCTGGAGTTCAGCACGTGGCAGTCATTGTCGCGTTTGACGCGGAGCGATCGGGCAGCCGCGGATCTTGCAACGACCTGGCTCGAATGATCCTCATCGCCACGCAAGGCTGGAACTATGCGCAATGGGTCGGGCCGCTGTATCCGCCCGGCACGCGGCCCGCGGAGTTTCTGCCGACGTACGCGCGGATGTTCCGCGGCGTGGAAGTCGACTCAACCTTCTACGCGATTCCCGAACCGAAGGCCGTGCGCACCTGGGCGGAGCGCACGCCCGCGGAGTTCACGTTCGCGGTCAAGATGCTGAAGGAGGTCACGCACGATCGCCGGCTGCGCGATGCGGACGATCTCGCGCAGCAGTTCCTCGATCGCGTGCGCGAGCTCGGACCGAAGCTCGGTCCGATCCTGCTGCAGATGGGCCCCGACTTCGCGCCCGAGGAGCTTCCCGCGCTCGAGCAATTCCTCCCGACATTGCCGGACGATCTCCGCTTCGCCGTGGAGATCCGCCAGAGCCGCTGGCTGCGTGACGACGTGCTCCCTCGCCTGCTCGAGCTGCTGCGCGCGCACGGAATCGCGCTCGCGCTCAACGACGGACGCTGGATCGCACGCGACGCGATGCTCGACCTCGCGGAGCATCCGACCGCCGATTTTTTGTACGTGCGCTGGATGGGTCCCGATCGCGAGATCACCGACTACTCCCACATCCAGTTCGACCGCTCCGAGGAGATCGACGCGTGGGCCGAGGTGCTGCGCCGCGTCGCGCACACGAAGGACGTTTACGGCTTCTTCAACAATCACTTCGCCGGCCACAGCCCCGCCAATGCGCGCGACATGCAGAAGCGACTGGGACAGGAGCCGGTGGAACCGGCGACGTTGCGGAAGCAGGGGTCGTTGTTTTGAAGTGAGGACGCGCCACACTTCGAGCATGGATACCGCTGTGGACTTCAGTCAAGCCCTGTAAACCCGGTAAATTCCCTCAATGTTCTTAATGTCCGACAGCGGCGCGGCTTCTTCGAGATCGATGCGCGAGCGGATGCGTCTGGCCGTTGATTCCGATAGGAGGATCTCTCCACTCCTCGCACGCGCCTCAAGACGCGAAGCTAGATTAACGGGATGACCGAAGGCGGTGAACTGATCGCGAAATTGCGTAGGAATGTGGCCAACCGTCACTTCACCCGTATGGATTCCGCACCCGAGACCAAACTCAAAATCCCGTGGTTCATGGCGACGGAACGTTTCCTGCCATTCTGGCTCCAGCCGCGCAAACTCCGTTCTAATATCACGGGCAGCGAGCACCGCCCGCAACGCATCAGAATCGCCGCTAGCGTCCGACGGTTTCAAGACTCGCAGGTTCAAGGGTGAACTGCAACGCTGACGGGCCCATTGTAGTGATAGTCGACTCATTGAGCCATTCACGTTGAAGCTGCTGGTGCGAAGTGTGGCGGATCCGCACACGGTGGCCAGGGCGCCCAGCGTCCGACAACGC
>DATEZA010000345.1:0-9517 GCA_035255945.1 Thermoanaerobaculia bacterium
CCTCGGTCGCCAGGCCGCTGAGGAGGTCTTCGGTCTCCTCGATCAGTTCCTCGTAATCCGCGTAGGCCTGATAGAACTCCAGCATCGTGAATTCCGGGTTGTGCTGCGTCGAGATTCCTTCGTTGCGGAAGTTCCGGTTGATCTCGTAGACGCGCGACAGGCCGCCGACGATGAGCCGCTTCAAGTACAGCTCCGGTGCGATGCGCATAAAGAGATCGATGTCGAGCGCGTTGTGATGCGTGACGAACGGCCGCGCCGCGGCGCCGCCGGCGATCGGCTGCATCATCGGCGTCTCCACTTCGATGAAGCCGTGCCCGTCGAACCAGGCGCGGATGTAGCGGACGATGCGCGCCCGCGTCTCGAACGTGGCCTTCACGTCGTCGTTGACGATCAGGTCGACGTAGCGCTGGCGATAACGCTGCTCGAGATCGGTGAGTCCGTGCCATTTGCTCGGCAGCGGACGGATGCCCTTCACGAGGAAATTGATCGATTCCGCTTTGATCGACAGCTCGTTCGTCTTCGTGCGGAAGACCGTGCCGTGCGCGGAGATCCAGTCGCCGGCGTCGAGGTTCTTGTACAGCTCCCACTCCCGCTCCGGCAGCGTGTCTTTGCGGCAGTAGGCCTGGATGCGCGCGGTTTTTTCGGAGAGGACGAGGAAGGCGGTCTTGCCGAACTCGCGGACCGTCATGATGCGGCCCGCGATCTTCACGTGCGGCTTTTCCGCTTCGAGTTCTTCGGCCGATTTCGATCCGTACTTCGCGACGACATCGGCGATGGTCGTGTCGGTGTCCGCTTTGGTCGGGTATGCGTCGTAGCCGAGGGCGACGATGCGAGCGAGTTTCTCGCGGCGGACGCGGATCAATTCGGATTCGGCGACTTCGGGAGCTTGCGGTTGTTCGGTCATAAATAGTTCGGGTTCGTAGGTGCGTGGATGCGGGGGTGCGCGGGCCTGCGAGCCCACGTGCCCACGTACCCTCGCACCCTCATAATTTTCCCAGCGCTTCGACCGCCTCTTCGATCGTCTCGATCGATGTGGAGAACGACACGCGCACGTGTCCTTCGCCGTGCGGTCCGAAGACGGCGCCCGGCACGGACGCGATCGATGTCCGCTCGAGCAGCGTCTCCATCGCTTTCCACGAATCGCTGCCGAGGCGCTCGCGCACGTCGGGGAAAAGATAGAACGCGCCGGGTGGCGGCGCGCAGCGGAAGCCGGCGCCGGTGAGGCCTTGCACGAAGAGATCGCGTCGGCGCCGGTATTCATCGCGCCACGCCGGATCGAAGCCGTGCGTGATCGCGGCAGCTGCAGCGAACTGCGTCGGCGTCGAAACGCCGTTGATCGAGTTCAGTACCAGCTTGCGCAGGACGTCCATCCACATCGCATCGGCGACGAGATAGCCCGCGCGCCAGCCCGTCATCGCGAAGCTCTTGCTCAGCGTGAAGACGGAGATCGTGCGCGCGAACATGCCGGGGAGCGTGGCGAGCGAGATGTGCTGCGCGTCGTACACGAGGTCTTCGTACGCCTCGTCGGAGATGACGGCGAGATCGTGCTCGTTCGCGAAGTCGGCAATCGCGCGCAGCTCCGAGATGGTCAACATGTTGCCGGTCGGGTTCGACGGCGTGTTGACGTAGAGCACGCGCGTGCGGCCGGTGCGGTGTTTTTCGAGTTGCGTGCGGAGATCCGAGGCATGCACGTCGTCCCACGGAATCAGCACCGGATTGCCGCCGCAGTACGTCACCTGATCCTTGATCGGCGTCCAGTACGGCGAGAAGAACATCACGTCGTCGCCCGGATTGACGGTCGACTGGAAGGCGCAGAAGAGTCCATGCGCGCCGCCCGAGGTCACGATTAGATTCGCGTGCTCGACGCGCAGCTGATTCTGCCGCGCGAGCTTCGCCGTGATCGCATCGAGCAGGGAAGGGATGCCGGATGACGGCGCATACCGCGTTTCGTTCGCATCGACCGCGTCCTTCATCGCCTGTTTGACGTAATCGGGCGTCGGCATGAACGGCTCGCCCCCTTCGAAGCGGAGCACGCGCATGCCGCGCGACTGCATCTCGAGCACGCGGTTGCGGATGCGGACGATGTCGGAAAAACCGAGGCGCGACATGCGCTCGGCGGGAGCGAGGGTAGTGGTTCGCAAAGCCGGGGGATTGTATCGTGCTCAGTGATGCGCTTCAGTGCCAAGTACGCCAACGGAATGTCGAACCATTTGCCGATGGCTTCCGTCGCAATCGAGCGCCTCGGCGCGCCTCCCGAACGCGTGTCCGAGTTCGTCGAGTTTTACACGCGACGCCTGCGTCCGATGGATGCGGAGGAAGCGGCGCAATCGGATCGATTGCATGACGAGCTCGCGCGCGAAGGCCGTGAATCGTTTCTGCGGAAGCACGTCGCGGAGCTGACGCCGGGAATCGCCGCGGGCGCGTTTCATGGCGTCATCCGCACTGCGTACGCCGTCGATACCGACGATGTCGCCGATGCCATCGGCGCGTGGCTGTGGGAGTACGCGACGATCGATGTGCTGCGCGGCAGTCGCGATGATCCGTTCCGATCGGTCCAGCGCGACGACCGCTTCGGGGAACGATTGAAAGGCTCGAGCATCGTGGGCCGCATCCGGCAGGTCGTGGCGATGCCTGCATTTCGCGAGTACGGATTCGGACGGGTGACGCTCGAAGAGCTCGCGCGCATCGCCGTGCAGATCTATCTCGCCACGGCCGATTTCACCGCGCTGCACATGGTGACCGGATGCCACGCCGCCCGCGTGCTCGCGCCGTATCTCGCGGACGACGCGCTCGATCACCTCGCGACGGCGTTGCTCGCGGCGTACATCACGATCGGCCGTCCATCTTTCGATCTGACGGAGCACGATGCGCCCGATTGGGACACCATCGCGAAGACCGCGATCGCCAGCAACGACGATCACGATCTGAAGATGGTGTACAGCTGTCGCGAGGAAGAAGCGGTGTATGGGTGGGGGCTGCACAGGATGGCGGCGGCGGGGCGACTAGGGTTGCTGGGTTTCTAGGTTTCTAGGTTTCTAGGTTGCTGGGTCCCACTCAGCAACTCAACAACCCAACAACCCACTCACGGCTTCGGCTTCTGCACGCCCGGATCGGTGACCGGCGGCGCCGGCGTTACGATCTGCGCCGCGGTCGGCTGCGGCGACACCGCCGGCTGCTGCGCCACCGGCTGGTTATAGAGCGGCGGCGTGCCGGAGAGCTGCACCGCATCGTGCGCGTGCGACTTCGCATAGGCCTTGATCAGCGCCAGCGGCATCAGCTTGCTGTCGAGCACGCGCGGATTCACGCGCACGTCGAGCAGCTGATGATTGATGGCGATCGCTTTCGCGTAGTAGTTGATCGCCGCGTCGTCGTTCTGGTGCTGCTCTTCCATCAATCCGAGCTGGAACAGCGCCTCGGAATGTCCCGGCTTGTGGCGCACGGTCGCCAGGTAATCCTGCCGCGCGCCGAAGAAATCGCCTTGACCGGCGCGGATCTGCGCGCGGTTGTAGTACGCCGGATAGAACGCGCCATCCGCACGAATCGCGCGGCCGAACTCCTTCTCCGCGTCGTTCGTGAAGCCGCGAAGAACGAGCAGCTGTCCGAGGTCGTTGTGCAGTGTGGCGGAGTTGGGATTCGCGCGGACCGCGTCGACCGTGCGCTGGATGCGCTGATCGAACGGATCGTTCGGATTCAGATAGCGCTGATAGAACTGCGGCTTCTCGTAGACGTTTTCGTTGCGGTGGAAATCGACGTTGTGCATCGATGCGCAGCCGGCCAGGGCGAGGGCTGCGATTGTGGCGAGGGCTTTTTTCATCATCATTCCTGAAGTGGTTTCGCTTTCAGCTTCACCTTCCCGTCGACGGTCTCGACGCGAAAGGCGACGGTGCTCACGTGATATTTGCTGCGCACGATTTGCGTCTGCTGCTCGACCATCTTCGTCAGCTGTTCGATGCTGACGTTCGGGATCTTTCCCATCTTCAGATGTTCGCGCTCGATCTGATCGTACAAACGCCGGATCGCTTCTCCGTTCGTTCCCGGCATCATCTTTACATACGGATCGGCGCCGTTTGACGTTACGGGCGGCTTCGCTGCCGGTTGCGGAACCGGCGGTGCGGCGGCCGCTTCATTGAGCACGGCCTGACGGCGGCGAAAGTCCATCGGACCTTCCTCCCGCTCACGCATCTTGCGCGCCCACATTTCGCGGAACTGGTTGTAGCGCGTCAGCAGCTGGTTGTAACGGAAGCGCCGGCCGTTGTCGCGCATCTTCTGCTTGCCGAGCTCGTAGATGTAAGTCTCGATCTGCTTGCGCTCGAAGGAAGGAGGAAACTTCTGGATGCCCATGAAGAACTGGTCGTATCTCGTCTTCAGGATCCGGATGTCTTCCTCGAGCTTGTCGAGCTCTTCATCTTTACCCAGCCGTACCGGCATAAACTCTAGAGTGTATGCGTAAAGGAGCAGCCGGGGTGGGAGATTCCGATGCGTCGCTCCGCCGCTCGATACCGTCGGTTGAGCGCATTCTTTCGAGCGCGAATTTCGCGCCGCTGATCGATGCCTTCAGCCGCGATCGCGTGAAGAATGCGGTCAGCGCGCACCTCGATATTTTGCGCCGGACGCAACAGGTTTGGGACGAGCCGGAAGCGCTCGAGGCCGCTACGATCGCGCTCCAAACCGCGACCGCATCCACCCTCCGCCGCGTCATCAACGCCACCGGCGTGATCATCCACACGAACCTCGGACGCTCGCCGATCGATCGCACGCTTTGGTCCGACGCCGCAGAGCTCGTGACCGGTTATTCGAACCTCGAATTCGATCTCGATCGGGGAGAGCGCGGCGCCCGCGACGAGCATCTCGCCGAGCTCTGCCGGTCGCTTTTCGGATGTGAAGCCGCGCTGCTGACGAACAACAACGCCGCCGGCACGCTGCTGTTGCTTGCGGCGACGGCAGGCGCCCGCGAGGGCGCGTCATCTGCGCCACGGGACGTGCTCGTCTCGCGCGGCGAGCTCGTCGAGATCGGCGGCTCGTTCCGCGTCCCCGACGTCATCCAGCAGGGGGGCGCACGACTGCGCGAAGTCGGCACGACGAACCGCACCCGCGCTCGCGATTACGTGGCGAATGAGCAGACCGCCGCAATCCTGCGCGTGCATCGCTCGAACTTCGACATCGTCGGCTTCACCGAAACGCCGTCAGTCGAGGAGCTGATCGCACAAGCGCGCGAGCAGCGCGTGCCGATGCTCTACGACGAAGGCACGGGACGAATCGTCGACATCAGCAAATACGGCTTCTCGAAGAAAGAAACGATTCGCGAGCTGATCGCGATGGGTGTCGATGCGATCGCCTGTTCCACCGACAAGTTGATCGGCGCCACGCAAGGCGGATTGCTCCTCGGACGCGAATCGATCATCGCGAAGTGCCGCAAGCATCCGCTCATGCGCGCGTTCCGTGCGGGCAAGGAAAGCTACGCGATCATCGCCGAAACGCTGCGCGCATTCGCCACCGAGCGCCACGAGCAGCGCATCCCGATCTACCGAATGCTCTCCCTCCCGCTCGATGCACTTCGCGAACGCGCGAAGTCCCTCGGTGCACAAACAATCGTCGACAGCCGCTGCGCCCTCGGCGGCGGTACCACGCCGACCGAAACCATTCCGTCCATCGCGATCGCAGTCGCCGGCAATCCGAACGAGCAATACACGCGCTTCCTGCGCAACGACCCGCCGATCGCCGGCCGTATCGTCGACGATCGCTTCACGCTCGATATGCGCACGTTGCTCGATGAGGATCTGGCGTCGGTCGCACGCGCACTCGCGACGCGTTGATCGCGAAGCACGTACAACCTGCGTGCGATCGCTGCTGACGCTCCTCCTGCTGACGAACATCGCGGCGGCGGCGGACGTCCCGCTGCCGGCTGCGCGCATCGTGGCGTCGTCGTACGGCAGCTCCGCGGAATACTCCGCGTCGAATGGACGCGAATTTCTCGTCGTCTGCGCGCAGCAGCGCGGAACGATCTTCACCATCAGCGGCATCCGCGTCGACGAGCGGGGGACGCCGATCGACCGGATGTTCGTGATCGTTTCGGACGCCACGCATCCGCTCACGCCGTTCGGCATCGCCAGCGACGGCGACGGCTATCTCGTGCTCTACCGCGTTGCCGGCGGCGCGGAAGCCAGCTTCGTGCGTCTCGATGACCGCGGGCATGCGGTGCTTTTCGGGACCTTGCCGCAGAGCACCACGTCGATCGCGTGGGCGGGATCGGCGTATGTCGCAGGCTGCACGAGCGGCCGCGACGCGATCGCGGTGATCGTCGATGCCGGCGGTACCACGCGCTCGACGCCGATGGTCCGCAACATGGGCCGTCCGGACACGTTGCAACTCTGGCCCGGCACCGCCGGCAACGCGATCGCAACATGGACCGGAAACGACGGACGGATTCACGCCGTCGCCGCACCGGTGTCATCGCTGCGCAACGGCACGTTCGCCGCGCCGGCTGCGGATGAAAGCGGCCCGGTTGCCGCGGTGATCCCATCCGCCGCCGCGTTGGCGAGCAATGACCGCGAGTCGCTCGTCATCTGGAGTGAGCCGAATGGCGTGCACGCGTTCCGGCTCGACGGCAACGGCCACGCGATCGGCGATCCGTTCGTCGTCGCGTCACTCGAGCACGAGGCGAAGAGTCCGACGATCGCGATCGCCGCATTCGGCTCGTCATTCCTCGTCGCCTGGTCCGACTCCCGGAACATCCATCTGGCCACGGTGGACGACGATCGGATCACGCCGATCTTCGATCAAAAGACGTTCGATCACGTGCCGCTTGCACTCAGCAGCGGTGCGGCCGACGCGCTCGTCATCTGGAATCAGATCCAGCAGTACGGCGTGTTCGTTGAGCCCGGAGCTGCGCCGCATGTCAGTCAATCGCGCATCTACTCGCTCGTCAGCACGTCACAGTTCCAACCGGCTGCGGTCTGGTGCGGCGATGCGCATCGCGTGGTCTGGAGCGAGCTCGGTTCGCCGGCTCCCGTCTTCGCCCGCGTCCGGGCGGACGGAACGTTGATCGATACCGAAAGCCGCACATTCAGCGACGATTCAAATTTCTCGTCTGACCCGGCGATCGCATGCGCCGATACGAGCTCGCTCGTGATCTGGAATTCGTATCGCTTGCCGGGCGGCGCGTTCGTGCGCGGCGCGATCGTCGACGCGGACGGCACGCCCTCGGCCGCGTTCGACATCGGGCGGCTTTGGGATGCCGTGCCTTCGATCCTCCAGGATTACGCGCCGGCGGTCGTCTGGAACGGCTCCGAGTATCTCGTCGCGTGGTGGTCGGCGGTGACGCGGCGGATCAATCTCGTGCGCGTCGCGCGCGACGGACACGTGCTCGACGTCGTGCCGCAGGTCCTGCAAAGCGTCGCCGGTTCCGTGAGCGACGACGGGCCGTCGCTCGCATGGAACGGCTCCGAATATCTCCTCGCCTGGACTCCCGGCTTCGCCCCCGCTCACGGCCTCGCCGTCGTTCGATTGTCGCGTGAGTTGATCCCGATCGGAACGATTCGTGAGATTCAGCACGACGGCAATCCGCAGGACGTGCATGTCGTCGCCGGCGATGGCGAATGGGGCCTCACCTGGAGCTGGCGCGGCCAAACGCAGTTCGCAACGCTCACGCCGACCCTCGACACCTTGCGCGACTTCGGCGCGGTCGGCAGGTACCTCCCGCTCGATCTGACGCATGACGCCGCCGGCTATCGAATCGCCTCGTACGACACGGTCGTCACGATCGGCGCTGCCGGAAGCGTGGCGCAGGAGCCGCGCAGTGTCGCCGCGCTGTCGCACGGCGGACCGTTGCTCGAGATCGTGAATCGGCTCAGCGACGACGAGCTCGTGCTGCGTCTTTACGCTTCAGCGCCCGTCGCCCGCGCGCGTCCGTCGCGGCGCTAAGTGACTCCTCGGATCTCACGTCGTGTGCGGTGTATGCGGCGTATGCGTATTGCCGGGTCGCGGATGACATCGCGGATGATGGTGTAGGGCAAGCTCTCAGCTTGCCGCCCCGACAACCTGAGAGGTTGTCGTACACCAGCGAACGGCTCGATGATTCTTCAGGCCAACGTCGCGAGGGCCGACAAGCTGAGAGCTTGTCCTACACCGGTGTACGACAAGCTCTCAGCTTGTCGGCGTGAGCACCCGCGACGGGTCGAAATCCCGTCATTGACGATGCCATTCGAACTGCGGCTGCTTCACGAGATCGAGATTGAATCCCGGCGAGTACGTCGTCCAGCCTTCGGGTGAGTCGTAGCGGATGCGGATCGGCAGCGCGGTTACGCCGGGGATGTTCAGCGCGTCCCTCGCCGGAATCTTGAACGCTTCGTAACCGTCGGCGAGTAGCGCGGTGTATGTGCCGGTTGTGTACGGGCCGAGGTCCCAGGCGAAGGCCGGATTGTGCCAGTGGAAGCGGACGGTCAGCGGCTTGTCGTATCGGATCGAGCCGCAGTGCACGCGTAGTGTTGCATCGACGAATCTTCCCGCGTTGTAGCTGAAGACGCGTTTGCCGCTGAGGTCGTGCGAGCAGAGATAGAAATCGTCGTAGAACCACGATGCGCCGGCGGGGCGATGGAGCTGCTCGAGCTTCAGCCAGTTCAATTCCTCCATCGTTCCCGGCGGCGTGGTCGGACTCTCGAGCAATCCGTTCACCGGCATGTCCACCAGGAACCGCGCTTCGTTCGACATACGGAGGCGCGTCGCGAATTCGGTCGACCACTCCTGGCGATTCGCGACGATCAGCAGCAGCGGTGCGGCCGCGAGCAGGACTTTGCGATGTCGAGCGCCCGCGGCGAATGCGATCGAGCATGCGATCCACGGCACGAGCACGTATCGGCGATTCACTTCCTTCGCCAGCGGGAGGATCGGTCCGAACACGACGATCATCGCCACGATCGTGACGAGCAGCGCTTCACGACTCTGCTTCGCCGCGAGCACGATGCCGATCAGCATCAGCGCGATGACGGTCAATCCGACGAAGAGATTCGGGCCCGCCATCGCTTTGAGCACGCGCCACGGCAGCATGAGCAGCAGCTTCGGCCACTCGCCCGGCGCGATCACCCAACTGTACGCGCCGAAGAACGTGCCGATCACGAGCCGCCGCCAGATGAAATACACAGGCAGCATCAGCCAGTGTGCGGTCACGTATCGCGAGCGTCGCGGAACGAACGTGAGGAAGAGCGGCAACGGCACCGCGACCTCTTTCGCCAGCATCGCTGCGAGATACACGAATGCGCTGACGATCGCGAGCAGTGCGTTGTCGCGCCGCACCGCGATTACGTACGCGATCGTCGCAAGTGCGCCGAGGATGATGGCGAGGAAGTAATGGACCGTCGACAACTGCGCGACGACGGAGCACATCGGCACGCTGGCCGCGAACAGTGCGGCCGCCACGAACGACGGCATGCGATCGAAGAACAAACGCGCCGCGGCGTAGATGCAGATCGTGGACAGCGCAGCGAGCGCGATGTTGATCGCGTACCACCAGCGCGCATCGAGT
>DATEZA010000346.1:0-5016 GCA_035255945.1 Thermoanaerobaculia bacterium
CCGGCCAGGACCGACTGGATATCGGCGACCGCAGCGGCCGCGATTCGCGATTCGATGTTGCGGCTGCGCCGGGTCCACGCGTGGCTGACGCTGCTCTCTCCGCCGGGCATGCGGCCGCCCTATACATTCGCCATACGCCGCGCTCGCGACCGCGCGGTAGTCACGGACAACGTTTTGATCGGCGGCGAGCGCTATGGCCTGTCGTTGCAGCCGCGATCGAGCGTGGCCAGTGCGGCGAGTCCCCGTTACGTGTACGTCTTCAGCATCGACTCGTACGGACGAAGCGTGCTCGTTTATCCCGTCAACACCGGCTCGGTCGAAAATCGAATCGCGGTCCCTCTCACAGACATGCAACTGGGAAAAGCGGAGCTCTTTCGCACCGTGGAGCCGTACGGTGTCGACACGTATTTCCTGTTGACGTCCGAGGAAGCGCTGCCGAATCCGTCGATCTTCAATTTCGATGGCGTGAAAACGCTCGAGGTCCGCGGCGAGACTCCGCTCGAGCAACTGCTGATCGGGATCGGCGATCCGACGCGCGGCATGCGCGTCATTCCGACTCCCCCCGAATGGTCCATCGAGCGAATCGCCTTCGAATCGATGCCTGGGAGCGTCCAATGAAAGCACTCATCGCAATTCTTGTCCTCTCAATTGCGCTGCCCGCAACGGCCGCGGAGGAGAGCGATCGTCTGAAAGACGCCGCAACGCTGATCTTCGCGGGGCGCACGACGGAGGCCCGTGCAAAACTGCGGGAAGCGCAGAGCGCGTATCGCGCGGCGAAAGACGATCCACACGACGCGATCGCCTCGCTGCTCCTCGGCGTCACGGACGTCGCGGCGAAAGACCTCTCCGCCGCGAGGTCGAATCTCGACTACGCGTCGCGAAAACTCGAATCGATCAATGACCGGTTCGGCGCATGGTTCGCGCTCATGCTGCAGGCGCAACTGGAAACCGATAATGGTCAGTTCGCGGCGGCCATTGCACTGCATGAACGTTCGCTGGCGATGCTGAGGGATCTCTCGGATCCGGCAAAGCCGCTGTCTCTGGACGGCCTGCGCATGCTGGCGCCGCTCTTCGGCGTCCCGCCCCAATACTCCGAGATGCTGAGCATCCAGCCGCTCGTCGCGAAAATGTTCTTCGTTCCCTTCGCCGAAAGCATGACGCACGACAACTATGGAGCGGCGCTGATGGAAATCGGCGAGCTGGACAAGGCCGACGCCGAACTTCAGCGCGCCGTGCAATCCGCTTCGATGTTCGGCGGGATGTTCGACTCTTCGATCAGGGCGCACATCGGCGATCTGCGCCGGCGGCAGTGGCGACTGGACGAAGCGCGCCAAAGCTACATGACCGCGCTGCAGTCGGCACAGCAGATTCAGGCGATGCCGCTGCAGAACGATTCCGTCGAGTTGTCCATTTACGGGAAGCTCGCCGATCTCGAAGTGGCCAGCGGACGCACTGACGACGCACTCGCGTGGAACGACAAATTGCTCGCCCGCGCCCGTGGTTCCCACAACCTAAAACGAGAAGCGTCGCTGCTTCAGGATCGCGGGAACCTCCTCCTGCGCGGCAGCCGTTTCGGGCCGGCTGAAGCGACGTTCAACGACGCGCTGCGGCTCGCGGAAACGATTAAGGACATCCAGCTGCAGGCTTCGATCCTCGCAGACCTCGGAGCGCTCGACCTCTTCCGCGGCGCGTATGGACAATCAGCAGCTCGTTTGGAGAAGGCGATCGCATTGTTCGAACAGGTCGACGCCGGATACGAGGAAACGCCAGTCTTCGCACTTCTCGCCGAAGATTACGTATTGCTCGAAGCACCGGCCAGCGTAGCCGACGTGATCGAGCGGGGCACGGCTCTCGCGAAAAAAATCAATTTCCCTCTCGCCGCGGCATTGATGAAAGTCGTCGCGGCGTCGCCGCAAGTCACGCCCGAACATTCGTTGACGCCCGAACTGCAAGCGGCATTCGAAGAGTGGCTCCGCATGCCGGAGGCAACCGCGCTGCTCTTCAATGACGACGTCGGAAACCTGGTTCACTCCGTTCTCGGCGGGACCGGAATGCCGGCTCCTGTCAACCAGACGGCGCTACCGGGTCTGTCGGCCATGGCCGATCTCGCGCAGGGGAAGAGCAAATTCCTGAGCGGCGACGTCGCCGGCGCGCGGACTCTGTTTCTCGAAGGATTGAAGAAGAATTCGAGCGTCGATCTCCGCTCCGGATATCTGGCGGGGATCGGCGCCAGCTATCTGCGCGAAGGGAACTACGACCAGGCGATCCCATACTTCGAACAGGCGGTCGCCGCGCTCGAGGCCACCGTCGGCGACATCAAAGTGCAGGAGCAACTCGCCGGCTATCTGGGAAGCGGACGGCGCTGGTATTTCGACCTGCTCATCGAAATGCTCCTCCACAAGAAGCGCACGGCAGAGGCATTCCATTACACGGAACGGGCGCGAGCGAGAGCATTTCTCCAACTCGTCGGCAATGCGCGTTTGAACGCGGCGCGCGGCGATCCGGCTTTGACGGCGGAGGCCGAACAGTTGCGCGCGCAACTCGCCAGTCTGCAATCGGGGGGAGCTCCCGCCACGGAACTGGAGAAAAAGCGAAAGGAGTACGAAGGCATTCTGCTTCGCGTGAAGACGTCGAATCCGGAGTATGCGTCGCTGACGAGAGTCGACACGCTCGGCGTCGACGCGATTCAGGCCGAACTGCCGTCGGACACGACGCTCATCAGCTACTTCGTCACACCGTTCGCCTTGCATGCGTGGATCATCGATCGCGATTCTTCCGCCTACGTTCCGCTGGGCGGTGACCGCGAGGCACTGCACGCGGCGCTGTGCTGGGCGGATGACTTCGAGCGGACCGGCGAGGCTGTGCGCGGTACGGAGTCGCTGCAGAATCCATGTACGGGACGACGCGCGGCGGCGGACGAAGTGTTCGATCTGCTGATCGCGCCGCTGCAATCGCGGATCAAAAATCAGCGGCTCATCCTCGTGCCGCACGCTCAGTTGCACTACATCCCTTTCGCCGCCCTTTTCGATCCTGTCAACGGCAAATATCTGATCGAGGAGTACGTGCTCTCGTATGCGCCAAGTGCGAGTGCGCTCCGGTTCCTGCGCAGCAAAGTGTCGCCCGGCCGGAAAAAGGCTCTCGTACTGGGCGATCCTGAAAGTGTTGATCGCGCGCTGCCCGGCGCTTCGTGCGAAGCCGTGTCGGTGTCGGGTGATCTCGGCGTCGCTCCGCTGCTCGGCTCGCGCGCCACAGAAAGCGCGCTGCATCACCTCGATGGAAAGATCGATCTCCTGCACATCGCCGCACATGCCGCGTACAACTCCGCGAACCCGCTCTTCAGCAGAATCGCGCTCGCCAAAGACGGTGAACAGGACGGGAACCTCGAGGTGCACGAGATCCTCGCCGACCTCGATCTCACCGGTGTGAATCTCATCGTGCTGTCGGCGTGCCGCACAGCGGTCGGCGAGCGGAGCGGCGGCGACGAGATCGTCGGCCTGACGCGCGCGCTGCTCTATGCCGGCAGTCCGGGCGTGATCTCGACTTTGTGGGACATCAGCGATCAGGCCTCAGCTCCCCTGATGGAGGAATTCTACCGGCGCCTGCGCGCCGGCGAGCCCGCAGCCGACGCATTGCGCGCGGCCCAAATGAGCATGCTGCGCGACCCGGACTACTCCGATCCGAAGTACTGGGCGGCGTTCAATTTCACGGGCGATCCGCTCGTGCGGTGGAAATAGTTCTGCGGTGCGGGTAGGGAAACGCATCGCTGATGGCACTCCATACGGGAGTCAATCCATTTGTGCCGAATGATCATGCCCGGCAACGCGCCGCGTTGAGGAAAGTTATCGATTCCATGAGTCGGCAGGTGAAAAAGATCGGTGGATGGAGTGTCCTCGCCGCGGCATTCGTCAGCGCCTTCCTTGGGTAATAATATACTTGACGCACATGGCGGGAGGCGGTAGCATCATGCCGTGCCACTCGGTTTCGGCAGGAAAGCCTTGTCTACAGTGCTCGTAGTCGCTGGTGCGGTCGGGACGGTTGTGGCCGTTGTTGGGAACTTGCAAACAGCCGAGTCATTTATTCCGATCGTTCTCCGTCCCTATTTGACGGTCATTCCGGCTGTGATTTTTGTGCTGGCCTTGTTGGCAAGCAAGCACCACGAGGCGCCAGTTGACGGCGTGCTATACCGTGAGTATCTCAGACAACGCAATAAGCTGGAAGAGGTGCAGCGCGATTCGAATTTGATCGCCGCACAGCATAGCGCATTGCTGGCAACGATTGAGGCCAATAAGCCGCGACGACTCGACCCTATTCTAATGGCGACCGCGGCATACCAGTTACAGCAAGATTTCACGGCTGATCAGCTCCGCGAATTATCAGTGGTAGTCTATGCAACACCAACTGTGGAAGACAGTGGCGCGTTGGCAGCAGATGTCTATGAGATGCTGCGATGGACGACGGTCAAATGCTCAATAAATCGCGACCCTCGTGATTATACCCGCGAGACGGTTGTTGCTGAGATGAACTACCTGCATGGTGTTTGGGTTGTCGGGCGAGGCGGGCCTTTACAGACGGCGATTGCTAGCTGGCTAGCCACGGCTAATTTAAATGTCTATTTGGATACTCATCCTGACGGTGACGCGCTGGAAATCATCATAGGCCAGCGCGAGGAGCCAGCATTCGTTAAGCTTGCTCGCGAGGATCGTCCGCAGATTTCCGGCGACGTTTAGGCTCATGCCGTGGTAGCTCGCGCTTATCAACCCTGAAGAGTGCCCGCGTTAGCTTCTGAAAGCGTTCGAAAGGCGTATCGTCCGCGCGTGCTGGTTGCGGCTGCGGCTTTGCCTTCATGCCGCTCATGATACGCCTACCGCGGTTCGTCTAGTGGAGTGTGTCATTCAGATGCCGTCTTTTGAAGTCTGAGCTTGGCGCGAGCAACTTTCTCCATGATCTGGTCGGCGGTCGCAGTCCATTTGAACGACTTGGGTTCGGAGTTGTGCTGACCGATGTATGCGGTGATCA
>DATEZA010000347.1:0-7765 GCA_035255945.1 Thermoanaerobaculia bacterium
ATTCCCGCGGTTCTCGATCCCAATGTGACGGCCAGATGGCGATTTGCCGTTCCGGGCATTGCCGGCGTCGCCTTTGGCTTCATGACCGTTCTGCACTCGCTTCTCGCACCGGGTCACACGCCAGTAACTCCGTTCCCCATCTCGATTCTGGTGTTTGCAGCAGGCGGAATCATGCTGGAGGTCCTGCTGCGTCTCGTCGGGATCACTGTTCCCACTGCACTGTTCGGAACACTCGGCCCGAAGGCACGAACAGCCGCGTTCTGGGTCGCCGCAGTCGTCACATCCCTATACGAGCCCTTGCCGTTCATCTTTGACGCCGTGCATGGACACGCCAGTCCGTTATTGATCGCCCTGCGTCTGTTCCTCTTCAATCTCACCGGCGCATTGTTCTATCGAAAGGCCGGACTGCTGTCCGCGCTGAGTGAGCGATGGGCGGAGTATGGCGTCTGGCACATCATCGGGCAGTCCCTATTCAAGCTTCAGTAAGCCTCACGGATCGTCCGTCGGATATCATCGTCCTTCATGATGGAAGCTTCCGACACATCCGCCAATGCGGCCGAATCGATCGCGCCGAGGCTCGTCGCCGGCCTGCAACAATTCGGCTTTCAGCGTGTTGCGATACCGGTTGGCCGGGAGCACGAATTCGCCGATACCCGGCTGATCATGAAGCGCCAGACATGGAATACGAACCGCGCAGTGGTCCTGACGTCGCTACAGAGCATTCCTGCCGATTTCAAGGAGTATCTGATCGTGTTGCGGAACAGGACGGCGGTGCTGTGCAAGTACATCCCCGTCCTGTGGGAGATCGGCATCCAGGTGGTTGTCGTAGCGCCCGGCCTCGCGGATCCGGCTAAATACGTCGCACTCGTCGATAATCAATGGGCGATCATCCAAAGCGTGTTCCTTATCGACCCGCTGAAGGCCGAGTATCGGTGGGCACGTACGTGGGGACAGGTCATCACGGGAAAGTTCCAGGACGCGATCGATCGTGTTCTTGCAGAGGATTTCAGGAAAGGTAGCTGAATGCCCCCGGCCGGTGTAGGACAAGCTCTCAGCTTGTCCGAATAGGCTCTCAGTTTCAGGACAAGCTGAGAGCTTGTCCTACACCTTCGCGGAGCGGGTAGACTTCGGGCATGCGTATTGTGTCGCGGGCTACCGCCCGACCGTATCTCTTTGCGGCTCTGTCGTTTCTCGTTCTCGTGCTTGCAGTCGACGTGCTCGGGCTCGTGGAGATCGGCGATCCGAAGGGATCGGGAATGGTCCTGCTGTCGCCGTCGACGGTCGGCGCATGGCGCGCTTTGGATGCAGATGCGCGCCAGTTGCTCGACAAAGAGCATCAGTCGATCGTCGATGAGATCAAGCTTCGCATCGAACAGGAGCATCAGCTCTTCGCCCTGAAATTCGCGCTCGTCGGGGGGATCCTCGGCGTCTTCCTGCAGACCGCATTCCGCAGCGGCTCGACACAGCTCAATAAAACTCCGTTCGTCGCGCTCATCGCGTGGGCCGCGGTCATCGCGGCCGCGATTGTGGACCTGCGTGTAATGGCGAATCAGTCCTTCCTCGTCACTCTCGGCGGCTGGACGCGCCAGTACGAGCAGCTTTCGCTCGGTTCGAACGGCGCGTCGCTCGGCTGGGAGGCATTTCTGGCCGATACATTTCTCAGCAAATCCCATTACCCCGCGCTTCGAGTCAATGGGCAAATCCTCACGACTCTGCTCTTCTGTGTGACCGCGTCGCTGTTCCTGCGCCCGGCGATGAATAACGACGTCAATACCGCGCGCGTCAGTGGTGCGGGAGCGGTCGTGGCGATCGGCATCATGACCATGGCTGCAATCAGCATCCGGCCCGACGCGATCGCAGTCACGCTCTACATCGTGACCGGTGTACTCGCGGCACTCGTGGCTGTTCTTCTCGCCCATCTCTCGCATCAGGGTGAGTGAACGCATGGTGCGCGCGCGGCTACCGCTGACGGGTCAAACCCCACCCCGTGTCGGTCAGCCATTGCATCAGATCGCGTCCGCTGAGCGGCCTGGCGATCCAGAAGCCCTGCGCGAGATCGCACCCCATGTCGCACAGACGCCGCCACGTCTCCTCGTTCTCCACCCCCTCGGCGCACACCTGTTTGCCGAGGTTGTGCGCGAGATCGATCACCGTGCGGACGATTGCGGCGTCGGCGTCCGAGGTGGTCATGCCGGAGACGAACGACTTGTCGATCTTGATCTCGTCGATCGGCAGCTGGCGCAGATGCGTGAGCGATGAATAGCCGGTGCCGAAATCGTCGACCGACAGCCGCACGCCCATCGATTGCAGCATCGACATGATCGCCAGCGCGTGCGCCGGATCGGCCATGATCGAGCTCTCGGTGATCTCGATCTTGAGGAAGCGCGGATCGATGTCCCACTTCTTCAGCACGTCGTTGATCTTCGCCGGCAGCGTCTGTTCCTGCAGGCTCTTCGCGGAGAGATTCACGGCGAGATGAATCGGCGCGCCGGCGTCCTGCCAGTCGCGGCACTGCTGCAGCGCGCGGTCGAGCAGCCAGTCGCTGATCGTGCGGATCAGTCCCGTGCGCTCCGCGATAGGGATGAAGAGCGACGGCGGGAGCATGCCGCGCGTCGGATGATTCCAGCGCAGCAGCACTTCGACGCGAGTCACGAGCCCGCTGCGCAGATGCAGCTTCGGCTGGTAGAAGAGCTCGAATTCATTGCGCTCGAGCGCGTTTCGCATCTCGACGACGAGCGAGAGTTGATCCGCGGTGCGCGGCTCGTGATCGTCGCGATGGAAGGTGTAGCCGACCTGCGACTGCTTCGCGGAGTACATCGCGACATCGGCGCGGCGCAGCAGCGTGCGCGCGTCGTTGCCGTGCGTCGGATAGAGCGCGATGCCGATGCTCGCGCCGACTTCGAGCACCTGCCCGTCGACGACGAACGCCTGTTGCAGCGTGTTGAGAATGCGGCGCGCGGCCATCGCCACGTTGCGTGAATCGACGGCGTCGGCGAGCACGATGGCGAACTCGTCGCCGCCGAGGCGGGCGACCATGTCGGCGGAGGTGAGCTGATTCATGAGGCGGAACGCGACGCCTTTCAGCAGCACGTCGCCGAAGTGATGACCGAACGTGTCGTTCACTTCCTTGAAGCGATCGAGGTCCATCAGCAGCAGCGCCATCGAGCCCTTCGCGCGGCGCGCTTCATCGATCGCCCGATCGAGGCGGTCGAAGAGCATCGTGCGATTGGGGAGGCCGGTCAGCGCGTCGTGATTCGCCTGGTGGCGCAGCAGCGAGAACTGGCTCTTCACTGAAGTCACGTCGCGGATGAATGCGACCCAGTGCGTGATCTCGCCCGCGTCATCGACCGGGATCAGTTGCAGATCGATCTCGACCTCGCTGCCGTCTTTGCGCCGCGCCGTCACTTCCGCTTCGAACGGACGGCGCTCGAAGACGTGATGCAGCAGCGCGTCGGCGATCGCCTGCTGCGATTCGACGATGCTGAAGATGACGGGAGTGTGTCCGATCACTTCTTCGCGCGTGCGGCCGTAGATCGAGCAGAAGCCATCGTTGACGAATGCGATGCGCGGCCCGACCGCTTCGACGGCCGGGGTGAGGATGGCGATCCCCTGCCCTGCGACGTGCACGGCGGTGCCGAGGAGCTTCAGTTGTTCGGTCTGGTAACGCTGCTCGAGGAGCTGGCGTTGCAGGGGATCGTCCGTCGACTCCAACGTCGTGGTCCACGCGGTGTGGAACCAGGTCGCGGCATCGGGGATGTCGTTGGACATGGGGAAGTCAGGATTCTACTCTTCGTGGAGTGCGGCGGCTCTACGCCGCCGCGCTCCACGCGTTGTTGCGTCACTCCACGCGTTGTTGCGCCACTCCACGCGTTGTTGCACCTCACGCGTTGCAGCCTCACTCCACACGGTGCAGCGTCACTCCGCGTGTTGCAGCGTGACTCCACGCGTTGCAGCGTCACCCCACGCGCTGTAGCCTCACGCACGCGTTGTGCAGCTGCACTCCACGCGTTGTGCAGCTGCACCCCACGCGTTGTAGCGTCACTGCAATCCCGCGATGTTCAGATGATGCTCCGGATCGGTGCCCGTCCACGAGATGAAGCCGGTGGCGTACATCGCCCCAACCGGACCGCCGAACGAGGTCTGCGTCGTCGTGAACTTGTTGCCCCATGTCGCGCCGCCGTCGGTCGTCGAGAGCAGGTTGATCAGGTTGTTGCTCACGCCCTGCCACACGAGGAGCAACGCGCCGTTGGAGCCGGTGATCGCCGGCCGCACCATGGTCGTTTCGTTCAGCGTCTTCTTGTTACTGAAGTTGACACCGTCGGTGCTCTGCATGACGTTTAGCTGATTGTTCCCGACACCGCGCCAGGCGATGAACAGTCCCTTGTCGATGCCGGCCAGCGACGGCGCGGACTGCGAGGTCTGGCTGAGCGTGGTCTTATTGCCGAACGCCGAGCCGTTCGCCGAGCTGATGACATTCAGCTGATTGTTGCCGACGCCCTGCCACGCCAGGTAGAGCTTCCCGTTGTAGACCGCGAGGGCCGGGCCGGAGGGCGAGGTCTCGTTGAGGGTGACCTTTCCGATCCACGTCTTGCCGCCGTCCGCCGAGTGCATCACGTTCAGCTGGTTGTTCCCGACGCCGCGCCAGGCCACGTAGTAGTTGTTCTGGAAAAACGCGAGCGCCGGTGACGAGGTGGAGGTCTGGGTCGAGGTCACTTTCGAGCCCCAGGTGCCGTTGACGTTGGCGAGGAAGTTGAGTTGATTGTTACCGGTGCCGGTCCACGAGATCAGCATCTGGCCGAGCGTCGGGAACGCGACGCCGGGTCCATTGGTGCTGGTCTGGGGCAGGACCTCCGGTTTGGTGATCTGGGCGCCCGCCGACACGGCGAGCAAGAGCAGGGTCATTCCATAAAGCAGGCAACGTTTCATATCTACCTCTCCTTTCATATGAAGAGAGGGTAGTACGGATTGAATTTACCAAACCGCCACAAAAAAAATTAATCCGGATTCGTCGCCCAGACCGTCATCTCGGTCGTGAACCCCCGGTCATCCATCTCCAGCATCGACACGATGGCGTGCCCGATCTCCTCCGCGCGCAGCTTCCGCTCGCTGAATGCGCGGCCGCGGAAGAACGCGGTCTGCACTTCGCTCGGATTGATCTGCATGACCCGGATGCCGTGCTTGCGCAGCTCGGCGCGCCAGCATTCGGTCATGCTCGACAGCGCGAATTTGCTGGATGAATACGCGGTGCCGCCGGCGAAGCCGCGCTGGCCGGCGGTCGAGGCGAGGTTGACGATGTTCCCTCCCTTCCCTCGCGCGATGAAGTGCTTCGCCGCCTCGCGTGCGACGACCATCGCGCCGAAGACGTTCGTCGCGTAGACGCGCTGCATGTCCGCGAGCGTCGTCTCGACGAGCGGCGCGAAGTGTCCGAAGCCGGCGTTGTTGATCAGCACATCGAATCCGTCGAACGCCTCGGTGACGCTCTCGATCATGCGCACGATGTGATCCTCGCGCGCGACATCGCACTCGATGCCGAATGCGCCGAGATCGTCGGCGGCGCGGCGAAGTTTCGCGGCGTCGCGGCCGCAGATCGCGACGCGTGCCCCTTTCATCGCGAGCTGGCGCGCGGTCTCGAATCCGATCCCCGAGGAGCCGCCGGTGACGAGTGCCTTTGCGGTGCTAATGTCCATGGTGTGAACATCATCTTTCTGCTGCTGCCCGAAGTCGAGATCCTCGATCTCGCCGGACCGCTGCAGGCGTTTCACGAAGCGAATCGCGCGCGGCAGCGCTACAGCGTCCACCTCTGCGCGATGGAGAAAAAGATCCGCTCCGATCAGGGACTCTGGCTCTCCGATCTCGAGCCGCTGCCGCTGGTCGCGCCGGGCGATCTGGTGATCGTCCCCGGCATGCCGTATCGCGCGACCGAGCACATCGATCGCAATGCAATCCGCTGGCTGAAGATCGCGCACGCCGCCGGCGCTCACCTCGCATCGATCTGCACCGGCGCCTTCGTCCTCGGCGAAGCGGGCCTGCTCGACGATCGCCGCTGCACGACGCACTGGTCGCGCACGAACGAACTGCAGCGGCGCTTCCCGCGCGCGAAGCTGCTGACGAATCGGCTCTTCGTGACCGATGGCGAGGTCACGACGAGTGCGGGGATCGCGTCGGGCATCGACATGACGCTCGCGCTCATCGAGCGCGTGGATGGTCCGCTGGCGGCGGCCGAGGTCGCGCGGGAGATGGTCGTGTACATCCGTCGCGACGGCTCCGATGCGCAGCAGAGCGTCTATCTCGATTACCGGTCGCATCTCCATCCCGGCATTCATCGCGTGCAGGATCGCCTGATGCACGAGCCGGCGCGGCGCTACACGCTCGAAGAGCTGGCGGAGCTCGCGAGCATGAGTCCGCGTCATCTCACGCGGCTCTTCCGGCAGACGACCGGCATCTCGGTGCACGACTACGCGACGCGCATCCGCCTCGAGCTGGCGCGAACGCTGCTGCACGATCCGACGCAGACGATGGAGGCGATCGCGATCCGATGCGGATTCGATTCAGCGAGACAGTTCCGGCGCGTGTGGGCGCGGGTGCAGACGTCGTATGAGCTGCCCCCTCTGCAACAGCATCGAGCTCGACCTGCTCATTCCGCGTGAACAGATCGCGCGCGAGCTCGAGCTGCGCGCGCGATTCTGGGACGAGCGGATCGACGGACACATCGACGCGGCGGAGATGAAGGACCGGACGGATGTCCTGCGCGGGACGCCGGGCGAGATCCGCATCTGCCGGCCGTGCGGGATTCTGGTGCGCGTCGATGATGCGCCGTCGTTCGAGTGCGATCCGTACGCCGACTATGTAATGGAACAGATGCTGCGCGTGCACATCGACGCTTTCCGCCACAAGGAGCCGCACTATCGCCCGCTGCTGCGTGACGGCGCGCGCGTGCTGGAGATCGGCAGCTACGTCGGCGGCTTCCTGCACGTCGCGACGGAATGGGGCTGGTCGCCCCTCGGCATCGACATCGGCGAAGACACGGCGCGCTTTTCATCGTCGCGCGGCTACCCGACGCGTCACGCGTCGCTCGAAGAGTGCGCGTTCGCGCCCGCGGAGTTCGACGCGGTGTTCATCTGGAACACGTTCGAGCAGATCGAGGACCTGCACTCGCTGCTCGCCGAGGTGCATCGGATTCTGACGCCGCAGGGCATCGTGGTGATCCGCACGCCGAATGCGCTGTTCTACGTTGCGTCGGTCAGCACGCTCGCTCTCGCCTACAACAATCTGCTCGGATTTCCGCACCGCTACGGCTTCGGGACGAATTCACTCGACGCGCTGCTGCGCGCGCATGCGTTCGAGCCACTGTCGCACCGCGGCGACACGCTGATCCCGCCGTCGCGCACGCGCATCGCGACGTGGGCCCGGCGGGAAGCGAACGAGGTGAATGAGGTGGTGCGGCGGGTGGCGGACGCGTTCGTGACGTTCGGCGAGCGCACGATCGCCGCCCCGTGGATCGAGGCGGTTTACGTGCGGAGCGCGGGCGTCCCGCCCGCAGTCCGCGGCCGTCCCGGCCGCTGACGGGAAGGTGCGACCGGGCCAGAGGCCCGATCGCTGCGGACGAGACGTCCGCGCTCCGCTACGCCTCGATGAGGCGGGGAGTGAGCAGGTGCCGCGCCATGAAGCGCCACATCCCAGGTGCAGGGCATGTCGCATCGCGGCGACACGGTGATCCCCCCGTCGCGCACGCGCATCGCGACGTGGGCCCGGCGGGAAGCGAACG
>DATEZA010000348.1:0-16237 GCA_035255945.1 Thermoanaerobaculia bacterium
CTAGCCAGTCTGCACGCCTCTCGCGCTGAACGTGTTTTGCGCGAACTCAAACGCAGCGGGCCGTGCCCGCCCGCCGGAGGCCCCCTCGTCGTTCCCTCTTACCGCGTAACCGCGCGCTGCCCGATCAGATACGGTTCGAGCGCATCGGCGGCGAGGGGAGCGCTGTAGAGGAATCCCTGGATCTTGTCGCAGCGCTCCTTCTTCAGGAACTCGAACTGCTCCTCGGTCTCCACGCCTTCCGCGACGACCGTCAGATTCAGGCTATGCGACATCGCGATCACGGCGCTGACGATTGCGGCGTCGATCGGATCCGTGACCACGTCGCGGACGAACATCTGATCGAGCTTGAGTGTATCGATCGGAAAACGCTTCAGGTAATTAAGTGACGAATATCCAGTACCGAAATCATCCATCGCAATATGAACGCCTAAATTCTTCAGCTCGCGCAGTGTGTAGATCGTGTTGTCGGCGTTCTGCATCGCGTTGCTCTCGGTGATCTCCAGCTCAAGGCAGGAGGGATCGATGCCGCTCTCTTCGATCGCGCGCCGCACCTGCTCCACCAGATCCGGCTGCTGGAACTGCCGCGCGGAGAGATTCACCGAGACTTTGATCCTTTGATCGAGGCGGCGATGCCATGCTTTGGCCTGCTTGCATGCGGTCAGGAGTACCCACTCGCCGATCGGAACGATCAGGCCCGACATCTCCGCCACGCTGATGAAGTGCGCGGGGGAGAGGAGGCCGAGGTCCGGGTGACGCCAGCGGATGAGCGCTTCGACGCCGCTGATCACCCGCGTCTCCACATCGACCAGCGGCTGGTAGAACAGCACCAGCTCCTTCTGACTCAGCGCCTTGCGCAGCATGTTCTCGAGCGCAAGCCGCTCCAGGGCGCGCGCGTTCATCGCCGGTGCGTAGAGCTGGTAATTGTCGCGGCCCTGATCCTTCGCGCGGTACATCGCCGTGTCCGCGTTGCGCACTAGCGTCTCCGGATCCGCGCCATCGTTTGGAAAGATCGAGATGCCGACGCTCGTCGTGACGAACAGCTCGCGCTCGTTGATGTAGAACGGGATTTTCAGCGTCTGCAGGATCTTCTGCGCGATCTTCGCGGCGTCATCGATGTCCCCGACCTGCGGGATCAGCAGCGTGAACTCGTCGCCGCCCATGCGTGCGACCGTATCGCCGTCGCGCACGCAGCGGCGGATCCGCTCCGCCACTTCCTTCAGCAGTTGATCGCCGGTCGAGTGTCCGAGGGAGTCGTTGATGTCCTTGAAGCGATCGAGATCGAGAAAGAAGACGGCCAGCCGCGAGTTGGCGCGCGTCGCCTGCGCGAGCGACACGATCAGGCGATCGATGAACAGCGGACGATTGGGCAGGCCGGTGAGTGCGTCGTGATACGCGAGGTGCTCGATCTCGACCGTCGCCAGCTCCGCCGCTTCGCGCTCGTCTTCGAGCAGGCAGGCGATCATGCCGACGCCCATCACCGTGAGCGTGAGCAGATCGACCGTTCCTTGTGCGATCGGCACGATGAGGCCGTACGCGAAGAACGCGACGCTCAGAATCGTGAAGCCGATTCCGTCGCGGCGGCTGCGGGCGCGCCAGAGTGCGATCGCGGCGCCGGTGAAGCCGATCGCGGCGATCGCTTCACGCAGATACGGGACGAGCCACGCGAGCAGGCCGGTTGCGCCGAGCGCGAGGAGGATGTTGCGTGCATCGAGCAGTCGCACGGGGCGGCGCCGCACCAGCTCGAACACGCCGAAACAGAGCCACGCGATCAGCAGGCAGCCGGCGGTACTCGATGTGATCGTCAGCGGGATGCGCAGCGGATCGGCGACCATCGACGCGATCGCGCCGGTGAAATGCGAGACCGCGACTGCGGCCCAGCCGAGCGTCCAGTGCAGCAGATACGACTTGCGGTACTGGCGATGGAATCCGAACAGCAGAAGAGCCATCACCGCAGCGCCGACGCTCTGCGCAGAGAAGGAGGCAACCGCCGCGATGTTCATGACCTGGTTTGGACCAGACCGGATTGTAGTCCGTATGCAGAAATAAGGCGTTCCGCCGCGCGGGAGTAGCCGAATTGGCGCGACCGTTTCACAACATCTTTACGAAGCTCCGCACGCTGCAATGTCGTTTCGACGACGTTCGCGAGTGCTTCGGGCGTTGCCGACGCGGCGATCTGTTCCGGTCCCGTGAGCGCCGCGACGCCTTCGATCGGATACGACGCGGCCGGCACGCCGCACGCCATCGCTTCGAGAATCGCGCGATGTCCTTCATCCGATCCGCGCTCGGTGAAGAGGAGCACGTTCGCGGCGCGGTAATGCTCCGCGAGATCGTCTTCGTGATAGCCGGCCCAGGTCACGCGCGATGTGATTCCGAGCTCGCTCGCGAGTTGTTCGAGGGCGGGGCGATGCGGGCCGTGGCCGATAATCATCAGATGTGCATCCGTTGCCGCGGTGGTGCGCAAGACATGTTCGAAGCCGCGATCGTGCGTCAGCTTGCCGATCGCGGCGAGGAGCTTCGCATCACTCGCGATGCCGTACCGCGCGCGCACGTTCGGACCGTCGGGATGGAACTGCCGATGATCGACCGGCGGCGGCGTGAAGATCGCGTCGCGCAATTTGAATTCTGAGTTGATGACGCAGAGGACGTCTGTTTTCGCGATCAGCGATCGCGTGAACGGATCGCTGCGCAGCACGCGGCGGGAGTGAAACGTCCGCGCGAGGCGCACACCGCAGAAGCGCGCGAGCCAGTGGTCGTAGGTGAGGTGCGCGTGCACGAGCTCGATGTCGCGCTCTTCGATGAATCGCCGCAGCGCGCGCACCGTGCCGGCGAATGACAACGGGTTCTGGGCCTTCGCGATCAGCGGATGCGCGAAGGCGAGATGGCCGAGTTTCTCCTGCAGCTTGTAGCCGCCGGCGTAGGCGTAATGCGCGTCGATGCCGGCCGCGCGCAACGACTCGACTTCGGCGAATGCCGGAGCGGCGGCGCCGGTCCATCGATTGCCGGCGGCGAGGTGCAGGACGGCTGTCATGTCATCCCGAGCGTAGTCGAGGGACCTGCGCGGGTGGAAGGCGCGAGTTGCGCGCCGCCTGCCACCCGGCTCCCTCGACGAGGCTCAGGATGACGATGCTATGATCCGCGCCCGATGGCAATCGACAACGAACTGCTCGAGATTCTCGCGTGCCCGTTGTGCAAGCAGGAAGTGAAGCTCGTGCCGCTGTCCGAATCGCGCCGCACGCTCGTCCGCGACAAATACCGCGAGAAGTTCCGCGGCGAGGAGCCGGTCGTCGAGCAGGGACTGCAATGCGTGAAGTGCCATCGCGTCTATCCGGTCGTCAGCGACATCCCGGTGATGCTCGTCGAAGAAGCGTTCGACGAGGCATGACGCCCCGTGTCGTGGCTCGCCAGACGCCTCGGTCTTCCTGAAGACATCCCCACCGCGCTTCAGATCTCGCTCTTCCTTTATCTATTGCACGTTTTCACGCAGGGCAAGATCGCTCTCGCCGAGAGTTTCGCCGGCCTCACCATCGTCTTCCTCGGGTGGGCCTTGTGGAAGCGCGAGATCCGTCCCGGCTTCCACATTCTTTATTACCCGCTCGCGCTCTACGGCATCGTCTCGACCATCTCCTCGATCGCGTCTCCGCGCCAGCTCCACATCTATTTCGAAGGAATGATCTGGGTGAAGATGCTGACGTTCCCGATCGGCTTGATGTTCTTCCGCACGTATCCGCGGATGCGCACGCTCGCGTTGTGGCTGCACATCGCGATGGGCACGATCAGCGCCGGCATCGGACTGGTGCAGTACTTCATCCTCAATGACCGCGATCTCGAGCATCGCATCACCGGACCGGTCACGCACGTGATGACGTTCTCCGGTCTGCTGCTGCCGATCTCGCTGCTCGCGATCATCCTGGCGGCGCATCTGCGGAAGTGGTGGCTCTGGATTCCGGCGGGGATCGTCACGCTGACGCTGCTCCTCACGTTTACGCGCAGCATCTGGCTCGGCTGGCTCAGCGCGATGTTCGTGCTGCTCTTCTTTGCGCGTCCGCGGATGCTGGCCTGGGCCGCGCCGGCGCTGGTGATCTTCGTGACGTTCATGCCGCTGTCGCTCTTCAGCCGGATGGTGTCGATCTTCGACACCCGGCAGGAGTCGAATCTCGATCGCATCCGCATGGCCGAGGCCGGCGTCGAGATCATCCGCGACTACCCGCTCCTCGGCGTCGGACCGGCAAATGTCAAGGAGATCTACCCCTTGTATCGCCGCCACGACGCGCCGCGTTTCCGGATTCCGCACCTCCACAACACCGTCCTGCAGATCTGGGCGGAACGGGGGATTGTCGCCCTTGTGGCCTATCTCCTTTTAATGGTGCTGTTTATCCGCGAGTGTGCGAAGGCGTGGAACGGTCCGGCGAAGGCGTTCGCGCAGGCGGGGGTGGCGATCACCGTCGGGCTCGCCGTCGCCGGACTCTTCGAGTTCAACTTCGGCGACACCGAGGTCTTCTACATCATGCTCGATCTGTACGCGCTGATCGTGGTGGTGATGGAGGGGAGTGAACCTGTTGAGCAGGTTGTTGCGCTGGAAAATCGGGCGCTAACCGTGGCCCAGCCTTTGGCAACCAACGCAGCGGGCCGTGCCTGCCCGTAACCTTTCGCCCATGCCGCCGTCCAAACAACGAGAAACAGGGGAGATGAACCACCTGAACGATCAGGAGCTGATGCGTATCGTTCAGGGCGGCGATCTCTCTCCCGCTTCTGAGATCTACGACCGTTACAGCGGCCGGATCTACAACTTCGCGTTCCGCTTCCTGAAGAATGCCGAGGCGGCCGAGGATGCGGTTCAGGAAGTCTTCGTCAAAATGATCAGGCATGCCAACCAGTTCCACGGCGACGCAAAACTGTCGACGTGGCTTTTCTCCATCACGGCGAACTGGTGCCGCGATTACTTGAGAAAAGCGGACAACAAGGTGAAAGAAACGGAAGAAGTTCTGATCTCGCTGCCCGCTCCGGCGGAGTACGGTCCCGACCGCACCCTGGAGCAGCGCGAGAACGAGGTGCGGGTGCAGCGGGCGCTTCAGGCGCTGACTCCTGAGCAGCGCGAAGCGATTCTGCTGTCGCGCTATCAGGGTCTGTCGTACGCCGAGATCGCCCAGATCGCCGGATGCAGCGAAGGAGCGGTGAAGACGCGCGTGTTCCGCGCGATGGAAACGCTCAAGAAAGCGCTGACCGCCGATACCCGCGGAGGTGACCGATGGCTGAATGCAGTGCAATGAAAGAAAGCTTCCCGCTGCTCCTGACCGAATCGCTCGACGCGCAGACGCGCGAGGCGTCGCATCTGCACATCGAAAACTGCGCCAAATGTGCCGACGAATGGAACGGCATGAAGGAAGCGTGGCGATTGATGGGGGAGCTTCCCGAGCTCGAGCCGCCTGCGCGCATCAAGCAGCGGTTCCTCGCCGAGATCGGTGTCGCCGAGCAGAAGACGAATGTCGTTCCGTTTCATCGCCGGCCGGCGTTCAAGTGGTTGTCGCAGGCCGCGGCGGTCGTGATTCTCGCGGGCGGCTCGTACTTCGTCGGACATCGCTCGCAGCCGATTCATGTGCAACCGACCGGAGTCGCCAGCGTCGAGCGCATTCCGGCAGCGCCGATTCAGCCCGCCGCGTTCTCCATCGCCGAGACGCGCACCATCGATGCGGCGAACATCAATCCGAACATCGAAGGACGTCCCGACATCCAGAACGTGCAGTTCAGCGACGTCGACCCGAACGACGATCAGATCCAGCTCGCGTTCGACGTCACCCAGCACGTCACCGTCACCGGCGCGCGCAATGACAAGAGCATGGTTCGTCTCATGGCCTACGTCATGGAGAACGAGGACCGTATGTCGCCGACGCGCTCGCGTGCAATCGACTGGGTCCGGCAGACCTACACGCCCGACAAGTCGACCAGCCCCGAGATCGCGCAGGCGCTTGCGAAAGTGCTGCGCAACGACACGCATGAAGGCGTGCGCATCAAAGCCGTCGACGCGCTGAAGACGATGCCGACGACGAGCGGCGACACGCGCGAAGCGCTGATTGCCGCGCTGAAGAACGATCCGAATCCTGCCGTGCGCATCAAGGCTGTCGACGCGCTGGCGAAGCTCGCGGCGAGCGGTCAGCTCGATTCCGCAGCAGTCGACATGTTGCGGCAGAAGGCGATGCAGGACGACGAAAACGTCTACGTCCGCACCAGAGCGGCAGAGGCACTGGGCAAGATCCATCCGTGATGAAGGTCCCAATCCGAATCAGCAGCATGACGGCGATCGCGCTCTTCGCGTGCGCGTCGCTCCTTGCTGCGCCGGTCAGTCACACCGAGCGCTTCGTGCGTGACTTCCCGCTCGATGCCGGCGGCACGCTCTGGATCGAAGATCCGATCGGAGCGGTCGACGTCGTCGGCAGCGATCAGGACGGCGTGTCGGTGTCGGTGGTGAAAGTCGTCGTCGCGCCCGAGGGCACGTCGCTGAAAGAAGGACGCGAGCAGACGCAGGTGCTGATGGGCGGCGATGCGAAATCGCGTCTGATCCGCACGGTCGTCAACGGATCGCCGGCGGCGAAGTGGAAGAGCAACGTCGCGTACGTCGTGCGCGTGCCGCGTGCGACGACCGTGCACATCACCGGACAGATGGGCGAGCACATCAAAGTGACGAACATCGCAGGAACGGTGACGGCGAAGAATACGAACGGCGAGATCACGCTCGACAGCATCGATGGTCCGGTGACGGTCGACAGCGTCAACGGCAACATTCATTTCCTGACCGAGGCACGTCCGTCCGATCCGGTGCAGCTCACGACCGTCAACGGCTCGATCGAAGTACAGGTCAACGGCGATTCGAATCTCGACTGGATCGCGCAGTCGATCACCGGCGACTTCAAGACGAATCTCGCGCTGCGCAGTCCGCGTATTGCGCTCAACACCATGCGCGGCATCGTGAACGGGCCGGGCGGTCCGTCGCTCGTGACGACCGCCGTCATGGGCGATGTGTTCCTGCTCAGCAGAGGTGGAAGCCCGAACGAGATCCGGTCGGTCAAGATGGCGGTGGTGCGGCCTGCGGTTCCGGGTCCGCAGGCGACTCCGGTTGCGAGTCTCGGAGTCCTTCAGCAGCAGGCCCGCGTGATCGAAACGATCGAGCAGCCGCTGGTGAACGGCCCGTTCATGTACGCGACGAAGCTCGGCAACTTCCGCATCGGCGAGATCCGCGGTCTGGCCAGCATTCAGACCGGCGCCGGTCAGGTGTACCTCGGCACGGTCACCGGCAACTGCAGCGTCCGCTCGATGGGCGGCCCGCTCGAGCTCGGCGACATCTACGGCGACCTCAATGCGCACACCGAGGCGGGAGAGATCCTCGTGCGGAACGCGCGTAAAGGCGGGGAGCTCTCGACCGGCGGCGGCACACTGCACGTGATCTATGCCGGCGGTGCGATCTCGCTGCACAACGGCGGCGGCGACATCATCGTCAACCAGGCAGTCGGCGCAGTCGAAGCGGACACCCGCTCCGGTGATGTGATGGTGACGATGGATCCGCGGCTGCACACGCAGCACGTCTCGGTGAAGACGACGAAGGGCAACATCGTGCTGAACATCGGCGGCCGCTTCGCCGCGGACATCGATGCGACCATCCTCACGACCGATGAAGAAGCGGCCGGCGTCCGCTCCGACTTCAACGGCCTGACCATCAAGCGCGACACGTTCAACGGCAAGACGCGCGTCCGCGCCACCGGCAAAATCGGCGGCGGCGGCGAGAAGATCGAGCTCTACACCGAAGACGGCGAGATCCAGATCACGCAGCAGGGCGTGACGCACTAACTAACGAATCTTCGCAATGGTCGTCAAAGACCTTCGAAAAGACTCGTTATGCGGAAAACGCTCGCAGCCGTTCTTCTGTCCGCCCTCTCCTCCTTCGCGCAGGCGCAGACGCAGCAGCTGACTCTTCCTCGTGCGCAGGGCCCGATCACCCTCGATGGCGACCTCTCCGATGCCGGCTGGAAAGGCGCGTTCGTCATCGACAAGTGGTTCGAGTACTACAAGAGCGATAACACCGAGCCGCCGATGAAGACGATCGCGTACGCCACGTACGACGATCGCAATCTCTACATCGGCATCGATTGCCGCGACGATGATCCGTCCAAGATCCGCGCGCCGCTCGTCGAGCGCGACCAGGTCTTCGGCGATCAGGACAACGTCGGCGTGTTCGTCGATGCGCGCGGCGAAGGAAAGGTCGCGCTCGAGCTGCGGGTGAATCCGCGCAACGTGCAGGGCGATGCGCTGGACAACGACGCTAGCGGCTCCGAGGATTTTTCACCCGACTTTTTCTACGACACGGCAACGAAGATCACGGCAACCGGATGGGTCGCCGAGTACCGCATCCCGCTTTCCACGCTGCGATACAAGGAGAGCGATCCGAAGACGTTCGGCATCAACGTCATCCGCACGTGGCCGCGCCAGTTCCGCTACTCCGCCTCGGCGGTCCCGATTCCGAAGAACACCAACTGCCTCGTCTGTCACGAGCTGCTGCTCGGCGGCATCACGAACCTGCCGAATTCGCAGCATCTGATCGCGACCCCGTACGTCACTTCGCAATCAACCGCAACGCCGGCGGATGCGACATCCACGACCCTCGGACATCATGACCTCGACAACAATGCAGGCATCGATGTGAAGTGGTCGCCGACCACCGACACCGCGATCGACGCGACACTCAATCCCGACTTCTCGCAGATCGAGTCGGATGTCGCGCAGATCACGACGAATCAGCGATTCGCGATCTTTATCCGCGAAAAGCGGCCGTTCTTCCTCGAAGGCACGGATCTTTTCGATACGCCGATTCAGGCCGTCTACACGCGGACGATCACGTCGCCGCGCTGGGGATTGCGCGCCACCGGCAAGAGCGGCTCGACGGAATGGACGACGCTCGTCGCCGACGACCGCGGCGGCGGCTCGATCGTCATCCCGACGTCCCTCGGCTCATTCACCGAGGATCAGGATGTGGAGTCGATCGCGGGCATCGCGCGCGTGCGGCACGAGATCGGACGCTCCGCGATCGGCGCGCTGACGACGATCCGCGAATATCGCGGCGGCGGACACAATCGCCTCCTCGGTCCCGACTTCGAATGGCGCCCGACCGAGATCGATCAGGTCGTCGGACAGTATCTCTACAGCGACACCGACAGCGTCACGTCGCACGCCGCGCGCGCCGCGTGGTTCCACAGCAAACGCGAATACGACTGGAACGTGCAGCTCAACGATTTCGGCAAAGGCTTCCGCGCGGACAACGGATTCGTGCCGCAGACCGGCATTCGCGAGGAGATCGCGAGCACGGGCAAGAACTGGTGGCCGGAGAAGGGCTTCTTCACGAACTATCGCGTCGCGGCGCGGGGCGATCACGTCAGCGATGACGAAGGACTCGTGTCGCAGGAGCAGTACCTCGAGGGCTCGTTCCGCGCGACGCACAACTTGCTTGCGCTGCTGCAACTGCACCCCGGCGCGCGCTACCGGCTGGACAACGGGCAGACGCTCTCCGAGACGTACTGGACCTGGCTGTACTCGGCGAACCCGTCGCGCATGTGGTCGAACATCACGTTCCAGGGCGATGTCGGCGAGGCCATCGACTTCGCGAACTCACGTCCCGGCCGCGGCTACGACACGTCGATCGACTCGATCTTCCGTCCGACCCCGCACCTGCAGACCGAGTTGCTCTACAACCGGCAGGAGCTCAGCGTCCGCAACACGAACAATCCGGGACATCTCTTCACCGCCGAGGTGTCGCGCGTGCGGCTCGTGTACAGCTTCACCGCGAATTCATTGTTGCGGTTGATTGGTCAATATGTTGACATCACCCGCGTGCCGGAGCGGTACAAGTTTCCCGTTCCGAAGCACGACGGCTCGTTCAGTGGCTCGCTGCTCTACTCATATCGATTGAACTGGCAGACGGTGCTCTTCGTCGGCTACGGCGACGATCGGATCCTGAACGAACGCGCCGATCTGGTACGCGCAGATCGGTCGCTCTTCGTAAAGATCGCCTACGCAATCCAGCGCTAAACGCGAGAGCGTTGTCCCTCGCCCCGCTTCAGCGGGTGGAGCGCGGGCGTCCCGCCCGCAGTCGGCGAGCGTCTCGCTCGACGACAATCGTCGCCGGCCGGGACGGCCAGCGACTGCGGACGAGACGTCCGCGCTCCATATCGACGAGAGGGTGGCCGGGTGAGGGGCCGTCATCGCAGCCAACCTTTCGACTTCATCCACTTCTCGATCGCCTGATTCAACGCAGCCGGCTGCGAGAACATGATGAAGTGATCGGCATCGTCGATGGTCGTGTACTTCAGATCGTGCGCGAGCGCGCGCACGGCGTCGACATACTTTGCCGTCCACATCGGCGAGCTCGTATTCACGATCAGCAGCGGGATCGTGATCTTGTCGTCCTTCCAGACCGCGGGCGCGAACATCTCCTCCATCGAGCTGACGATCACATGCTGCGGCGTCGACAGCGCGGCGGACTTGATGTCCATCCGCACCGGCGGACTCTCGTGCTCCGTGAACGCGTCGAACATCGCGCTGAGATTCGTCTGGTAGTCGGCGCCGCGCATCGGCTCGATGAATTTCTCCGCTTCCGCACGAGGCAGATTCATCACCATCGCGCCGTCCACCGACACCAGTCCGCGGACGCGCGTCGGAAACGCGCGATCGAATTCGCGCATGACCGCCACGCCCATGCTGTGGCCGACGACGATCGCGCGATCGACTTTCGCGTCATCCATCGTTGCGCGGATCGCGCGCGCGAAGAGCCGCATCGTGTACTTCACGTGCTGCGGTTTGTCGCTCTGGCCGTAGCCGGGCAGATCGAGGACGAGCACGCGCGCTTTCGGAGCGAAGTACTCGACCTGTTCGCGCCAGACGTTCATCTCGCCGCCCAGTCCGTGCACGAAGACGAGCGTGTTGCGGCCCTTGCCCGTAATTTTGTAGTGCACGCGGATGCCGTCGACGGTTACGTAATGCGACGGCGCGGCGGAGAGCGCCGGGCTGGACGTCATCGCCGCGACGGACGTGGTGGTCAGTACGACGGCGAGAAACGCGAAGAATCGGCGCATGTTCACCTCGGTGCCATTGCGCGAGTGTAGCGGAACAAATACGATTCGCGCCGCCTGGAGGCGCCATGAAAAAACTACTCACATTCGCGCTGCTCGCTCTCGCCATGAGCTGCGCTCCCGCAAACGACAAGAACACTGGCACGCAGACCGAAAGCACGGGGACGGAGAGCGCCGCGACGGCGTCCCAGCCGGCCCCTGCTCCGGCAGCCAAGCCCGCCGAGGAGGAGAAACCGATGAGCTATTACGAGAACAAGATCGCCGAGCTGCACACCTCGCTGGGAGAGATCGACCTGCAGTTCTTCCCCGACGTGGCGCCGGGTCATGTGAAGAACTTCATCGACCTCTCGGAGAAGGGCTTCTACAACGGCACGAAGTTCCATCGCGTGATCGCGGGCTTCGTCATTCAGGGCGGCGACCCGAACACCATTTCCGGACCGCGCAGCACGTGGGGCACGGGCAGCTCGGGCAAGAACCTGCCTGCCGAATTCAACAGCATCCATCACGCGCGCGGCATTCTCTCGATGGCGCGCTCGACCAATCCGAACAGCGCGTCGTCGCAGTTCTTCATCTGCGTCGCCGATGTCGGTCAGCTCGATAACCAGTACACCGTCTTCGGACGTGTGACGAAGGGAATGGACGTCGCGGACAAGATCATCGCCGCCGCGAAAGGCACCGAGCTGCCGTCCGACCCCGTGACGCTGGAGAAGGTCGTCATTCGCGAGGCGAAGACGGACGCGGAGAAGGCGCCAGCGCCGAAGTCGTAATGACCGAGTCCAACCTCCCCGAAGAAGCCGCGGCACTCGTCAGGGAAGTCGTGGGGGAGGATTGGACGGTCGAGCCGCTGCCGGGCGATGCGTCGGTTCGCGCGTACTACCGCATCCGGCGGCCCGGCGGCCCGAGTGTGATGCTGACCTGGTATCCGGCCGAGGTGCGGGAGCAGCTCGGCCGGTTCCTCCGCGCGTACGAGGCGGTCTCGCCGCACGCGCCGGTTCCGGAAGTGATTCGCGCGAGCGATTCGTCCGTACTGCAGCGCGATGTCGGCGATCGCGATCTGTTCACGGTGCTGCGCGAAAATCGCGACGAAGGCATCCGGCTCTATCGCGATGCGATCGGGGTGCTGAAGAACTTTCAGAAGGCGAGCGCCGACATCAATCCTTCGTTCACCGCCGAGTTTTTCTTCAACGAACTGGAGATGACGCGCGAGTTTTACGTGGAGAAGCTGGCGAAGCGCGATGCGGCTCCGGTCGTGCCGCTGCTGCGCGAGATCGCCGAGCGCGTTGCATCACATCCGTACGTCTTATGTCATCGCGATTTTCATGGCGAAAATCTGCATGTTGTTAATGGACGACTATTCGTGATCGATTATCAGGACATGAGAATGGGTCCGGACACGTACGATCTCGCGTCGCTGCTGCGCGACCGCGGAGTAGTCGGCTGGCTCGGCGCCAATCTCGAGCTGGAGCTCGTCGATGCCTACGGCTGTCCCCGCAACCGCTACTACGAAGCGCTCCTGCAGCGCTCGATCAAGATTCTCGGCACGTGGGCGAAGCAGTTCATCACGCGCGGCAAGGAGCGCTACCTGGAGTTCATCGCCCCCACGCTGGAGAGCATCCAGCGCTGCACCGAGGAGCTCCCCGAATTCAGGAAGTTAGGAGACGTTTTTCAATGACTCACAAGATCACCCTGCTCCCCGGCGACGGCATCGGCCCCGAGGTCACGGCCTCGGTCGTCGCGATCATCGAATGCGCCGGCGTCGACGTGGAATGGGAGAAGTACTTCGCCGGCTCCGAGGCCCTCTCGCGTTACGGCGATCCGCTGCCGCCCGAGGTACTGGAATCGATCCTGCGCAACAAAATCGCGCTGAAGGGACCGGTCACCACGCCGGTCGGCACCGGCTTCGCGTCGATCAACGTCCGGCTGCGCAAGACGCTCGACCTCTACGCGAACCTGCGCCCCGTGAAGTCGATGCCGAACATCATCACGCGATTCGATGACGTCGACGTGATCGTCGTGCGCGAGAACACCGAGGACCTGTACTCGGGAATCGAACATGAAGTGGTGCCGGGAGTCGTCGAGTCGCTGAAGATCATCACCGAGCGCGCCTCGACGCGCATCGCGAAGTTCGCATTCGAGTACGCCCGCACGCACGGCCGCAAGAAGGTCACTGCGGTGCATAAGGCCAACATCATGAAGATGTCGGACGGCCTCTTCCTGCAGTGCTTCCGCAACGTGGCGAAGGAGTACCCGAACATCGAAGCGGACGACAAGATCGTCGACAACCTCTGCATGCAGCTGGTCACCAATCCGAATCAGTTCGACGTGCTGCTGCTGGAGAACCTTTACGGCGACATCGTGTCGGACCTCGTGGCGGGACTGGTCGGCGGACTCGGCGTCGTCGCCGGCGCGAACATCGGCGAGAACGGCGCGGTGTTCGAAGCGGTGCACGGCAGCGCGCCCGACATCGCCGGACAAAACAAGGCGAATCCGCTCGCGTTGCTGCAGTCGGCGGTGCTGATGCTGCATCACCTCGGCGAGAGCCGCGCCGCGCAACGCGTGCAGGACGCGATCGTGAAAGTGCTCGCGTCGGGACCGGAACATCGCACGCGCGACATCGGCGGCAGCGGCACGACGGCCGATTTCACCGCGGCGATGTGTGAGACGTTGAGGAAGGGGACCCGGGCCGGAGACTAGGGCGCGAGGGTTCGTGGACGCGTGGGCCCGAGGGAACCCCACGAGCCCACGCACCCACGAGCCCACGTACCCATGTTCAAAGAAAAACTCACCGAGGGCGTAGACCTGTTCAACCGCCAGGAATTCTGGCACGCCCACGAATCCTGGGAGGAGCTATGGCTGGAAGCGGGGACGGACCTCCATCAATACCTCCAGGGGCTGATTCAGCTCGCGGCGGCGTATCACCACATCAAGCGCGGCACGACGCGCGGCGCGGTGCGGCTCATCGACGCGGCGCTGAAACGGCTGGAAGCGTTTCCGGTCGTGCACTGCGGCATCGACCGGAGCGCTGCGGTCGCTGCGGCGTTGCTCGATCGCGAACGAATTTTGCGCGGCGAGTCAACAGGAACATTTCCGACACTCGACTTCGTCGCCGAAGTGCCGCAGCTCGAATCATGGTGAGCTACAATTCACAACGTCTCCACTACTTCACCTCACGTGCCGGCGAGGATCATCTGCATGCAGGACATTGATCAACGGGACCGGGAGCTGCTGGGAGCCCTGCAAGGTGAACTGCCGCTCGTGTCGACTCCATTCGCTCTGGTCGGGCAAATGATCGACATGTCGGAGAAAGAGGTCATCAAGCGCACGGAGCGGCTCAAGCGCGACGGCATCATCAAGCACATCGCCGCGCAATTCGACACACGCGCGCTCGGCTATCGCTCCTGCCTCGTCGCCGCGCGCGTGAATCCCGATCGCATCGACGAATGCGCGGGCACGATCAGCGCGCATCCCGGCGTGACGCAGAACTACCGCCGCAATCACGATCTGAATCTCTGGTTCACCATCGCCGTCGGTCCGTCGTCGCGCATCGGTCTCGATAAAACGATCGAGATCCTCGGCGAAGAAGCGGATTGCGATCTCGTCCGGCCGCTGCCGACGCTGAAGACGTACAAAGGCAGCGGCTCCGAAGCGGAGCACGAGGTGCATCCCGACTTCGCGATGCTGACGCCGACGGAAGTCGAGACCGTACGCCTGCTGCAGAAGGACATCCCGCTGCAGCCGCGTCCGTTCGAAGCACTCTCGCGCACCGCAGGCATCGGCGCCGACGAGATCCTCGGCTCCGCCCGCACGCTTCTGACGCGCGGACAGATGCGCAAGTTCACCGCATCGATCGTCGCGCGCAAGCCGGGCTTCTCCGCGAGCGCGATGGGCGTCTGGGTCGTGCCGGCGGAACAGGCGGACGACTTCGGCGCGCAGATGTCGCAGAACCGCGCGGTGTCGCATTGCTACCTGCGCCCGGTCTACGACGACTGGCCGTACAACCTCTACACGATCGTGCACGGACGCTCGGTCGACGAATGCGAGTCGATCATCAACGACCTCGCGATCGACACCGCCCTCTCCGAAAAGCAGGCGCTCTATCCGACGCGCGAGTACAAGAAAGCGAAGCTGACCTTCTTCTCGCGTGAGGCGGAGGAGTGGGAAGCGTCGCACGCGCCGGCGCACGAAGAGACCGCGGCGTCGTAGCGCCGTGACGGAAATCGCGACTCGCACGTGCGTCGTGCCGGTGATCCTCGATGACCGTGGCCGCGTGCTGCTCGTGAAGATGACACCGAATCGCGGCGTGTTTCCCGGCCAATGGGCACTGCCTGGGGGCGGCGTCGAGCGAGGCGAGCGCATCGCCGGCGCCCTCGCGCGCGAAGTACGCGAAGAGCTCGGCATCGAGCTCGCGTCCGCCGAGCCGCTGCTGTTCAAGGATGCGATCGTGCAGAAAACCGCCGCGGACGGAAGCCGCGCGATGCAGCACATCGTTTTCCTCGTCTACCGCTGCGCGCCCGCGTCGTACGACATCACGATCAACGAAGAATTTTCGGAGTATCGCTGGCTCGATCGCGAGCAGCTCGCCGCCCTCGAGCTTCCGGACATGACGGCCGAAACGCTGCAGTCCGCCGGACTCCTTTCCCGCTGATGACCATTCCCTATCAACGCGAACGAATGTCCGAAGATGAGATGCGAGCTGCCGCGCGCGCATTTCTCGAAACGATTCGCAAACGCCGCACCGTCCGCGATTTCGCGCCCGATCCGATTCCCGACGATGTGCTCGCGACGGCGATCGAGGCAGCGAGCCTGGCGCCGTCGGGCGCGAACATGCAGCCGTGGAAGTTCGTCGTGGTGAAGGATCCGGCGCTGAAGAAACGGATCCGCCTTGCCGCGGAAGAAGAGGAGTTCGAGAACTACAACGGCCGCATGCCGGACGAATGGCTGCGCGCGCTCGCGCCGCTGCAGACCGACTGGCACAAGGAGTTCCTGGAGATCGCGCCGGCGCTGATCGTGGTGTTCAAAGAGGATTACGGAATCGATCCCGAGGATGGACATCACGTGGCGCATTACTACGTGAACGAGTCGGTGGGGATCGCGGTCGGATTTCTGCTTGCGGCATTGAATGCGGCGGG
>DATEZA010000349.1:0-16432 GCA_035255945.1 Thermoanaerobaculia bacterium
AGCGCGCGCCAGCCGCGGGACGGACGAATGACCAGGACCGGCTGGGCTGAGGCCACCTCCGCGCTCACCCGATCAGTTTATCCCGAGGGGTAGGGAAGGATCCGGGGAGGGTCGTGTGGCGACAGCCGCTCCGGCTGTCGGTGGCCGATACATCCCGAGAGGCTGTGAAGAAATCGGGTAGTCCCGTCATCCTGAGCGCAGCGAAGGATCTCCGAGTGCGCTACTCATGGCATTCGAAGATCCTTCGCCGTCTTCGCGGCTCAGGATGACGAACTGTGTAGCGACAGCCGCTTCGGCTGTCGGCGGCCGAAGCGGCCGCCGCTACACTGGGTTTGGCTTATTGCGCCGCGCCGGTTGCGCCGACTTCATCGCCTCCGCGATCTCCGACGGCACATTGCGCTGCGCGACGTCGATCTGTTTGAAGGCGATACCACCCTCCACCTTCCACTGGTGTTTCGGACGGTAGACCCCGATGTCGTGTACGCGGGAGCCGACCACGAATCGCAGCACGCCGCGGCGGTAGTCGAAAGCGCGGCCGTTGCGCGTGTGCACGGCGGCGTCGATGCGATACGCACCGGCGACGAGATCGAGCGACGGCATCACGAATCGCACGCGACCATTCGCATCGAGCTTCTCCGGGACAAGTCCTTCGAGATCGGTGTTCGTGCCGTACACGCAGGTGCCGTCCGCGTGATACATGCCGATGCCGAAGACGAAGTCGGTCTGCGCAGCGCGCACTTCGACATCGATCTCGATGGTGACCGGCGTGCCTGCGCCGAGGGCGACCAGCTCGCGGCCTTTGTCATCGGTCAGCGCAACGCGGCGCAGGATCACTTCACCCGAGCCCCAGCGCTCCTCCTCGGGAGCTTCCTCCGATTTCGCGGCTTCGGGCTTCGGCTCCTCTTCGACAGGCGGGGGCGCCTGCCGTACACCGGAGACCTGTTGCAGGTACGCATCGACGACGCGCCGCGGATCGCCGATCGCCTCCGCTTCGCCATGATCGAGCCAGAGCGCGCGGTCGCAGAGGTTGCGCACCTGATCGAGCTGATGCGTGACGAAGATCAGCGTCACGCCGCGGTACTTCATCTCCTGAATCTTCGCGACACATTTCTGGGAGAACTCTTCGTCGCCGACGGAGAGCACTTCGTCGATCAGCAGGATGTCGGGATCGACATGCACCGCGACTGCGAATCCGAGCCGCACGTACATGCCCGACGAGTACGTCTTCACCGGCTGATCGAGGAATTCGCCGATGCCTGCGAACTCGATGATGCGGTCGAATCGCGCGTCGATCTCGCGCCGCGAAAGGCCGAGCATGATGCCGTTGATGTAGACGTTTTCGCGGCCGGTGATCTCGGGATGAAATCCGGCGCCGAGCTCGATCAGCGCGGCGATGCGCCCGTGCACGTTCACCGTGCCCGACGTCGGCTTGAGGATGCCGGAGATGATCTTCAGCATCGTCGATTTGCCCGACCCGTTGCGTCCGATGATGCCGAACGCTTCGCCGCGATCGACGACGAACGAGATGTCCTTCAGCGCGGGCACGCTCGCTTCCGGCGCGAGTTGCAGATCGCGCTTGAGCAGCGCGCTTTTCAGCGTCGCAAATTGCGAGCGCGTGCCGACCAGTCGGTACGACTTGTTCAGATTCGAGATCGCGATCGCCGGCTCGCTCATATCGCCTCCGCCAGCGCATCGCGCAGGCGATCGAAGACGAAGAAGCCCATGGCGATGGAGACGAAGGCGTACGCGAGCATCAGCAGCGTGTCGGAGAGGCTCGGCAGATCGCCGAAAAAGAGAATGCGCTGATAGCCGATGACGAACGGCGTCATCGGATTGAGCCGCAGCACCGCGCGCAGCAGGCGCGAATCGATCTTGTCGATCAGGTAGATGATCGGCGTGATGAAGAAGCCGAGGTTCATCAGGTTGGTGATGATGTCGCGCAGATCGCGGAAGAGCACCGAGGCCGACGAGACGGTCATCGCGATGCCGGCGACGAAGACCGTCTGCACGAGCATGATCACCGGCACGAGCAGAATCGTGACGCTCATCGACGCCTGCCCGAGGAGCATGAAGATCACCATCGCCACGAGCAGGATCGGAATGGCGAGCGCGAAGTGCACGAGGTGCGACAACACGACGACCAGCGGCAGCGCCTCGGCCGGAAACATCACCTTCTTGATCAGCCCTGCGTTGCTGGAGATCGATGTCGTCGATTCGAGCACGGCGGCGGAGAAAAACGTCCAGGGCAGAATGCCTGCGAACAGGAACAACGGATACGGACGCACGACCTGCTGCGGGAAAAACCGCGTGAACACGAGCGTGTACACGCCGAGGAGCAGGAGCGGATTGGCAAGCGACCAGAAGTAACCGAGGAGCGAGCCGCGATAGCGCGCCTTGAGATCGCGCGCCGTGAGGGCGGCGATCAGTTGACGATGACGGTAGAGGGCGCGGATCTCATTCACTTCATGACTCGTCGGTCACGATGAACATCAGCGTCGAGCTGCCGACGAGGAACTCCGCTTTGTCCTGGATCTCGGTCGCTTCGGTGATGCGGCGGCCGTCGAGGAGCGTGCCATTCGTCGAGCCGAGGTCTTCGAGCAGGTAGATCGAATCGCGCACTTCGACCGCCGCGTGCTGGCGCGAAGCCTCGCTGTCGTTCAGCGTCAGGTCGGCGTTCGCGCGGCCGATCGTCACCCGCGGCTTCTCGATGCGATACACGCTGCCGGCATCGGGACCGTCGATGATCGCGAGCGACAGACGCCTGCCGGTCGGGAGCTGCGGCTTGATTGCGGACTGGCCGGTGCCGGGCGTCGGGAGCGGAGATTGCTCGGTCGTCTCCTGCGGCTTCTGCAACTTGCGATGCTGCGTCTCGTTACGCGACATCGTCGATTCGCCGTCGATCTTCGGCTTCTGCGGCGTGGCGAAGGCGGGATTATGGATCTCGAAGACCGTCTGGCACTTCGCGCATTTGATCTTCTTGGATGGTTTGCGCTCGAAACGATCTTCGTCGTACTGGTACTTCGAATGACAGTTCGTGCACTCGATGATCAACGCAGGCAGCTCCGGCCGGGACGATAACATAATGCGTACGATGAAACGCCTACTGCTTCCGCTGCTCGTCTTTGCAATCGCCTGTCAGAACACTGCGCCCTCGCCGGCGCCGCCAAAAGCGGCCACGACATCGACGCAGAACGCCGTCGCGCCCGACGTGGCGCAGCGACTGGCGCAACTGCCGCGCACGGTCGTCGAGTACGACATGTCGAAGCTGAGCGAGTCGGACCGGCAGGTCGTGGCGAAGCTGATCGAGGCATCGAAGCAGATCGACGAGATCTTCTGGCGGCAGGTCTCCGAGGAGAATCCGAAGTGGCGCGAGCAGCTCGCGAAAACCGGCGGTCCGGCGTACGACCTGTTCATCGCGAACAAAGGTCCATGGGACCGCCTCAAGTCCGACGAGCCGTTCATCGGGACGAAGAAAAAGCCGGAAGGCGCAGCGTTTTATCCCGAGGACATGACGAAGGCGGAATTCGAAAAGTACATCGCCGCGCATCCGAATCAGAAGGATGAGCTGACCGGACTGCTCACCGTCGTTCGACGCGATGGCGTGAACCTGGTGGGCGTGCCGTATCACGCGTACTACGCCGATTTCCTCAAGCCCGCCGCGCAGAAGCTGAAAGAGGCGGCCGCGATCACGACGGACAAATCGCTGCAGACGTTCCTCAATAAACGCGCCGACGCATTCCTCAGCGACGACTATCGCGACAGCGACATGGCGTGGATGGATCTCAACGGCTCGCTCGAAGTGGTGATCGGACCGTACGAGGTCTACGAAGACAACCTCTTCAACTACAAAGCGTCGTACGAGGCGTTCATCTGCGCGGTCGACCAGCAGGAGTCGGCGAAGCTCGCGTCGTACGCGAAGGCGCTGCCGGAAATGGAGAAGAACCTGCCGGAGCCGGAGCAGTACCGCAATCCGAATCGCGGCACCGATTCGCCGATCAAGGTCGTGCAGGAGCTCTACACGGCGGGCGATGCGCGCCGCGGCGTGCAGACCGCGGCATTCAATCTGCCGAACGACGAAGTGGTGCGCGAGAAAAAGGGATCGAAGAAGGTCCTGCTGAAGAACGTGATCAACGCGAAGTACAAGCAGAGCGGCGAGCCGATCGCCCATCGCGTGCTGGATGAATCGCAGCTGCCGATGCTGTCGTTCCCCGCGTTCTTCGATCAGATCCTCTTCCACGAGCTGTCGCACGGCCTGGGACCGGGCTTCATCACGCATCCGAACGGCCAGCGCGAAGAGGTACGCATCCCGCTGAAGAACCTCTACTCGACGATCGAAGAATCGAAGGCCGACGTCCTCGGGCTCTGGAACATCAATTACGCGCTGCAGCACGGCCTGCTGTCGGGCTACACCGAACAGCAGCTCTACGCGACATACGCCGGCATCATCTTCCGCTCGCTCCGCTTCGGCGTCGGCGAGGCGCACGGACGCGGCACCGCGCTGCAGTGGAACTGGCTGCGCGAGAAGGGCGGCATCGCGCCGTCGTCGAACGGACGGTACAAGGTCGATTTCGACAAGTTCCGCGACGGTATGAAGTCGCTCGCGACGGAGCTGCTGACGATCGAGGCGACCGGCGATTTCACCCGCGCGGAGACGCTGCTGAACAAGTACGGTGTGGAGTCGGCTGAGATGAAGTCCGTCAACGCGAAACTGATGGATATCCCGGTCGACATCACGCCGGTGTTCCCTGCGGCGGGAGAGAAGTAGCGATGGAAGGACGCATCATCCTCCGTTGCATCGAGTGCGGACGGACGAAAGAGGTGTGCGGCGAGATGCCGGACGAGTACACCGATTCGTTCGCCCGCGCGGTGACGGAGGAAGGCTGGGTGCCGCGCCCGGGCAACGAGATCGCGTTCCTCTGCGGTACGGATGCAGCGACGTACATGGGAAGCGAGACCAAAGATGATGAGGAGAAGATTTAGCGTTCCTGCCCTTTGCTTCATCGCCACTTCGGCCTTCGCGCAGATGCCGGATCCGTCGGCATCGAAACCGGGCGAGGATGCCTGGTCGAATGCGAAGACCGCGCAATACGCGCTCCGCTACGCCGACGAGGTTCGCGCGAAGAAGGCGGTCGAGGCACAGCGCGCGACGCTGCACACGCAGAAGTTCAAGGACGCGCTGGCCTCACTTTCCGCCAGAGAGCTCGCCGTTTACTGGGACCGCTTCACCACCGCGGGCGGTGCGAGCTTCGTCGCGTTGCATCTCTCGCTGCCGTCCGACAGCGTGAAGCCGGGATCGAAGGTCACGGTGTTCGGCGATGTTCGCGACGAGAAGGGCGGAGGGCTCACGTCGTTCGAGGAGACGTCGGTCGTGCAGTTGTCGAAGGACGATCTGTTCATCGAGCGCGTGCTGTTCTTCAATCCGGTGAAGGCGACGGGCTCATTCGGCGTGGCGGTCGGCCGCGACGTGGCGGCAGTGGGCAAGGCGACGATCGAGATTCCGGCCGACCTGTCGGACCTCATCGTCTCGAACGATGTCTACAACCTGACCGTCGCGCAGACTCCGTTCGACACGTTCGCATTCGGCGGAACGAAAGTCGTCCCGAAGCCGGCGCTCCGCTTTCACGCAAACGATGAGGTCTGGCTGTTCACGGAGTATCACGACGCGATGACCGGCGCGCCCTCGCTCTCGATGCGGACGACGATCGATGGGAACGGGAAGAAGATCGCCGGAAAGTGGCAGCCGGTCCAACCATCGCCGCTGAAAGGCGTGCCGGGACATTACGGCGTCGGCACGACGGTCGACCTGAGCGCGCTCGCGCCCGGCGATTACAAAATCGAATTCGCGGTGAGCGACGGAACGAAGACCTGGGTGCGGACGAAAAACATCTTCGTCCGCCCGTAGTGCGTGTGGGTGGTGTAGGACAACCTCTCAGGTTGTCCCGTTGTAATCTGAGAGCTTGTAATCGACAGGTGAGAGGTTGTAATCGACAAGCTGAGAGCTTGTCGTACACCCACGCACCCCACGCACCCCACGCACCCCACGCACACCTACTTCGCCATTTTGGCCACGATCGTCTCCAGCTCCTCGGGAGTGGGGACGATCGGCTGCACGAGCTGGCCTTCGAACCAGTCGTACTCGCCCTTCATCAGATGCTGGACGAGCTTGTATGCGGCGTCGTCGTAATCGGTGAAGAGGCTGTTGAAGGTGTTCTCGATGCGGATACGGGCCTCGCGGCAGAACACGTCGGCGAGATCAATCGCATTTTTCTGTCCATTCTTCGCCAGCGCGGTGGCGTATGTGATGGCCGACGACATCGCAAAGAGGTCGGTGCCGATGTCGACGATGCGGAAGAGGACCGCCTGCTTCCGTTCGAGCTTCGCCTGGTAGCGCATCATCGCGTGGAAGATCGAGCGCGAAAGGCGGCGCGACGTGCGCTCGACGAACGCCATGTGCTTCGCCAGCGTGCCGAACTGGCCGTACTTCGGCTTGCGGCTCCAGCCGAGGTAACGCGACGGATACCAGGCGGCGTAGAACGCGCCGGCCTTCGCCGCAGCGGAGATCTTCTCGCCCGTCGGCGTCTCCGGCTGCAGGATCTTGAAGCCGCGCTTCATGTGCGGATCGACCGCCTCACGCGCGATGAAGAGATGCTGAATCTCGCTCGTCCCTTCGAAGATGCGGTTGATGCGCATGTCGCGCATGATCCGCTCGACGGGATAGCCCTTCTCGCCGCGCTCGCGCAGTGACGTTGCGGTCTCGTATCCGCGGCCGCCGCGGATCTGCACCAGGTGATCGATGCACTGCCACGCCACCTCGGTATTGAACAGCTTCGCCATCGCCGCTTCGAGCCGCAGGTCGACGTCGCCGCGATCGGCGAGTCCCGACGTGAGCCACACGATCGCTTCCATCGCGAACGTGTGAGAAGCCATCCACGCGATCTTCTGCGCGACTGCCTCGTGCTTGCCGATCGGCGCGCCCCACTGCACGCGGTCGTTCGCCCATTCCTTGGCGATCTCCAGCATGCGGCGGCCGCTGGCCGCGCAGCCCGCCGGAATGGTGAGGCGTCCGGTGTTGAGCGTGATCAGCGCGAGCTTGAGGCCCTTGCCTTCTTCCCACAGCAGGTTCTCGTTCGGGACATAGACGTTGTCGAATTTGAGCAGCGCGTTGCCGATGCCGCGCAGTCCCATGAACTGGCAGCGATGCGCAACGGAGAAGCCGGGCGTGTTCGTCTCGACGATGAACGCCGTGATCTGCTTCTTCTCTTTGCCTTTGACCATCTTCGGCGGCGTCTGGCACATCACGACGATGATCTCGGCCTTCGTGCCGTTCGTGCACCAGAGCTTCTCGCCGTTGATCACCCAGCCTTTGCCGTCGGGAGTCCGGGTGGCCATGGTCTGCATCTTCGCCGGATCGGAGCCGACGCCCGGCTCGGTCAGCGCAAACGCGGAGATCGCGCCTTTTGCCAGACGGGGCAGGTATTTTTTCTTCTGCTCCTGAGTGCCGAAAAGCTTCAGCGGTTGCGGCACGCCGATCGACTGATGCGCGGAGAGCCATGCGACGCTCGATCCGCACCAGGTCGCGACGAGGCCGATCGCGCGGTTGTAGTTCGTCGCGCTGAATCCGAGTCCGCCGTACTCCTTCGGAATCTTCATCCCCCACGCGCCGAGCTCGTTGAATCCTTTGAAGAGCTCGTAGTCGTACTCGCCCTGCTCGTCGATCTTGTCGGCGTCGACGTTCTCCGCAAGGAAGCGCTCGAGCCGGTTGAGGAACTCGTCGGCCTCAGCCTTGTCGGGTGCCGACTGCTCGGGGAACGGATGGATCAGATCGGTGTTGAGGTTGCCGAGGAAAAGACCTCCGACGAACGACGGTTTTTCCCACTCCGTCTCGCGCGAAGCCTCGGCGACATCCATCGCTTCGATCGCTTCTTTGGATTTGATTTCGGCCATTGCTGATGCTCCTTAGGCGGTAGTCTCCGGGAGGCAAAAATTATGAATGAATGCTCATTCAGTGTCAATCCTGAGGTTGTTTACAGCAAATGACGCGCCGGTTTTGCATAGACTTCGCCACATGAGCGACCTGATTTCCGCCACCGAGCTCGAAGCGCTTTTCAACGACCGCGGCCTTCTCGAATCTCCCCGCCCGTCGGTCGACCGCCAGAAACTCGCCGAACATCTGCACGAGGTGCTGCGGCTGCTGCATGTCGACCTCGAGGACGAGAACGTGCGCGACACGCCGCGGCGGTGGGCCGAGTCGCTCGTCACCATGACCAGCGGCTACGACTTCACGGACGTCAAGAAGTTGACCACCCTGTTCCGCAAGGCGTGCTCGAAGGCGGACGAGAAGTGCAACAACCTGGTGATCATCGGCGGGACGTACAAGACGCTCTGCGCGCATCACATCCTGCCGTTCTTCGGCCGCTTCATCGTCGGCTACATCCCGGAGAAGATGATCATCGGCGCGTCGAAGATCCCGCGCATCGTGGAGGTGCACATGCGCCGCCTGCAGTCGCAGGAGCATCTCGCGCACGATGTGGCGGACACCATCCAGAAGATCCTCGAGCCGCGCGGCATCGCCGTCTGGATGGGCGGCATCCATCTCTGCATGGTGATGCGCGGCGTGGAGCAGGAGTCGTCGTTCATGGAGACCAACGTCCTGCGCGGCGAGTTCCTCGACGACGAGCGGACGCGGCAGGAATTCATGTCCATCGTGAACCGCCGCGGCCAACGGGACTAATGTGTAGGACAAGCTCTCAGCTTGTCCCCGACAACCTGAGAGTCGCCGACAACCTGAGAGGTTGTCGTACACCACAACCTGAGAGGTTGTCGTACGCCACAACCTGAGAGGTTGTCGTACGTAATACATCGTCATGAGCCCGGCACGCCGGATCGCCATCGGTCTGACTTTCACGGTCATCTTCCTGGCCGCGGCCGCCGCGTGGACGATCGGCGTCCTGCGCACGTGGGACGCGCGCGGGTGGACCGGCGCGATTTTCATCCGCAGCACGAGCAGCCGCGCACCGAAGCTTGGTGCAGGACGCGTGCTGATGTCGTCGGCGAACAGCCCCGCACTGCGCGCGGGCATTCGCGCGGGCGATCGCGTCGTCGCGATCGACGGCATCTCGATCACCAATAGCGACGGACTCGATGAGCTCGACGCACGCGCAAAAACCGGCGACGTGCTTCGCTACAGGATGGAGCGCGATCGCGCCACGTTCGACGTCCCGATCACGCTCGCCTCACCCGTGCGTGAACGGCGATTCCTGATCGAAGCCGCGGCGACGGTCGGCATCGCCGCCTGTTTCCTGCTCGTCGGTCTGGTGATCTTCCTGCGCCGCGCGGACGACATGCGCGCCGTCGTGTTTTACGCGATGGTCGTCGCGTCGGTGATGTCGCTCATGGTCTCGATCGGCGCCGCGGGCGCGACCGGTGAAGCGCGCGGCATCGCTTTCAAGGCGGCGGACAACATCCTGCCCGAGGTGATGGTGCTGCTCTGCAGCCTGAGCTTTCTGCCGATCACGCTGCACCTCTCGCTGATCTTTCCGCACGAACGGCCGATCCTCAAACGGCGTCCGAACCTGATCCGCTGGATCTACGCCGGTCCCGCGTTCGTCGCAGTTCTCGGCGTCGCGATGATGTACTGCGCATGGACGCCGAAAGGTCCGTCATGGTTCCTCGATCGCGCGACGATCACCATGCTGCTCGCGGGAGTCATCGCCGCGATCTGGATGGCTCCGAAGATTCGCGCCGAGGGATTCCGCAAGGCGGTGGCGCGGCGTCCGTACGCGGCGTTGTTCGTGCCGGCCTCGCTCGACTTCGCGATCTTTGACGCGATCTCGCACCGGCTCCCGACCGTCGCGACGGTCATCCTCGGCATCGCGTTCTTCCTCCCCGCAACGGCGATTCCGGTGTTCCCGATCGCCGCCTGCGTGTCGCTCGCGCGCAGTTATCGCGAAGCGTCGCTCGAAGAAAAACGTCAGGTGCGCTGGCCGCTGTGGGGCACGTTCACGGCGATCGTCACGAAGATCGTCTGCACCGCGATCGCGATCGTGTGGACGTTCTGGATCGCGTTCCATCCGCTGCGATTCGACTCGAGCTGGGCCAGCGCCGTGACGATCATCCCGCGCGTGACGTCGCTGCTGATCCCGCTCTCGTTTGCCGCGGCGATCCTGAAGTACCGCCTGATGAACATCGACATCATCATCAAGAAGACGGTGGTGTACGCGATGCTCAGCGGCCTGCTGATCGCGAGCTATCTGTTCATGGTCGGCGGACTGGGGAGCCTGCTCGTGCGCATCGCGGGCGTGCAGGATCAGACGATCGTCGTCGCATCGACACTCATCCTCGCGCTGCTGTTCGTGCCGGTGCGCAATCGATTGCAGCAGCTGATCGATCGCAACTTCTTCCGCCAGCGCTACGACTATCCGCAAGCGCTCCGCACGATCAGCGGTGAAACGCTCACCGCGACCGACCTCGGCGCGTTCCTGCAGTTCGTGGCCGAGGCGCTGCAGCAGGCGTTGCAGACGCGCGGCATCGCGATCTTCATTCGCAGGCAGAACGATTTCGTCGCCACGGCGAAGGTCGGCTTTCCCGATTCGATCCTCGGATCGCTGCGCATCAACACGGCGTCCGAGCTGACCGGGATGCTCGATCGTCCGTTCGCGCCGCACCGGCGGCACGTCGCGGAAGAAGAAGCGGCGGTACTGCGGCGCGTGGACGCGAAACTCGTCGTGCCGGTGCGCACCGCAGCATCGGTGCAGGGATTCGTCGCGCTCGCCGGAAAACTCTCCGATCGCGAGTTCGATCTCGACGACATCGACTTCCTTTCATCGGCCGCCGATCAGATCGCGATGACCGCAGAGCGCATCCGGCTGCAGCGCGAGGAGGTCGAGTTCGAGCAAGCGCGCGACATGCAGCGGACGCTCCTCCCGCGCGAGCTGCCGCGCGTGCCGGGCATCGACGTCGTCGGTACGTGGGAACCGGCGCGCACCGTCGGCGGCGATTACTACGATTGCCTCGACCTCGGCGACGGCTCGCTCGCGGTCTGCATCGGCGATGTCGCGGGCAAGGGCATGCCGGCGGCGCTGCTGATGGCGAGCCTGCAGGCGGCGGTGCGCGCATCGGCCGAGGCGAAGGTGTCGCCGGCCGCGCTGTGCGAACGCGTGCGGCGCGTGGTCGTGTCGAGCCTCACCGGCGGCAGGTTCGTCACGTTCTTCTTCTGCATCGTCGATCCGAAATCGCGCACGATCCGCTACTGCAACGCGGGGCATAACCCGCCGGTGCTCGTGCGCACGGATGGCTCGGTGCAGCAGCTCGAGGGCGGCGGCCCGGTGTTCTCGCGACTCTTCCGCGAGGCGTACGGCGAGGGATCGGTGCCGCTCGAGGCGGGCGATCGCGTCGTGTTGTTCACGGACGGAGTGACGGAAGCACGCAATGCCGCCGGGGAGGATCTCGGCGATGATGGACTGGTGCAACTGATCGTCAACAACCGGCATCGCACCGCGGGCGAGCTGCAACATGCGGTGGTCGATGCCGTATCGGCGTACAGCCGCGGACGATTCGAAGACGACGTGACGATGGTGGTGGTCGGAGTGGCGTAATTGCTTTACCGTCATCCCGAGCGTAGTCGAGGGACCCGGGGGCCCGGGCGGCGCGCCACCGCACGCCCAGGTTCCTCGACTACGCTCGGAATGACGCTGAAAACTGCGGCGTTGCTCGATGCCGGATAACGATGGACAAGAAAAAAATCATCAATGAAATCCGTGTTTTTGCGCTGATGCTGCTGGTCGTGACTTCGCTCCGTTCGGCGCTGGCCGACTGGAACGACGTTCCGACCGGCTCGATGAAGCCGACGATCCAGGAAGGCGACCGCGTCGTCGTCAACAAGCTCGCGTACGACCTCAAGATCCCGTTCACGACGTACGAAGTCGCGAAGTGGGGCGATCCGCACCGCGGCGACATCGTCGTGCTCTTCTCGCCGCGCGACGGCGTGCGCCTGGTGAAGCGCGTGATCGCGGTGCCGGGCGACACGGTGCAACTCGTCGAGAACGAGCTGGCGATCAACGGAAAGAAGCAGCAGCAGTCCGAAGCGATGCTCCCGATGGATGACCCGCAGCAGGGCCGCATCTACATCACGGATGAGAACCTGGACGGACACGAGCACAAGGTGATGCTCAGTCCTCAGTTGCCGTCGCCGATGCGAACGTACGGGCCGGAGAAGGTGCCGCCCGGGATGTATTTCGTGATGGGCGACAACCGCGACAACAGCAACGACAGCCGCTACATCGGACTGATCCCGCGCAGGCAGATCGTCGGCCGCGCGCTCGCAGTGGCGTTCTCACTCGATCGCAATCACTACTACGTCCCGCGCTTCGATCGCTTCTTCCAGAAGCTGCACTAGTGGAGCGCGGGCGTCCCGCCCGCAGCCGTCGGGCGTCCCGCCCGGCGGCTAAAACACGATCTACGGGGCGGATCACGTGCATCGCGGGCGTCCACGCCCGGCGGCTAAAACACGTTCTATCGTCGCCGGGCGGGACGCCCGACGACTGCGGACGAGACGTCCGCGCTCCATTACGCGGCGTTGCGGTGATCGCGGTCTTCGCTTTTGTGCAGCTCGTTGTTGATCCGTCCGAGGAGAATCCGCGCGACGCGGAGATCGTGTCCGGCATCGACCAGCAGCACGGTGATGTCGCCGCCTCCCCACATCAGTCCGGCGAGCACCAGCAATCGCGTCGCTTCACCGAGCAGCGTCAGCATTGCGCCCTGGCCTTCGGTCACCAGGCCGGTGACGACTTCGCCGATCAGCATCACCACCATCAGCACTGCGAGCACTTTGAACAATCGCGCGATGTAGCGCAGCGTCACGTACGGTTCGAGATCTTCGCCGCGGACTTCTTCTTCGTGAGCGCGGAGCTCGCCTTCACGCAGCGGCGGGGCGCCGCACGCGGGGCAGCTCTTCGAGCGATCTGCACGCAATCCGCCGCACTCGGGACACTTCACTTGTTCAGCCACTGAAACGATCCCTCCTGTGTCTCAGCCATTGCCGAAACCGCGCCATCTCGCGCGGAAGCCGCGCACGTCGATGTGCGTGAACGGTCCGTGTCCGCAACATGCGGAATAGACGCCAACGCCGCCGACGAGCGAGGGGTTCTTGCGCTCCACCCGATCCGCCGCCTGCTGCACGATTTCGGCGTCGCGCACGTCCACTCGGCCGTCGTGATTGAGGTCGTCCTCGACGCCGTTGTGGTCGTTGTCGACGAAGACGTCGGAGGCATCGCCGTACATGTGCCGGCTGAGGTTCGCGCGGCCCTGCGTGTTGCCGCCGTGCACGTTGTAACTCGGCGTGCGGAAGCCGCTCATCACCTGCACGTGCGTCACCGGATGGCCGGTCGCCTGCAGCTCCTGGATGGTGAGCTCGAGCTTGTCGAGCAGGTTCGGATTCAGCAGCAGGTACTTCGGCCAGACGTTCGGCTGGTCCTTGGTCAGAAAGTCGCGCAGTTTGAAATGCTCGGAGACGAACGTGTCCGCGTTCTCCGGCGTGACTTCGATGAAACCGGACGGATTCGCGTACGCGGTTTTCGCCGGCTTGCGATTCTCGAACGGCCAGCTGCCGAGGTAGTAAAGGCCGATGCGGCCGCCCTGTTTTTGGCTGAACGGGACGAGCGTGACGAGACTCATGTCGCTGACGGAGCTCGCCGCCTGATCGACTTTCGCCGCGAGTTGATCGACCGTACTGCCCGGCAATCCGGTCGCCAGCCGCACCTTGCCGCTGATGCCGCGGAACGGCTCGACCGCGGTGCGGATCGCGTCGGTGATGTACGCGGTCGACGGTGTCTGCGGACCGAAGATCTCGCTCGTGATGTGCTGCGTCGGCGCGGCGGCGGGGGGCGGCGGCATGCCGAGACTGCGCGCCTGCGCGATCGATTCATGTTGCTGGCGAATGGTCTCCGCAATCGCCCCCGGCCATCCGGTCATGAACAGCAACACGACCACCACGGCGTACCACGTGAAGATGAACTCCTGCCGCTCCGTGAGCCCGCCGTACATGCGCACGTGCCGCTGAAGTTCATGAGGCGTGCCGGGAGTGCGGCGGCCATGCCGCCGCTGATTTCCGTGAGGGCGGCCATGCCGCCCGCCCGATCGCGCGGCATGGCCGCGCGTCCGAGAGCGGCGGCATGGCCGCCGCACTCCTCCTACGGAAAATACCCCTTGGGAATCCTGAGCGACTGCCCACCTTTCGACTCGACCTTCAGCATGTGCCACGAATCGGCCGCTGCAGGCGGCGAGTAGAACGACAGCTGATATTGCTGACGCAGCTCCTGGGCGAGTCGCGCGTAAACCGACGGCAGCTCGCGCTCGCTCTTGATGATGAAGTACGTCGCGCCGGTGTCGCGTGCGATCGATGCAAGGCGCCGCGCTTCGAGCTGGCCGATGCCGAATCGCATCAGACGCGACAGCATCTTGTTCTTCACGATCGGATAGACCGGCACGCCGGCGTAGCGCGCGTAGTGCACGAGGTGGTCGAGGTTGAACGTCGAGCCCTGATCGACGCCGTCGGTGAGCACGACCAGCGCGTGCCGTCCCTGCGTCTTCTGCAACTCGAACAGCATCTCGATCGCGCTGTCGTACAAATGCGTCTCCCCGATCGGCTTCACCCGATCCACCGCCTCGGCCGCCGCTTTCCAGTCGTTCGTGAAGCCGGTGAGCCAGAAGAGCCGCTGATTGAATCCGACGATGGCGATGCGATCCTGCGGACGGAGTAGCGCCTGCGCGAATCCGCGCGCCGCTTCCTTCACCACCGGTAATTCATCGAGCATCGATTCGGAGTAGTCGATGAGCAGGATGACGTTCAGCGGCTGATCGGAGGCAGGCGTGAGCGCTTCGATTTTGCGCGGCTCGCCGTTGTCGAGCAGCGTGACGTCTTCGAGCCGCAACGGCGTGGTGCCGCTCGCGACCGACATCGGAATCTGCTGCACCGTGACATCAATCTGATCGTTGATCTGATTGAGCGGCCGCTCGCCGAAGAACGTCACGTCGTTCGCTTCGTCGCCATTCGAGCCGCGTGCGACGACGCGCGCGTAGACCGCGTTCGGGAACTTCGCCGCATCGTATGCGACGGTGTACGGCTCGCTCGCCGCGGTGCCGATCTTCGTTTCACCGACGTAGAAATCGACTCCTGCGACGCGTACGTCATCGGGATGAATGACGTTCGCGCTCAGCGTGCCGTTCAGCGCCTGCATCCGCACGCGGAATGGCGGACGCGGATCGTTGACCACCATCTCGTCTTCACCGGCCGGCGCGCCGCTCGCGTCATAGCCGACCGCGCGAATGCGCAGGCGGCGGATGTATTCGCCGATGTGCACGCGGAACGTCGGGTTCTGCCCGACCGCCTCGGAGAAATGCACGCCGTTGATGAGCAGCTCGACGCGCGTGACTGGAGTTGTTGTGGTGATCGGGACAGAAAGCTCGCCGTGCACGAGCGTGCTCGGTTTGGTGGTGATGTGGATCGGCTGAGCGGCGGCGCTGAGCGCCAGGAGCAGAGTGGCGAGGAGCTTCATTTCCGTTTGAAAACGTTGGCCAGGTCGAATCTCTTCTTCGGCGCGACCACCGGCTTCCAGAGATCGCCCAGCTCGCGCACGCGCTCGACGACGTTGTCGATGCGGAAGTCCTCGATGCGCACGCCTTCCTCGATCTCGTCCCAGGTCACCGGTGTCGATGCGCTGGCGACGGGCGTGGGCCGGATCGAATAGATCGACGCCAGCGTGCGGCCCCAGGCGTTCTGGTTGTAATCGACGAGCACGCGTCCGTACGGCCGCTTCGCCTTCATGTATTCGGCGGTGATGAGCTCCGGGTGCATCTGCTCGAGCTGGATGGCGATCGCTTTGGCGAACGTCCACACTTCCTTCTGCACGGGTCCGCGCACGATCGGGATGTACACATGGATGCCCTTCGATCCGGTCGTCTTTGCGTACGTCGGCATCTTCAGATGGGCGAGGATGTCGCGCACGTGCAGTGCGACGCTGCGCACCTTGTCGAAATTGGCGCCCGGTCCCGGATCGAGATCGAAGTGGAGAAAATCGGGACGATCCCAGTCGTCGCAGCGCGCGTACCAGGGGTTGAGATCGATGCACCCGAGGTTGATCAGCCAGAGGAGTGACGGCAGGTCCTGCACGATCGGGTACTTCACGAGTCCGGAGTCGTGCGGGATCGCGCAGATGTCGATCCAGTCGGGACGCGGCTCCGGCGCGCGCTTCATGTAGAAGAAATCGCCCTCCGCGCCGTTGGGGTAGCGCTTCATCACCATCGCGCGGCCCTCGACGTGCGGCAGCAGGTAGGGCGAGATGTCCGTGTAGTACTGCAGCAGATCGCGCTTGGTGATCTTCAGTTTTTTCCAGAAGAGCTTGCGCAGGTTGGTGACCGGGACGTCGCGGTCGCCGAA
>DATEZA010000350.1:0-2935 GCA_035255945.1 Thermoanaerobaculia bacterium
TGCGCGCGCATGTACGCGGGATCGTAGAAGTGATCGGCGCCGCCCCGCTGAAAGCCGAACTTGGACGCGAGAAAGATGTCGTTTCGCGGCACACCCTCGGCGAACACTTCGCCGATGAGCCGCTCGGCGTGACCGTTGCCGTACGCGTCGGCGGTATCCCAGTGCATGATCCCCTGCCGATGCGCTTCGACGAGCGCCGCCTTCGCCAGCCGGTCGTCGTTGCCGCTCCAGCCGACCGAAAATCCGCCTCCCATGGCCGGACCGCCGTGTCCCCACGTGCCGAGACTGATGGCGGGAACCTGAGCATTCGTGCGGCCGAAACGGAGCGTGCGCATGGAGCAGTAGATTAGTCGATTAGTGGATTAGTAGATTAGTGGTCAGTGGTCAGTGGTCAGTGGTCAGTGGTCAGTGCCGGTGATTCGTTAGCGGATCGAAAGCACACCCCTGATCTACTAACGACTAATCCACTAATCTACTGCTTCATGTCCTGCGTTTTCTGCAACGATCCGCACGCCGCCGGCGAGGTGTTGCGCGAGGACGATCGCACGCTCGTCATCCTGCACGACGATTGGGCGGTGCGAGGGCACGCGATAGTCGTCTGGAAAGCGCACGTCGAAAATGTCGCCGATCTCACCGCCGGCGATTACGCGCATTTTGCGGCCATCCATCATCGCGCCGAGCGCGCGCTGCTGGCCGCGACCGGAGCCGATCGCGCCATCCTGCTCAAGCTCGGCATCGCCACGCCGCATCTGCACCTGCACATCTATCCTCTGAGCGCATCGCTCGATCGCGCGGCAGTGATGGAGATCATCGATGCACGTGTCCGCGAACCGTTCGATCAGACGTTGATTGACGACCTTCGCGAACGGCTGGCTTGACAACGCGGCTGCGACTGAATGAGCATTCATTCACATGGCCCGGCAAGCATCGACGCTCCCTCCTCCGACCGAGACCGCCCGCGGCACGACCAAACGCGAACGCATCCTTCGCGCGGCCATCGAAGTCTTCGCGCTGAACGGCTACTTCAACGCCAAGGTGTCGGAGATCGCGAAAGCGGCCGGCGTCGCGGACGGCACGATCTACCTCTACTTCGACGGCAAGGAAGACCTGCTCGTGACGATCTTCCGCGAGCACACGCGCAACTACCTGCAATCGCTGGAGCGCGAGCTGGCGCACATCCGCCGCCCCGAGGAACGCATCCGCATCGCCATCCGGCACCATCTCGAAACTCTGGGCCGCGATCGCTCGCTGGCCATCGTCGCGCAGGTCGAACTCCGCCACAGCCTCAAATTCATGAGCCTCCTGTCGCAGCAGGAAGTGGCCGACTACCTCAACATGCTGCGCAAGATGATCGAGCACGGCCAGTCCGACGGCAGCTTCCGCCGCACCATCCACCCGCAACTCGGCGCGAAGGCCGTCTTCGGAATCCTCGACGAAATGGTGACGTCATGGATCCTCTCGGAAAAGGAGTACGACCTCGCCGCCAGCGCCGACCAGATCGCCGATCTGGTGTTGACGGGACTGCTGTAATGATCAGGTCAGCGCCTGTTCTCGCGCAGGTTCGCCGTTTGTGAGCTTTCGAGTAAGCAGGTCGCGCTCCGACGCCGGAACGTCCGCGAGAGTTGCAAGCGCCAGCGCCACAATTACCGCCGGCGCCGGCGCGATGCCGACATCTTCGCCGTAGTGGCGACGCAACAACGCGATCACCTGTCCCTCAAAACTCCGGCCGCACCGCTCCGCATCCGCCGCGATTCGCTTGCGAAGCGAAGCCGGAATGCGAATGGTGCACAGCGATTCATCGGTATTCGCAGCGGCTCGCCTACTCATAAGCAGAATCGTACCGGACTGGTGTAACAGCCTCACAACTTACCTATACGCATCGCTTCGGTGGACGATGTGAAGCACGAGAATCGCGTTCGCCGAAAAGGTGTAAAGGACGCGGTAATCGCCGACGCGGAGTTTGTAGATGCCGCTGTACGGACCGTGCAACGGCTCCGGAACGAGATCGTCTGACGTCAATTCCGTCTCAATCTTCGCGCGGATGCGTTTCGCCACCGTTCGGTCAAGCCGGTGCTGTTCGCGGCGGACAGACTCCTTGTACTCAATCTTCCTCAAGACCACGCCACATCTCTTCCGACGAAATCACCGGGTCCGACGGATCGGCCAACCGCTGCATCGCGATGCGTCCGTGAACATAGTCGGCGACGATCTCTTCGACCGCACGGCGAATGAGCGTGTCGGGCGTCTCAGACGTCAGGTCTGCGATCTCACGAAGCGCTGTGGCGGTGTCGTCGCCGAGATCAATCGAAAAGGAAGTCATGTCGCGAATCCTACTCCGCTGCTGCGACCTGCACCACGCTACCCGCCGCCTCATCCCAATTCGCGTGTGGCTTGCGATTGAGCACCAGCCAGCGCCAGAGCAGCGCGCTGTAGCTCATCGCGGTCATGCCGCGTTTTTCGTAGAACGGGACGAGGAGCTTCTGGAGGCGCGGGAGGTTGTAGAACGGGACGCCGGGAAAGTAGTGGTGCTCGAGGTGATAGTTGGAGAAGAGGTAAATCACGTCCCAGAACCAGGAGCCTTTCACGAGCGTCGACCACTTCGCGGGATCGGCGGGATCGATGTCGTAGTGCTGGCCGAGGCGGTTCAACGCGAAGGCGATCGGGAAGATGAAGAAGACCGGGATGATGTAGAGCTTGAACGCGATTCCCCATCCGCCGATCAGCGCGATCGCGGCGAGGACGGCCAGTTGGAACGCGATTGTGAAGAGGCGCTCGCGTCCGATGCGGCGGCGAAACTCCGGTTCGTACGCGGCAGTCTCTTTCGCGGCGGCGCGGAAATAGATCGGGAAGAGCGCGGGCGTGAAGTAGAGCGCCTTCAGCCAGCGCGCGTTGATCTTCGGCGAGAGATAGTGGCGCTTCGGATCGTGGACGTCTG
>DATEZA010000351.1:0-30353 GCA_035255945.1 Thermoanaerobaculia bacterium
GAGGGCGGCGGCTTGCCAGAAGGTCGTTGCGGCGCCGCGCTCGAGCAGGCGCCGTGCGGCGTTCCACTGCGCGAAGACGACGGCATCCGACATCGGAGCTCCGCCGGTGAAGATTGCACCCGGGGCTTCGATGTTCGCGCCGGCGTCGAGCAGCGCGTCGATCAGTGCGACATCGTCACTGCTCGCGGCCCAGTGCAACGGTGTCTCCATCGCTTCCTTGTGACTGGGATGATTGACCGCCGCATCGACATCCGCGCCGTGTTGCACCAGCAGCTCGACCGTTTGCCGCGCATTCGGACAGTGACCCGGCCAGTCGGCGACGATGTGGAGCAGAGTTCGCCGGACACGCCGATTGTCGACGATCCGTGCGGTTACGAGATCGCGATCGTGCTCGAGCAATGTCTGGAGCTTCGCAACATCGCCTTCGCGAATCGCGGTGACGACTTCGATGGCGCGCGGATCTTCTGCAGGAATGTCCATTCGTTCGATTGAAACACGAAGGGCCGCCAGATCTGGCGGCCCTTCGGAACAACGCTGAAAACGAGCTTAGAAGCGGACGCGCGCGCCGAGCTGCATCAGGCGCTGCTCGCCCTGTCCCGGATCGCCCGCAAACGCGTGCGGCGTGCCGGTCGAATCGAACACTGTGGAGTTCTTCGAGTTGAACAGGTTGAAGACTTCGGCGATCGCTTCGATGCCGTAACGGCCGGAGAAACGGAACTCTTTCGAAAGGCGGAAATCAGCCTGCGAGAACGACGCGCCGCGCGCATCGTTGACGTGCGCGTGACCCGGCGCCAGATCCTGGTTGTAGCCGTCGTGATTGAGGTCCGTGCCGGCAAACACCGTGTACGGCAGCGCCGAACGGTAGCGGATGATGCCCGAAACGTTGATGCCGAGCGGTGCGCGATAAACGCCGCTGAGCGTCACGCGATGACGCGCGTCGGTGTCGAGCGGGCCATTGCAGGCCGAGCAGTCCGGATCGAGCGGATTGACGCTCCCGTCGCGGAGGGTATCCGGCTGGAAGCCCGCATCGGTCACGCGGAACTCGTCGGCGCCGGCGAGGATGTTGCCGCGCGACTTCGAGTACGTGTAGAAGCCCTGCGCTTCGAACTTCTCGCCCATGCGCGAGTGGAAGCCGATGTTCACGCCGTCATACTGCGCGTGGCCCTTGCCGTACCAAAGACGGAAGTTCGCCGGCGCAACTGCCGAGAAGCGACGCTTACCGGTGGCCGGGTCGATCGGGTTCGCGCGGAAGCGGAACGGAATGTCGTGATAGCGCGCGCTGACCACTTCGAAGTTCATGCCGAGATTGCTGCTGATCTCGGTGGAGTAACCGAGCGACGCCTGATCGGAGTACGGCGCGCGGAGCGTCGGCGACGCGAGCTCGCGCGTGGTGCGGTCGGTCAGCTTGCCCGACAGCTGGTTCGGCGGAAGCGGCTGGCCCGGCTGGAAGAACGTGCCATTCGCATTCTTGATGCCGTTCGGATCTTCGTAGCCGTAGACCGGTCCGAAGAGCGACTGCACCGCGCTGGCGGGGAAGAGGATCGTCGCGTTCGTGTACGGGAAGTCGTAGTAACGACCGACGCCGCCGCGGATGATCTGCTTCGCGTTACCGCTGAGGTCGTAGGTGAAGCCGAGGCGCGGGCTCCAGTTGTTGCGGTCGTTCGACAGCTTCGTGCCGCCGCCGTTCTTGAAATCCTGAATGTAGCTCTCGGTGTATTTGCCGGCGTCGGCGAACTGCTGGACCAGCGCGAGGTTCGAGTTCAGCGACTGGTCGAGGTCATAGCCGGTCCAGAGGTCATAACGCAGACCGGCGTTGATCGTCAGGCGTGAGTTCACGCCGATGTCGTCCTGGATGTACGCGTCGTGATACTTGATCGGAGTGGAGACGCCGGAGAATCCGCCGTTGAAGAGGATGTTCTCGACCGGCGAGCCGACCTGGTCCTTCAGCAGCGTGAACTGGCCGGTGGTGCCGACGGTGAAGTCGCCGGAGAGCGTCGGCTCGTCGACGTAGTTGAGGCCGATCTTCCAGTCGTTGCGCGTCTTGAACATGTCGTTCGACCAGGAGAAGTCGTCCTTGAACTGGCGCTTCATCTGGTGCGTCGACTGCGGCGTGTTGACGCTCTGGCCCTGGTGCGCGCCCGACGGATAGTAGATGTACGGGTCGTTCGAGTCTGCGGAGATCAGGTTGTCGAACTTGGTGCGCTGAACGAGGAACTCGTTCAATTTGTCGGACGCGACCTGCCACGTGTGGCCGGCGAGCAGCGACGAGTACTTGTTGGTCGTGGTGCCGAGCGAGCTCGGGGCAGCCAGCGACGACGCGCCGTATTTGTCGGTGTTCTTCTGGAAGCCGTAGCGGACCTGGAGGAACTGCTTCGGCGTGAGGTCGCCCGAGACTTTGGCGGTCGCGAGCTGATCGGTGAACGGCAGGCCGATCGCCAGTCCGTCGAACGCCGGAAGGAGCGGCGTATTGACCGAGTAGGTCGTGTTGCGCTTCGTCTTTTCGTAGGTGCCGAAGAAGTGGACGCGGTCTTTGACGAGCGGTCCGCCGAAGGACGCGCCGTACTGATCGCGGCGGTACGGAAGCTTCTCGCCGCCGTTGAGATCTTCGCTGTGCGAGATCGCGTTCAGGCTCTTCGCGCGGTAGAACTCGTACGCCGAGCCCTGGAAGTCGTTCGTGCCGGTCTTGGTGACGACGCTCAGGACGCCGCCGGACGAACGGCCGTACTCGGCCTTGTACTGCATCGTCTGGATCTTGAACTCCTGAACCGCTTCGATGTTGAAGTTCTGGAGTGCGCCACCGATGGTGTCGTCGGTGTTATCGCCGCCGTCAACGAGGAAGTTGACGTTGCGGCCGGAGCCGCCGTTGAGCGCGATGGTGAGCTGGCCCGGCTTGGTCGGGTCGGAATTGGTCGAGAGCGTGGTTCCCGGCGCGAGCGCGCCGAGGTTCGCGAACTGCCGGCCGTTGAGCGGCAGGTTCTCGAGCTCCTTCTGGCTGACGACGGTGCCGACGCTCGGCGACGTCGCAACCAGCGGCGCTTCTGCGGTGACGGTGATCTGTTCCTTCACCGCGGCCTGCTTGAGCGTGATGTTCAGCGTGCGGTCGGTCGCGACCTGCAGCTGGACGTCTTTCGTCGTCACGTTCGCGAAGCCGGAGAGATCGGCGACCACGCTGTACGTGCCGATCGGCAGCGACAGGAAACGATACGAGCCATCCGGTCCGGTGACCGTCGAGCGATTGAAACCAGTCGCATCGTTGGTTGCCGTGACGGTGACGCCGGGGAGCGCAGCGCCGGATTCATCGGCGACGCGTCCGGAGAGATTCGTTCCAGTGTTCTGTGCGAACAGAACCGCCGGAATGAGAAGAAGCAACGTGAGCACTAAAAATAGTCGTTTGCCCATTGGGACCTCCTGTATTTGTGATGGAGACGTGAACTTTTGTGCGGAGCACTATAGATCAATGGTGGGGAGGATTGGAAACTTGTGAACGGTCAGTGGCTGAGCCTGGAAAGGAGGGCCGTCGCGGCCTGACGCTGCGGCTCGTATTCGGCGCCTTTCGGCAATTTTGCGAGCAGCATACGGAATTGCGCCGCCGCCGACGCATTGTCGCCGGCCATCTGCAACGCGATGCCGCGATTGAGCTGCGCTTCGTAGAAGTCGGGCGCGAGCCGCAGCGCCTGATCGAAGTAGCCGACGGCATCGCGCGGCTGATCGTTCTGCACGCGCAGGACCCCGAGCCCGTTGAGGGGATCGGGATATTTCGGTGCGAGCGATGCGGCTTTCTCGTAGGCGCTCGCAGCATCGGCACCGCGGTTCATCGAGCGATACACGTTGCCCAGGTTGTTCCACGCGCGAGCGTTGCGCGAATCGATGTCAATCGCTTTGCGAAACTCCGCTTCCGCTTCGCCGAACTTTCCCTGTTCCGTGAGCTCGATTCCCAGCGCGTTGTGCGCTTCCGGCCGCGACGGATCGCGGCGCAATGCTTCGCGAATGACGACGCTCGCTTCTTTCGCGCGGCCCGCGGCCTGCAGCGCGACCGCGAGCTCGTACCACGCGTCGTTGTCGTCGGGCGCGATCGCGACGGCCTGGCGATAGAGCTCGAGCGCGCGATCGGCGCGGCCCGCCTGTTTGTATGCACGGGCGAGCAGGCCGCGAAATACGGAGTTACGCGGGTCGTCGCGCACGAGCTGCTCGAGCGCCGGCAACGCATCCGCGGTGCGCTTCTCGTTGACCGCCCAGACCGATTCTTCGAACTTGCGGAAGAGCGGCGCCATATCGCGCGGATCGCGCGCGGGACCGTTCGCACTCGCGCCAGTCGGCGCGATGTAGCCGAGGCTCGCGAGCTTCGATTTTGTTTCATCGTCGACCGGAGCGTTTTTCGCGGGCTGCGCGGTTACTTTCGCAGCATCGAGCAGCGCGTTGAGATCGTGATACGCGCGACGATCGACGTCGAAAATGTTTTTCGATTCCCTCGGATCATTGCGCAGATCGAACAACTCGGCGCGCGTGCCGCGGATCAGTTTCGTGCTGCCGCGGCGCATCGCGGTGAGATCGCTCCAGCCGAACGTTGTCGGATATTCGGTCTCGGCGTAGAGATCGGCCGCTTTCACGTCGCCGGCGAGACTTACGCCATCGATATTCGTCATCGATGCGCCGGCGAGCGACGCAACTGTCGGCGCGAAATCGATGGAGCCGACCGGCTCCGTCACGCGGCGCGCTTTCACGTTCGGGCCGCGGAAGAACATCGGCACGTGCAGCGTCGGCTCGTACAGCAGCAGGCCGTGCGTCAGCTCGCCATGCTCGCCGAGCGCTTCGCCGTGATCGCCGATGATCGCGACGACGGTCGTCTTCGGATCGATCGCCGCGAGCAGGCGCCCGACCTGTGCGTCGAGGTACGCGATCTCGCCGTCGTACGTCTGCGGGTACGGCTGCGGCGGCGCGTATGGCGCGTGCGCGTCGTACAGATGCACCCACGCGAAGAACGGACGCACATCGGATTGATGCAGCCACGCGAGCGCATGATCGACGGTTTCCCCGCCGCGACGCTCCGCTTCGAAGTTGTTCGACATCTCGTCAGCACTGCGCTCGATCGAGTCGTCGTACGTTTCGAATCCGCGGGAGAGTCCGAAGCGGCGATCGAGCACGAACGAGCTGACGAATGCGCCGGTGCGCCAGCCGTTTTTCGAGAACGTCGTAGCAAGCGTTTCGCGATCGTTCGGAAATGATCCCGCGCCGTTGTTGCGCACGCCGTGATGTGTCGGCAGCAGGCCCGAAAGAATCGTGCAGTGCGACGGCAGCGTCAGCGGAACGGCAGTCTCGGCGTTGTCGAAGCGCGCGCTTTCATCGGCGAGCTTCGCGAGGTTCGGCGTGTTCGCGCCGAGGCGATCGGCGCGGAACGTGTCGAGCGTGATGACGAGGACGCTGAACTGCTGCGGCGCGGTCTCGCGATGACAGGAGAAAAGCAGAAAGCAGAAAGCAAAAAGCAGAAAGGAGCGCCGCACCGATTTCTGCTTTCTGCTTTCTGCTTTCTGCTTTTCAGAGCGGAATGTTTCCATGCTTCTTCGGAGGGTTCGAGTCGCGCTTGTTGCGCAGCATGGCGAACGCGGTGATCAGCTTCCGGCGCGTGAAACGCGGCTCGATGATCTCGTCGACGTAGCCACGCTCGGCCGCGATGTACGGATTGGCGAACTTTTCCTTGTACTCCGCGACCTTCGCCTCGCGATCGTCCGCACCGCGATAAAGAATGTTGACCGCGCCCTCCGCCCCCATCACCGCGATCTCCGCGGTCGGATACGCGAAGTTCATGTCGGCGCGGATGTGCTTCGAGTTCATGACGCAGTACGCGCCGCCGTAGGCCTTGCGGGTGATGACGGTGATCTTCGGAACCGTCGCTTCGGCCAGCGCGTAGAGCAGCTTCGCGCCATGAATGATGATGCCGCCGTACTCCTGCTCGGTGCCGGGCAGAAATCCGGGAACGTCTTCCAGCACGAGCAGCGGCACGTTGAACGAATCGCAGAAGCGGACGAAGCGCGCCCCTTTGCGCGACGCGTTGATGTCGAGCACGCCGGCGAGAAACGCGGGTTGATTCGCGACGACGCCGATCGATTGTCCGTTCAGCCGGATGAAGCCGACGACGATGTTCCGCGCATAGTTCTGATGCACTTCGAGGAAGTGACCTTCGTCGGCGATGGTCCGGATCAGATCGCGGATCTCGTACGGCTGATTCGGCGACTCGGGGATGAACCTGTCGAGCTGCGCGTCGACGCGATTCACATCGTCCTTCGTCGCGACGCGCGGCGGATCTTCCATGTTGTTCGACGGCAGGAACGAGATCAGCTCGCGAATGGTGGCCAGGCAGTCTTCGTCGGAATCGGCCGCGAAATGCGCGACGCCGGAGATCTGGCTGTGCGTCTCCGCGCCGCCGAGCTTTTCCTTCGTCACCTCTTCATGCGTGACGGTCTTGATGACATCGGGACCGGTGACGAACATGTAGCTCGTCTTCTTCACCATCAGGATGAAGTCGGTGATGGCGGGCGAGTAGACGGCGCCGCCGGCGCACGGTCCCATGATCGCGGAGATCTGCGGGACGACTCCCGAGGCGAGCGTGTTACGCAGAAAAATATCGGCGTAGCCGCCGAGGGAGACCACGCCTTCCTGGATGCGGGCACCGCCGGAGTCATTGAGTCCGATCATCGGCGCGCCGTTCTTCATCGCCAGATCCATGATCTTCACGATCTTCGCGGCGTGCGTTTCGGAGAGCGATCCGCCGAACACGGTGAAGTCCTGCGCGAACGCGTACGCGAGCCGGCCCTGCACGGTGCCGTAGCCGGTGACGACGCCGTCGCCCGGGATGCGCTGCTTGTCCATGCCGAAGTCCGTGTTTCGATGGATGACCAGCTGGTCGAGCTCCTGGAACGAGCCGGGATCGAAGAGCATCGCGATGCGCTCGCGCGCCGTCAGTTTGCCTTCGTTGTGCTGCCGCTCGATGCGGCGCTCGCCGCCGCCGAGCTCACTCTCCCGCTTGCGGCGCTCCAGCTCTTCGAGCTTCAGTTCGAGTGTCATCAGAGAATGGTGTTGCGCTCGACGGCGAGCCGGCGCATCTCCTCCATCAGCTGCGCTTCGGACGGATCCTTGCCGAGCCGCGCGCGCGCTTCCTGCTCGAGTGATTCGAGCAGCGAGAAGTTTTCGGCGAGCACGTGCTCCACAACGCGGATGCCCGCTTCGGCGTCGCGGAATTCGACGACCCCGCGATCTTCGAGCCGGTTGACGATGGCGCGTGCGAGGAATTCGATCTGACCCGGGATGCTCATCGGCGCCGTGATTCTAGCAAGGAGCGCGGCCGTCCCGGCCGCAGTCGTTGGCCGTCCCGGCCGGCGACCGGCTATGGACGGGCCGTCCGCGCGCCAATCAACAGCTCGGCGCCGAACGATCCGGCGGCGTAGGGGTACCAGCGGCCGGTGTTGCGAACCGCAAACACCTCATGCACTGCCACCCGCATCACGTCGCCGTCTTCGGACAGCACCCGCAGAACATTGCCCGCAACAGGCGCGAGCAGCGCGACAGCTCGCGGCGCATTCTCCATCTCGCCGTGGCCGGCCGCGCGGATGTGCAGCGGCATCCGCACCGGCCGCGTGCGATAGCTCGGACGCCACCAGTTCGGCCAGGGCGGCGCGGTGAGTTTTTGTTCGACGACCGGCAGGCCTTTGCCGTCGCGATCGGCTCTCGATTGCCACAACTCGATCGTGCCGATGAGTGACGGGAGCAGCGCAGCGCCGATGTTCGGCGCGAGCCGCACACGTGCGGGACACTCGCGCTCGTGCGTTGCGCGTGCGAGTGCATCCGCGGCGCGCTGCACGTCGTCGAGGTCGAAATCGGCGAGGTCGACGATCGCGCGCAATGCATCGCGCACGAAGGAGACGTGCACGCGTTTCGTCTGCTCCGTCCAGCGGACGCCGTCGCATTCGTGCTCGGCGATGCCTTCGCTGACGATCAGTCGTTCGACCTCACCCATCGCGGAAATGCGCCGTGCGACGTCTTCGACTTCGCTGTGCGGCAGCGTGAGCGGCTCCGCGTCGATCGGTGCGCAGCGGAACTCGCCGTTGTCGATTGCTTCCCCGGCTTCGGTCGAGCGGACGATGAAGCCGTTCTCCCAACGAACGACGGTGCCGCGTTTGCGGTAGATCACAGCGTCTCCGTCAGCATCAGAGGAGCGAAGGAGCCGACGACGAGCTCCTGTCCTTCGCGCGAGCAGACGACGCCGTCGTAGCAGAGCGGGTCGCCTTTCGCGCCTTTGATCGAAGCCGCGATCCGCTCGCGATGGGCTTCGATGCGGAATGGTTGCAGCGGAGTGAGGTCATCTCCGCGCACGAGATCGGCGACGACGATGTCGAGCGTCACGATGCCGGTGAGCGGCTCGTAGGCGCCGCCGTCGACCGCCTCAATCTCGATGCGTTCGTGGGGAAGCGACCGGGGCGCATCGTGCTGGCGCGCGATGAGGGTGGTCATGCGTTTCAGCGGGATGTCGTTGAAGGACTTGCGTCGCGAGGTGGATGGCGATTCTTTCGTCAGGTCGGTGATGCGCGTTGGTTCGTTCGCGTCGTCGATGAGGAAGTCGGGCTCGTCGTGGATGGTGAGCCAGGCCGGCCAGATCGACTGGTGGCCGTGTTCGGCGGCGTGGCCACACGCTTCATGAAGCAGGACGGAGGCAGAGCCGTTTTTCCAGAGAAGAGGAAGCCCCTCATCCGGCTTCGCCACCTTCTCCCCGCTGCGGCGGGGAGAAGGGCGAGTAATCACGCTTTCGTCGCGTTCGTACGTGTTCACGCGGCGGGAACTGGCGACGATGCGTACGCGGCCGTCATGCGTGCGCGCCATTTCGCGGAGCGAAGCGATCCTGGATTCGGAGCGTGCAATCAGCTCGGGATCAGCGATTGAGACTGCGTCGATCTCGTTGCCGCGGCAGCGCGCGCGGCCGTGCGACGCGCGCGATTCGATCAGGACGCCGCCGGACCAGAGCTCGTCGCGGGCGGCAATGGAGAAGACGTACCCGGCACTCAATTGATCTCGTAGCCGAACTTCTTCGAGGCCGGGTCGAAGCTCACCAGCAGCTTGTGCGACGTCCCCGGCGCGAAGTTCTGGTGGATCGTGTGGCGCTCCTGGATCTGCATCGACGGCACTACGACCCAGATCTCGACGTCGGTGTTCGCAGGCGGAACGTCTTTCGTCACGTTCACCACGCGCGGCGTCTTGCGGCGGAAGAAGCGTCCCTTCTCCTCCCATAGGTTCTCGTGCGCGACGATCGTGCTGCCGACCTTCACCTGGATGTAGCCGTCGTTCAGCGCACTATTGAATATGGTGGTGAGCGACGCCGGCGTGTTGTTGACCGGGAGCTGTCCGCCGCCGTCGCCGCCGTTCGGTGTGCGCGTGGTGGTCACCGGCGTGACCGTTCGCGATGCGATCTTCTGCTGCGAGCGGCGCTCCGCTTTCGCTGTATCGAGCTTCGCCTGTTCCTGCTGCGCGAGCTTGAGGTAGTTCGCCGCATCGTCCGAATTCGGGTTGAGATGGAACGCCTCTTCGAGCAGCGGGATCGCGCCGCTGTAATCCTTCTTGTTATAGAGCGCGAGGCCGTCGTTCAGTTTCTGCTGCGCCTGCTGGAGTTGCTGATTGCTGATCTCCTGCTGCTGGCGAATCGATCCGAGGCGGTTGACGAGATTGGCGATGGCAGGCGATGACGGCGCGATCTTCAACAGCTCCGAGAAGCGGTTGTACGCATCCTCGACCCGTCCCTGCCGCACGGCCGCATTTCCGGCCGTCCGCAACTGCCGCTCTTTCGCGCGCTTCGTTTCGGCGACGGTATCGACCTTCGCGACCGGCACCTGCTTGCGCTGCAGCAGGAGCACGGTCGCGAGCAGCGCGACGACGAGCAGCGCGGTGATGGCGAGGAAAATCGGCGCTGCGATGCGACGGCCCCACGTGGGATGCGCACGCACATTCGTCAGCGTGTTGCGCAGCGACTTCGGTCGCGCCGCGCCTGCCGCGGGCCTCGCTGCCGGACGCTCCGGCGCAGTCGTCGCCGCAGGTCCCGGCTGTTGCGCCCGCGTTGCACTCGGCATCGGCGTCGGCTCCGAATCGGCCTCGGGGAACGGCACTTCGATCGTCGGCGTGCGCTCGCCGCGATCTCCGCGATCGAGCCGTGTGACGATCGTCTCTTCCGCCGGCTCCTGCAGCGGACGCTCGCCGCGGATCACCGCGCGCAACGCATTCGCCAGGTCGCGGCCGCGCTGGTAACGCCGCGCCGGATCCTTCGCCAGACACTTCGTGACGACTTCTTCGTAACCGTCGGGAATCTGCGGATTGATCTCGTGCAGCGGCGGGAAAGGCTCGTGCACGATCTTGTACGAGATCGAGGTCAGCGAATCGCCGCCGAACGGCTTGCGCCGCGTCAGCAGTTCGTAGAGGCAGATGCCCAGTGAAAAAAGATCGGTCCGGCCATCGACCGGCGCGCCTTTGATCTGCTCCGGCGCCATGTAGTTCGGGGTGCCGAGGAATTGGCCGGTGGAGGTGAGGTTCGCGCCGCCGCTGGCGATCTTGGCGATGCCGAAGTCGGTGATCTTCGCGCGCATCCCTTCGAGCAGGATGATGTTCGCCGGTTTGACGTCGCGATGGACGATGCCTTTGGAGTGCGCGAAGTCGAGCGCGTCCGCGACCTGCGCGGCGATGTCGCCGATCTGCTCGAACGACATCGCGCGTCCCTGCTGCAGAACTTCTTTCAGGTTCTGCCCTTCGACGTACTCCATGGCGATGAAGGAAACGCCGCTCGCTTCGTCCTGACCGATGTCGTGCACGGTCACGATCGTGGGGTGGTTGAGGATGCCGGCGGCCTGAGCTTCACGGATGAAGCGCTGCTGAAATTCGCGGGTTTCGTCGTCGTCGGAGTGCGCGGCAGGACGGATCGTTTTCAGCGCGACGAGCCGGCCAATGAGCGGATCTTTGGCCAGGTAGACGATCCCCATCGCCCCTTTGCCGAGCTCGCGAACGACCTCATATCGGCCAAGTTTCAAGACCTGCTCTCCGCGACGCGAGGACGTGCGGTTCCCGTCCGCTCCGGCGTCATTCGGAGTCTCATGAGCCGTCAATGATATCTCCTGCGGGTTCGCCGCGCCCCCATCGGACATTTTAAATTATGATCTCCGCCGCGTTTACGTAAATCCTCCGCGAGGTCATCCACATGAAGGTTTACTCCGGTTCCGAGATCCGTAACGTCGCATTGGTCGGTCACAACGACACGGGCAAGACGGTTCTCGTCTCCCAACTGCTGTTCAACACCGGCGCAACGACGCGCCTCGGCCGTATCGAAGACGGCACGACCACGACGGATTTCGATCCCGATGAGATCGAGCGCAAGCATTCGATCTCCGGCGCGTTCGCCTACGTGGAGTGGAAGAACACGAAGATCAACCTCCTCGACACGCCCGGCTTCGGAATCTTTCTGATGGAAGCGAAAGGCGCCTTGCGCGTCGCCGACTCCGCGGCGATCGTCGTCAGCGGCGTCACCGGCGTCGAGGTCACCACCGAGAAGGTGTGGAAGTTCGCCGACGAGTTCCACCTGCCGCGGCTGGTGATCATCAACAAGATGGATCGCGAGCGCGCATCGGCGTCGCGCGCGCTCGACGCGCTGCAGAAGAAGTTCGGAAAGAACGTGGTCCCGATCCAGGTGCCGATGGGCGAGGAGAAGGACTTCACCGGCGTGATCGATCTGGTCGCGATGAAAGCGATCAAGTACGCGACCGACGGCTCCGGCAAGTTCGAAACGATCGACATTCCGGCGGAGCACAAAGCGGAAGCCGACAACTGGCGCGAGAAGCTGATCGAAAAAGTCGCGGAAGGCGACGACACGCTGATGGAGCGCTTCTTCGAGCAGGGCGGCCTGTCGCAGGAAGAGCTGCTCGACGGACTGAAGCGCGAAGTCGCCCATCATCAGATCTTCCCCGTCCTCTTCGGATCGGCGTCGCACAACATCGGCGGACACGCGATCCTCGACGCATTCGTGAACCTGCTGCCGTCGCCGGAAGAAGTGAAGACGCTCGACGGAAAGGATCGCAAAGGCGAAACGATCACGTTCGATCGACGCCCCGAGGCGTTCCCGGCTGCCCTCGTCTTCAAGACTTTCTCGGACCCCTTCTCCGGACGCGTCTCTCTCTTCCGCGTGTACTCCGGAACGTTCAAGTCGGACACGGCGTACTGGAACACTACGAGAGATCACGAAGAGCGGATCGGTAAACTGCAGCTTCTTCAGGGAAAACAACAGATTCCGGTGTCGGAGCTGAAAGCGGGCGACATCGGCGCGGTCGCGAAGCTGAAGGACACGCACACCGGCGACACGCTGACGGCGAAGGAGCATGTGATCGTCGTCGACCACATCGCCTATCCCGAAGCGGCGATCGCGTTCGCGGTCGAGCCGAAAGCGCGCGGCGATGAGGACAAGCTCGGCGTCGCGATCGCGCGCATCATCGAAGAAGATCCATCCATCCATTTCGCCCGCGACCCGCAGACGAAGGAATTCCTCCTCTCCGGACAGGGACAGCTGCACGTCGAGATCGTCGTGTCGAAGCTGCACAAGAAATACAGCGTCGACGTGATCCTGCATCCGCCGAAAGTGCCGTATCGCGAGACGATCACGAAGCCTGCGGATGCGCACGGCCGGCACAAGAAGCAGTCGGGCGGACATGGCCAGTTCGCCGACTGCAAGATCACGGTCGAGCCGCTTCCGCGCGGCGCCGACTTCGAGTTCGTTGATGAGATCTTCGGCGGCTCGATCCCGCGCCAGTACATCCCCGCCGTCGAAAAAGGGATCCAGGACGCGCGGCAGAAGGGCTTCCTCGCCGGCTTTCCGATGGTCGATTTCCGCGTGCGGCTGAAGGACGGCCAGTACCACGACGTCGATTCGTCGGAAATGGCGTTCAAGATCGCCGGCTCACTCGCGTACCAGGAAGCGATGGAGAAGGCGAGGGCGACGCTGCTCGAGCCGATCTTCCACGTCGACATCAGCGCGCCGTCGGAGTACGTGGGCGACATCATGGGTGACCTGAACTCGCGCCGCGGACGCGTGGAAGGCGTCGACGCCGAAGAGGACATGCAGACGATTCACGCGCGTGTGCCGCTCGCCGAGATGCTGACCTACGGCTCGACGCTCCGCTCGATCACCCAGGGCCGCGGCAGCTTCCATATGGAGATGTCGCACTACGAGGAAGTGCCGCGCACCCTGCAGGAGAAGATCATCACGGAGTCGAAGAAGGCGAAGGAACAACAGGCCGCGGCTCACTGAGTGGGAGACGACGGGAGCGCCTCCGGCGGGCGGGCGCGGCCCGCTGCGTTTGTTGGCCTAGCCTGAACGCACACTTCTCGCGCTGATCGCGATTTACGCGAACCGAACGCAGCGGGCCGTGCCCGCCCGCCGGAGGCGCTCTCGTCGTTCCTTACTCTTTGACCAGTGCCGCGTCGATCTTCGCAACTTCCGCGCTCGCATTCTCCGCGACTGTGACGATGAACTGGCGGTCGCGAAATCCCGGCGCACTGATGCGGATCGTGTAGCTGCCGGGCGCGGGGAAGTCGTAGACCTCGTCCGGTTTGTCGAACTGATTCGCCTGTCCGATCGGCAGCTCGTTGACGTAGACCATCGCCTCGCCCGGCACGACGGACATGATCATTCCGCGACGCGCGGTCAGTCGCAGTGTGGTCTGCACGCCGCCCGTTCCGCCGCCTGTGATCTCTGCACGCGCGCGTCCGGTGACCGGCGCGTTTGCGTTCGGCGTGTTCCCTGCGTCATCGCCGGGAAATACGAGCGAAGCGCCGGGTTGCGGCTCGCCGGGCGGCGCGGCGGCAGGCGCAGGCGCATTCACGCGGCGCGGCTTCACGATGGTCGTCAATGTGTTCGGCGACTCGCGATACCGCACGCCGGTGTAGATCGCGAGCGCGGCCATGACCATCAGCACGACGCCGATCATCACCGGAATCCAGAGCGGCAGCGGCTCGGGCTCCGGTTCCGGTTCCGGTTTCTGCGGAGGCAGCTCAGCACTCATGCTGACTCGTTTTCGGTGTCCAGCTCCGTCTCGGCATCGTCATCGATTGCCGACGGACCTTCATCAGTCACGACGGTTTCGTCATCGTCATCGAGCTGGTCGTAGTCCGCATTGCGTTTCTTCAGCAGCTCCACTGCGCGCTGTTCGTCGTCGCCCGGCACGTAGATGCGGATGTCACCCATCGCGCCGAAGTTGATCGGCTCCATGCTGAACTTGACGTTCTCGATCTGCGCCGGCACGCCCTCGGCTTCCAGGAAGCCGCACAGCAAGCGCGCTTCGTCCTCCGTGCCGACGCTGGTGATCTCCACCCACGTCGTGCCGTCGTCCGAGCGGACGGTCTGGAACGGCAGTTCATCCTTGGCCATTTCGTTCTCCTCAGTCATTGAGAGTGACGACCGAATCCCGGTCATTCATCTCACCGATCTTTGCATAGAACAGGCCGCTTTCCCGGAACCGGTCCGTCAGCGCCTGTTCGTTCTGTGGCGACACCGCGATCAGCAGACCGCCGCTCGTCTGGGCATCGCACATCAATGTGAGCTCCGCATCCGAGACTGACAACTGGACGCGTCTGCGAAACGTATCGACGTTCCGTTGCGAGCCTTCGGGACGAAAACCTTTCGCCAGGTATTCGCGTGCATGCTCGAGCACGGGCACAGCGCTCGTATGGATCTGCGCACCGGCGTGCGAGCCGCTGCACATCTCGAGCAGATGACCGATAAGACCGTAACCGGTGATGTCGGTCGCAGCGCTCACGCCGACCTCGACCATCACGCGCGCAGCGTCGCGATTGAGCGTCGTCATCCAGCGAATCGCTTCGCCGAGATCGGGCGGCTTCGCGCGGCGCAGCAACTTCTTTCCGCTGAGTGCGCGATGTGCGCTGATCAGAATCCCGTTGCCGATCGGCTTCGTCAGGTAGAGCGAATCGCCCGGTTTCGCCGTCGAGTTCCGCACGAGCTTGTCGATATGAATGATGCCGGTGACGGCGAGTCCGTACTTCGGCACGTCATCAATGATGGTGTGCCCTCCCGCCACCGGAAATCCCGCCTCGGCTGCCTTCTCCGCGCCGCCGCGAAGAATCTCCTGCAGCGTCTCGAGCGGCAGTTTGTCCGTTGGAAACGCAGCGATTGCAAGTCCGAGGATCGGCGTTGCGCCCATCGCGTAAATGTCGGAGACGGCGTTTGCTGCGGCGATCGCGCCGAAGAGATACGGGTCGTCGACGATCGGCGTGAAGAAATCGACGGTCTCGACGATCGCCTGATCGCCGTTGATACGCAAAACCGCAGCGTCGTCGTTCGTCGCGTGACCGACCAGAAGATCCCCATGTCCCTCGGGTGCGGGGACTTTGGAGAGCACGGAATGCAGGTCATCCTGACCCAGCTTGCACGCTCAACCGCCGGTCGTCGCGAATGACGACAACGCGGGATACGAGCTACGGAGCTTGTGCCGCACGGAGGGATGGTATCAGCGCCCGTCATCCTGAGGCGCGAAGACGCCGAAGGACCCGTCGCTGAAACGAGCCGCGCGCCCGAGTTACGGGTCCTTCGCCGTCTTCGCGGCTCAGGATGACACTATTTACTTCCGGTCATCTGTGACGCTACTCGTCGAGAACCGACGCACGCGCGCCTTCGACGGCGAGCAGAATCTCCTGGTAGAGATTGAACGCCATCTCCGCGTTCAGCGGCGGCTGCGCGTTGCGGTTCACGATCTCCGCGATCTGGGACGCGTAGTGCGAAGAGGTCGGAAGCCGCTCGCCGGAATCGAGAATGTCGCGGAATCCGTCGACCAGCTCGAACTGCAGGTTCACGCGGAACGTGCCGTCGACGATGTTCTCCTCGAGATTCGCGTAATCGATGTTCATTGCGGCACTCCGTACGTCACGTGCACGATTGTGCCCTCGACTTTCGACTGCGGCTCGATGCCGCGGTCGCGCAGAAACGCGACGTACGCCTCGCGAAAATCGTTCGCGTGCGCGGCGGTGTCCCACGTCGTGTCGGCGATGACGCGCTGATCGCAGGTGACGGTCACGCGATCATCCATCCAGCCGTTTGCGTGCTCTTTGCCGACCAGGAAGTCCCAGTGGAATGCGCCGAGGTGCTCGACCGTGAGTGTGTCGGGAGGCTCGACGGCATCGAACGGCCGCGACTTGAACGAGCGCGCGAAATACTCCCCGGGATGCAGAATCTCGCGCGTGCTGCGCGGCGGATTCCTATCCACGCGGTTCAGCTCCTCCCAGCCGCCGCGCTGATACGCGGCGATGACGAACTTCAATCCGTCGAGGTAAGGAAACTTCAGCGACTCGACGAAGTACCGGGGTGCCGTCGGATCGATCGTCTTGTCCGCGCCGGCGCCTTCGGTGATCGCATTCACCAGCATGTCGTTCTTCACGACCGCATCGAGCGACTGGCCGTTCTCGCTGAACATCCAGCTGATCATCACCAGCGACGCCTCACCTTCGATGACGGAGTGATACGCGAGCTGCGCGTCCCAGTCATCGCGGAGCGCATCGTCCTTCGAGCCGATGTCGAAGTACTGATCCTGCAGTGCATGCGTGAGCTCGTGGATGGCGACCGATTTCTTCAGCAGCTCGGGACTGAGCGAATCCTTCACCGCGTCGGGAAGCTCGCGGATGTCGAAGTAGGTGTGCTTCGAAGGATCGTAGTAGGCGAGGACCTGCGATTCGTAGAGGGCAAGGAGTTTGTCCGTGAGATCGGACGTCCTGCCGTCGACGAGCTGCAGTGCGCGCAGGACGGTAATGTAGTCGTCGACCGGATACGGCATCTGCCGCTGCATCTCCGCGCGAACGCGCTGCGGGATCTCGCCGCGCTCGATCGTTTTTACGGCGACATCGTGCTTGAACTTCAGACCGCGGATCTTTTCGACCGCAGCCATTTCGGTCGCCAAAGGCGACGGTGCGTTCGTCCGCGGCGAATCGGCGGCCACGGTTACGGACCAGAAAACAAGTAGCGCGGGGAGCAAGCGAAGGTGCCGGAACATGCCGGACTATCAACACTTCACTCGCCTTTGCCGTTCCCTTAGAATGCGCGAACGGTTCTAACGATGGAGAGAGGCGACAGTGAGCGCATCGAGATCACCATCAGCAGCCGGTTCGAGAACATCGAGCTCGTGCAGGTGATCGCCGAGCATCTCTGTGAAAACGCAGGCGTAGACGAAGACGGCTCCCACTGGATCGGCATGGCAGTGCGGGAGGCGGTCGCCAACGCCATCAAGCACGGGAACAAACTCGATGTGCACAAGAAGGTGCACGCGCTGTTCGACCTGAACGGACCGGAGCTTTCGATCCGCATCTCGGACCAGGGCGAAGGCTTCGATCCGACCAAGGTCAGCGATCCGCTCAATCCGCAGAATCTGATGAAGACGAGCGGTCGCGGGATTTTTTACATGCGGACCTTCATGGATGAGGTCCATTACTCGTTCGAGCCCGGCGGCGGAACTTCGCTCGTGATGACGAAGAATCTGGCCAAGGGGAGCGGCATCGCCAGCAGCAACGGATAACAAGACATCGCCGGGTTCCGGCGGAAGGAGAAGGAATGAAAGCCACGTCTCGCACAGTCGACGGAGTCGAAATCATCAGCCTGCAGGGAAAGATCACCATCGGTTCCGGCGATTCGCAGCTCCGCGAAGTCATCACGAACGCAGTCAACGGCGGCAGATCGAACATCCTGCTCGACATGAGCGGAGTTACGACGATCGATTCGTCGGGGATCGGTGAGCTCGTCGGCTCGTACACGACAGTGACCAATCGCGGCGGAAAGCTGAAGCTGCTTCACCTGCCGGCGAAGCTCAACGAGCTGCTGCACGTCACGCAGCTCATCACCGTGTTCGAAGTTCACGAGAACGAGCAGGAAGCGCTCGCCAGCTTCTAGGCTTCGCGGGTGCGTGGGCACGAGGGTTCGCGGTCACGCGGCGTCCCTCGCGCCCACGAGCCCACGTACCTTCGCATCCACTAATGCCGGCGGCCGGTGATCGAGCGCGGCGCCGCCCAGTCGGCACCCATCGGATTCTCCGTCACGCTCCAGTGCATCGGCAGGGTGTTCGTCATCACGATCTCATTGCGCTCGACCCATTGCGGGAAGAGCTCGTTCGCGAGCTGCGGATCGTGCACCGTCCGCTCTGAAATGCCGATCAGTTTCTCGAACGGCTTCAGGTCGGCGAGGAAGTTGACTTTGACGCGAAGGGCATTCGGCACGCGCCTGAAGTGCGCGTCGCTCGGATGCACGACGCCGACATGCGCCGCAGCGGTGAAGCTCTTGCGGCCGCCCGGCGGAATGATGAGCAGCCGCGGCAGGAACTGCTCGCCCGGCACTTCGGAGCCGATCTCCAGCGTCACCGTCTGCAACTCGGGATCGTAGGACGACATCGGCACGAGGTCGGCCACGGCGACGGGCGTGTTGCGATCGTTGATGATTGAATAATTGACGGTGACGTTCGACGCTTCCTTCAGCTGGTCGCCGTACACATGCGCTTCGATGCGCACGCCGTTCTCCGTCCCGACGATGCTCCGTTCTTCGGCGAGGTTCTGCGGCGGCGCCGGTTTGGGCGCGGCGGCAGCAGGCTGTGGCGCGCCCGGCGGAGTCGGTGTTGAAGCGCATGCTGCCGCAAGGAGTACGACGAATGCTGCGGCTGCGAGTCTGCAGATCGACGTTCTCTTTTTCAAGGGCGTCCTCCTACGGCAGGTGAAACTGCGTTCAGAGTACGCCCGTTACGGGTTTTCGGAGCTTCGTGTTGCTAAAACGTTCCAGCCGTCAAACGCCGCGGCGAGGCCTGATCCGCGCCGTTCTGATCGGACGGCGAGTGGCCGAGCCAGTGCACGGGGATCGCGTTCAGGAAGATCGCGTCGTTGTTCTCGACCCATGTCTCGAACAGCGAATCGGGCAGCGGCGGCTGCACCGTGTCGCGCTGCTGCGCGATCAGATTCTCGAACGGCGCGATGTCGCGCAACACGTTCACCTTCATCTGCACGTAGCGCGGATACGCGATGAACGGCGATTGCTCCGACGGCGTCATGACGTGCACCGTCACGACCGTCGTGAACGTCCGCGTCTCGCCCGCTTTCACGACGGAGAGATGAGGCATCGCCGGACCGCTCGGAATCTCCGCACCGATCGAGACGATGACGGTTTGCGAGCCGGCGTCGTAGCTGCTGTCGGTGACCTTCGCCGCGAGAGCCACGGGCTGCTTCGTGTTGTTCGTGACCTGGAAGGTGATGGGAACCGCAGACCCGGAAGCAATCGATTCGTCGCCGAGCTGGGCATCGATGCGAAGGTCGTCCTCGAGCGCCAGAGCGCGGCGGGGATCGTTCATGTCGACGCGTGCGGCGAGTGCGGAAGTGGTGGCGAGCGTTGTGGCTGCGATGAGGAGAAGGAAGTTTGATTTCATGGCACCCTCACGCTGTTCCGCAAGGGCGAGAAACATGCCAAAAGTTATTTACACGTTACGGAAGCGCCCGTCAGTCGATCTTCAGCACGGCGAGAAACGCTTCCTGCGGGATCTCCACCTTGCCTACCCGCTTCATTCGCTTCTTTCCTTCCTTCTGCTTCTCGAGCAGCTTGCGCTTGCGCGAGATGTCGCCGCCGTAGCACTTCGCGAGGACGTCCTTGCGCAACGCCTTGACGGTCTCGCGCGCGATCACGCGATTGCCGATCGCCGCCTGCAGCGCCACCTCGTACATCTGCCGCGGAATGAACTCGCGCATCTTCTCGACGAGCAGCTTGCCGCGGCCGAACGCCTTGTCTTTGTGCACGATGAGCGACAGCGCGTCCAACGGCTCGCCGTTGACCAGCACGTCCATCTTCACCAGATCGCTCTCGCGATAGCCGATGAACTGGTAGTCGAGCGACGCGTAGCCGCGCGAGAGGGATTTGAGCTTGTCGAAGAAGTCGAGGATGACTTCGTTCAGCGGCATCTCGTACACGATCATCACGCGATTCGAGGCGACGTACTCGAGCTTCTTCTGCTGTCCGCGCCGATCGATGGCCAGCGCGAGAATCGGTCCGACGTATTCGTCGGTCGTCAGAATCGTGACTTCGAAGAACGGCTCCTCGATTTTTTGGATGCGCGCAGGATCGGGCATCTTCTGCGGATTCTCGATCTCGATCCACTCGCCGTCGGTGGTCAGCACGCGATAACGCACGCCGGGCGCGGTGGTGAGCAGCTCGAGATTGAACTCGCGCTCCAGCCGCTCCTGGATGATCTCCATGTGCAGCAGTCCGAGGAATCCGCAGCGGAATCCGAATCCGAGCGCGGCGGAGTTCTCCGGCTCGTACGAGAACGACGCATCGTTCAACTTCAGCTTCTGCACTGCATCCCGCAGGTTCTCGTACTCCTCGGTAATGATCGGGAAGAGTCCCGCGAACACCATCGGCTTCACTTCCTGAAAGCCGGGGAGCGGCGTCGGTTCGTCCTTCGCGCCGGTGATCGTGTCGCCGATCTTCGCCTGCACGATGTCTTTGACGTTCGCGGAGAAGAATCCGACTTCGCCGACGCCGAGCGAGTCGATCGCTTTCGGCTTCGGCGTGAAGATCCCCATCTCGGTGATCTCGTACTCGCGCCCGGTCGACATGAATTTCGCTTTCATGCCGCGCTTCATCTGGCCGTCGACGATCTTCACCAGACACATGACACCGCGGTACGAGTCGTACCAGGAGTCGAACAGCAGCGCGCGCAGCGGCGCGTTCGCGTCACCCTTCGGCGGCGGGATCCTGCTGACGATTTTCTCCAGGATCTCGGCGACGCCGATGCCGGCCTTCGCCGATGCGAGCACCGCGTCGTGCGCATCGAGTCCGATGACGTTCTCGATCTGCTCGCGCACGCGCTCCGGCTCGGCCGACGGCAGGTCGACTTTGTTGATGACCGGCAGGATGTCGAGGTTGTTGTTGATGGCCAGATACGAATTCGCGAGCGTCTGCGCTTCGACGCCCTGCGTCGCATCGACGACGAGAACCGCGCCTTCACATGCAGCGAGCGAGCGCGAGACTTCGTACGAGAAGTCGACGTGCCCCGGCGTGTCGATGAGGTTGAAGGTGTAGGTGTTGCCGTCGTTCGCGCGGTATTGCAGGGTGACGGCGCGCGCCTTGATCGTGATGCCGCGCTCGCGCTCAAGATCCATGTCGTCGAGCATCTGTTCGTGCATGTCGCGCTGCTCGACGGCGCCGGTCATCTGCAGCAACCGGTCGGACAAGGTGGTCTTGCCGTGGTCGATGTGCGCGATGATCGAGAAGTTCCGGATGAATTGCGGATCGGGCATGAGCGAGCGGGCGATGTAACACGAAATGCAGAACTTGTCATCCCCACTCGGACAGCGGCGTGCGGACAGCAGACAGCGGGAGAACCGAAATCCGCTATTCGCTATCCGCTGTCTGCTGTCTGCTGTCTGCTGTCTTACTTCAGCGTTCGAATCCACGCGACGAGTGATTTCGTCTGCAGCTCCGTCAGATTCTTGCTCTTGTGCGCGATCTTCGAGACCTGGCCCTTTCCTTCGGTCAGGACTTTCGTCAGCTCCGCGTCGGAAAGCTTCTGCACGTCGGCCGAGCGGAAATCGTGGATGTTGTTCTTCTTGCCGATCGCGGTGTCGCCGTTGGCGCTCTCGCCGTGACAGCTCCCGCAGCCTTTCGCTTTGTAGACCGCGACGCCGTCGGCGACGAGATCGCTCGAGCTGATCATCGAGTCGGGCGTGCCGCGGTTTTCGCTTTGCGTCGTCGAGGTGCTGCCGGTCATGCCGGTGCTCCCCGTGCTGCCGGTCGATGTCGTCGAGGACGTGCCGGTCGTCGGTGCCGTTGACGTCGATGATGTCGATGCCGGCATGCTTCCGGTCGATGTCGATGTCGATCCGTTCGAAGCGGTCGAGCCGGTATCGGTGGTCATCGGAACGACAGTTCCGGAGGTGTCGCCGGCGGTCACCGAGGTGGTCGCCGATTCGGTTGTCGAGCTGGTTTCGCTCGTGGCGGTTTCGCTCTTATTGCAGGCAAACAGCAGGACCGCAGCAAGCGCGGTCGCACTGATCCACTTCATACATCCCTCCTATCACTCCCACGAGCTGCCATTCATCCGGGCGACGATTTTCGCCACCTCGATGTAGTCGGCGTCATTGCCAAGCTCGTTGAGAGCACCGGAGAAAAGATGCTGGGTCAGTGCCAGCATCGGCGTGGATGCATGCTGCTGATGAGCCAGCTGCGCGGCGATGCGGATGTCTTTGTCGTGATGCAGCAACTTGAAGACGAGCGGCCACTTATGGTCGCGCAGGCGCATCGGCAGGAGGTTCTCCGATGCGTTCGACCGGCCGCTGCCGGCGTTCGTCACTTCGAGCGCGGTCTTGATGTCGATCCCGAAGCGCTTGGCGATCAGCAGGCACTCCGCGGTGATCCAGACGGTGGCGCCCATGATCGTGTTCGTCAGGACTTTGATCGCGTGTCCGGAGCCGGCCGGTCCGACGTGAATGAGCGTCTTGCCGCAGAGTTTGAGGATCTCTTTCGCGCGCTCGACGTCGGCTGCGTCGCCGCCGATCATGATCGTGAGCGTCGCGTTTTCCGCGCCGACGACCGCGCCGGTCACCGGCGCGTCGACGAAACGCACGCCGCGCGATTCCAGACGCTCGGCGGTCTCGCGGCTGACGTTTGGATCGCCGCTCGTCGCATCGATCCAGAGCGTGCCCTCGTGCACTGACGGCAGCATCTGATCGACGATCTCGTCGACCTCGGTGCTCGTCGGGAGCATGGTGATGATTGCTTCCGCATCGGCGCATTCAGCGAGATCGCGCGCCTGCTTCGTGCCATGTTCATGCGCGTGGCGCGCGGCCTTGGCGACCGTGCGATTCCACACCACGACTTCATGTTCTTTGGCGAGATGGCGGGCCATCGGATAGCCCATGGCGCCGAGCCCGATGAAGGAGAGTTTCATGGGCGCGCATCATAGTTGATGCGGCTTTGAGACACCCACCGAGACCCTCCGGCCCGCGTTGCAGAGAGAGAGAGGTAGCTTCAGCAATTGGTCCACGGAAGCACGCCCATTCGCCCGCTTTACCGTGGGTTGGGTCCGAGGTGGGCGCGTAGCTGAAGGGTCTCGGTCAGTGTCTCAAAGAAGTTCGCGCCGAATAAAAAAGGGGCGTTACGCCCCTATTGTTGCCGTATGCCGGCGCGATCAGTTACCAGGTTGTTAGATTACATCCTTGCGGAACGAATGTTAGTGAGCCAGATCACAAAATTCAAGCTTTCGCTTTGTACCAGTCGGCGTTCATCGCCGTGTATTGCGTCCACTGCTCGGGCACCAGATCCTGCGGGAAGATGGCCTGCACCGGGCATGCCGGTTCGCACGCACCGCAGTCGATGCACACCTCGGGATCGATGTAGAGCATCTCCGCCTCGGCAAACCCTTCTTCATCCTTGCGCGGATGAATGCAGTCCACCGGGCAGACGTCGACGCACGCGGTGTCCTTGGTGCCGATACACGGTTCAGCGATAACGTAAGTCATGAGCTGGGGACCCTCCGACGATGAAGTTGCGGAACATTATACGCTCAATCGATCCAGCGGCGGATCGACTCGATCTGGTGGTCGTTGCCCATGAACGAGACGATGTCGCCGGCCGCATGACCGATGAGTTTCTTCGCCACATCGGACTGATTCGAGTAGATGCCGTGCTCCGGCGCCGACTCCCACGGGCCGAGGATCGTGACCTCGCGGCGCACGTCGCCGTTCGAGAGTCCTACCTTCGTTCCGACGCGCACGGCAGTCGTGTCGACCTGCCCCGGATCGAGCACGCGCACACGTGAGATCTCGCCCGCGAGCTCGCCGACGCGCGCCGACAGATACTCGGCACGCGCACGCGCCGCCTTGTACTCGAAGTTCTCGCGAAGATCGCCCATCTCGCGCGCGGCCTGCAGCGCTTTCGAGTTGGCCGGGATCTCGACCGACTTGAGGTGCGTGAGCTCCGCGCGTTTTTTCTCCAGCATCTCCGCCGTCGCGTAAACCGGCTCCTGCTGCGGCTCGCGCAGATTCGCGTACTTCGTGAACAACGCCTGCTTCACGTTTTCGCGCCGGTACTCCTCGATCGCGCCGTAGCGATCGAGCACCTCGGAGAGCTTGCGCGCCTGCTCTTCGTTGTCGACGCCCATCACGATGCGGAGCACGAGTGCGCCTTTGTCGAAGAGGTCCTTCAGGCGCGCGCGCACCGCCGAGAACTCGTCGGAAGAAACGGCTTCCAGGATCTGGAACAGCAGCGGATAGTTGGCCTTCTCCGAAAGCGTCTCGTCGTCATTGAGCTGCTTGACGTACCAGTAGAACGCACGCGGATGGCGGCGCGGGTAACGCAGCGTCTCGTCCAGGAGACGCTCCCGAATCTCGGTCTGCCCTTCCTTTTCGAGCGTGCTCGCGATCGTGGAGATGAAGCGCGGCTCGTCATCGAGGAAGAACAACTCGCTGTAGACCTTCGGCCAGTCGGGATGCGATTCGCGAACGACCTGGATCGCGCGCTCGCGCATTGCTTTGTCGCCGATCGCGGCGACGGTGCGCGATGCCATCGGTCCGGAGAGGAGCGACGTCGGCTCGATCGTCGGCGTGTATGCGCCGGGCAGTGATTCGAGTGTGGTGAGGATCTGCCACGCGGTCGCCGCGTCGGTGCGCGAGATCTTCGTGGCGTCGTTGGCGAGAGTCGACGAGAAGTAGTCCGCGAGCTCTTTGCTGCGCGTGCTGTGCTTGCGTGCGAGATCGAGCTTCGTCTTGATGTCGGCGCGATCGAAGTCGCGGCGGACCATCGACTCGGCGTCACCCGCCGATGCGTTCCACGAATAGGTCGCCTTCGCGCCCGTACCGCTCACGACGATCTGCGGATTCTTGCGCGCGGCCGTCCACCACGAGCTCCACTTCTCTTCCGGCACGATGCCGATCACGGCATCGCGTACTTCCGGCATCGTCATCGGACGGCCGAAGCTCTGCAGGATCTTGGCGAAGAATTCGGCAGGCTTGCCGGTCGCGTCTGCCTTGGTTTTCGCGGGATCGCTGAACTTGCCGCGAAGAATGTGGCCTTCGGGCAGCGGCGTGAGGTACTTCGCGGCCGCGCCGAGAGGGACGGAAACGCGCTTTTCCTTCTCGAAGTCGAGCCGGCAGATCCCGAGCTCCGGATTCAATTCAGTGACTACGCCGGCGCCGCGTCCGGCCATGTAGAAGCACTCGCCTTCGTCGTAGTTCAACCAGTTCTCGATTTTCTCCGCGCGCTCGACGGGATTGCTCTGCGGATCGGCGAAACCGGCGATCTGGAACGCGCGCGCAAAGCTGCGATGCGATCCGACGCTCTTCCTCAGCGCCTCTTCGATCTGCGGGCGCAGCTGCGCGGGATGTTTGGAAAGGCGGCCGGTCTCCTTCAGCACCTGCAGGCGCTGCTGCCAGAGTCCGCGTTCTTTGAGGGAGTCGGCGAGAAGGCCGAGGAGCGTGTCGGATTGCGTGCGCTGCTCGGCCTTGCGGAGGGCCTTGGCGGCGGTGAGGAAGGAGTCGACGTCGCTCGGATCACGGTCGAGTTGCTCCATCCAGAGCCCCTCGACCTCGTCGAATTTTTTTAGGTCGATTAGTTTGAGTGCGTCGTCTCTGAACGGCATGGGCCGCGCATTTTACCCGTTAGTGACGGAGCTTGACGAGAGCCTTGAAAACGTCGAACGGAAGCTGTTCGGCGTGAACGATGCGGCGGAGGTGATGGAGCGAAGTCTTGCGCGACTTCACGTCCTCGAGGCTGATGTTGTGCTTGCGCAGAACTTCGTGTGCTTTGTTGTCGTGCATGATTTGCGGTCGAACGAACCCGCTCGCGCTCCTATTCCGCCGGAGTGCGGCGGCCATGCCGCCGCTGATGTTCCGCGCGACGGCCATGCCGTCGCGCACGGGGGCAAGCTTGCCCTACACGCGACGGCCATGCCGTCGCGCAACCGCGGCATGGCCGCGGTTCATAGAGGCAGCGGCGGCATGGCCGCCGCACTCCGTAACCGCTCCAGGATCTTTTCGTGGACGGCGCCGAATGCACCGGAGGACATCACGAGCACGACGTCACCATCCTTTGCCTCGCGCGCGACGCGTTCGGCAATCGCGTCGAAATCATCGATCTGCTCCGCGTTCTCGACGTGCTCGACGATGTTCGGGATCGACATCATCTTGTCCAGTCCGTACCGAGTCTCGTAGCGATCGCGATGGAAGATCGGGCCGATGATTACGTGGTCGGCGCCGCGGAATGCATCGACGTAGCCGTCTTCGAATTCTTTGCGGCTGGATGAGATCGAGCGCGGCTCGAACAACGCCCAGATTCTGCGGCCGGGGTAGCGTTTGCGCGCGCCGTCGAGCGTCGTCGCGATGGCGGTCGGGTGATGCGCGAAGTCGTCGATGACGGTCACGCCCCGCTCCACGCCGCGCACTTCCATCCGCCGCTTGATCCCCTTGAACGATTCGAGTCCCTGCTGGATCTCTTCGGTCGAGAGGCCGGCGAGCCGCGCGATTGCAGCATCGGCGAGCGCGTTCAGTACGTTGTGATTTCCCGCGAGCGGCGTGCGGAAGCGCGCCCACTCCCGCCCTTCCCACCACGCGGTGAACGCAGTTCCGTCAGGCGAGAGCTCCGGATCGGTGGCAAAGATGTCGCGCGCGCGATCCAGGCCGAATGTCAGCCAGCGTCCGCGCGCCGATTCGCGCAAGGGAGCGACGTGCGGATCGTCGCCGTTCGCCACGATCGTATCGTTCGGCGCGACTTGCTCGATCGCTTTGCGAAACGCCGCGATAATCGCCTCGAGGTTCTCGTAAATGTCGGCGTGATCGAACTCGATGTTGTTCACCAGCAGCGTGTTCGCGTGGTAGTGGAGGAACTTCGGTCCTTTGTCGAAGAACGAGGTGTTGTACTCGTCCCCTTCGATGACGAAATGCCGGCCGTCGCCGAGCTTGAAGTTCGCGTTGAAGTTGATCGGGATCCCGCCGACGACCATGCTCGGATCGCGGCCCGCGGACTCGAGCAGCCACGCCATCAGCGACGTCGTGGTCGTCTTGCCGTGCGTGCCGGTGATGACGATCGAGTGCTTTCCGCAGATGAAGAGCTGATAGATCGCCTCCGGCATCGACATGTACGGAAGGTCCATTTCCAGCGTCGCAGCAGCCTCGGCATTCGTCCGCGCGGCGACGTTGCCGATGACCACGAGATCGGGCCGAAACGACTCGAGGTGCTCGCGCGTATACCCTTCGAGCACCGGTATCCGCAGTCGTTCGAGGTACGTCGACATCGGCGGATAGACGTGCTCATCGGAGCCGGCAACGTCGTAGCCACGCTGCTGCAGCATGCCCGCGAGCGAGGCCATGGCCGTCCCCCCGATTCCGATCAGATAAACCCTTTTGACGTGCTCGACTGAAGAGATGTGCGGCATCAGGAACGACCGAGCAAAGGCCGTGCGAATTGTAGAATCAAATGCTCGTGCGCCGGGGAATGGCCTCAAAAGGGGCTATGTTCGAATCCGACGCACATCCGGAACCAATTTTTTACCAGCCAAACAGGAGGATTTAAGCCCATGTCGAAGCGACTCTTTGCAACGACGCTGGCCTTCCTGGTGACAGGCTCGCTGGCCTTTGCTCAGGCGCCAGCCAAGCCTGAAACCAAGGCCGAAGCGAAAACAGAGACGAAGGCCGACGCGAAAGCCGAGAAGGCGCCGCGTCTCACGATCGTCGAGCCGGTCAAGGACTACGGAACGGTTCCCAAGGGCGACAAGCTCGACTGGGCGTTCGTCGTCAAGAACACGGGCGATGCCGACCTGCAGATCATCTCGGCGAAGCCGGGCTGCGGTTGCACCGTTGCCGATTTCGACAAGGTCGTCAAACCGGGTGAGACCGGCAAGGTCACGGCGCACGTCGATACCACCGCGTTCGCCGGTCCGATCGCCAAGACGGTGACCCTCGAGACCAACGACCCCTCCACGCCGACCGCGCAGCTCACGCTGCACGCGATCGTCAAGCCGTACGTCGAGGCGTATCCGGCCGGATTCGTCCGCTTCAACATGCTGCAGGGCGACACCGACTCGCAGAGCGTGACGCTCTACTCCGAAGAGGACGAGCCGTTCCAGATCGTCAAGGTCGAGTCGCCGGTCGACTGGATCAAGGTCGACTACAAGAAGATCGATGACACGACGCAGCTCGCGCAGGGCGTCGGCAAGCAGGGTCAGACCCAGTACAAGTTCAACCTCTCCGTTGGCGGTCCGGATGCGAAGATCGGCCCGATCGCGGAGAAGGTGCGGATCGTCACCAACTCCAAGCACCAGCCGGAGTACAGCGTCAGCGTTTCGGGCGTCATCCGTCCGACCTACCGTGTCGAGCCGTCGAATGGCGTGAACTTCGGTGAGGTCGCTCCGAGCGACACCGCCGCGACCCGTGCGGTGATGCTGCACTCGAACAACCTGAAGACGCCGGAAGTGTTCATGGTCACGAAGGCCGAGTCGTCGACGCCGTTCGTCACGACCGCCATCAAGCCGGGCGCGAACAAGGGCGATTACGAAGTGACGCTCCAGATCGCGAAGGACGCGAAGCCGGGCGATGTCGACGGTACGGTCAAGATCTTCACCAGCGACAAGGTGAACCCGGTCGTCACCGTTCCGGTCAAGGCGACGGTCAAGGGCGCGGCAGCAGCCGTTCCGGCCAAAGCCTCGAAGTAACTCTCAGCACAACGACTTGCAAGGGCGGCTTCGGCCGCCCTTTTTGTTTGTCAGCGAACGATCGAGACGCCGGTGCCGTCGCCGAGCGGGAGGATGGACGTGATGAGGCGCGGATCGCCGCGCTCAGGTGCTCGCGAGAATGATGGTCATAGCCCGATCGTGGCAGGTTACGCGTCCGGCCTGATCGTAAAAGACGAGATCCGACTCGCCCCAAGTTGGTTGATACACGTCGACGGTGGCAGCTCCGTCTAACGGCACCTGCGCCCGCTGGTTCGACGGACGACGGAGGACCGACGAGCCGATGAACGGTCTCTGGTGACAATGTGCGCGTGCACGCGAGTGAAGCGTTGCTGCCGTCGGTCTTCCGCTACCGGAGTGCGCGGGTAACCGCAACCCAGACGACGAGAAGGACGACGGCACAACCGATGACACCCGTTCTGGCGCGCATGCGAATCACCACTCGTTGGACCCGTCGCAACTTCTCGGAAAGGAGGTCAGCCTGCCTCGCAATTCATGGCGTGACGTCCTTGTGTTGGAGCATCGACACGAGCGTGTACACCAACAAAACGTGCACGAGCATGACATAGGGCCATAGATGGAACGGGTTCCAGCCGAAGTACAGCGCACGCAGCGGTGGCACGTAGGACTGGATCGCCGCGGCGAACCGATGCGCGGCGTTATCCGGTAATACCGTCAGTACGAATCTCGGATGAACCAAGCATAAGTACATCACGCTGAGGCAGAGAACGCAGATCGCCAATGGCAGATAGCGAAGACGGCTGCGAGTCGTCGCGGCGACGCAAAGTGCGTATAGCGCCACCGCGACGATCCACGTTGTAACGCCAATCCCGCTTAGCGCCGGTTGGCCGTGATAATACCGGGTCAGATCGATGGGAACGGCGGCGACAAACCGAACCGGATCGAACCCCCGTTGCGTGAGCCAGTACAGCACGACATAAAGCACCATCGTGGCGGCGATAATGAGAAGCGGCTGTCGAAGGTGCCGCATCAGTGCGGTCCTCCGCACGCGTAGGCCACTTCTTCCGCGCGTCTTCTATTTTGCATTTCTGTGGGGTCATCATCACGCACATCCGCGCCGATACCGCACATGTGGGCCATTTCATGTGCCAGCGTATTATCTAAGCTCCCGCAGAGCGACGATCCTGCCGCTGGCTGGAGGTAGAGCGCGTGCGTGTAGTCTGATACCGAGTTGCACGGTCCAGCGCAGCCACCGCAACTGCCCTTCTCATCGATGCATCGGATTGGTAGCCCGTCATCGTCCATGCACCGATCCCGGAAGCAGCCGAAGAGGTGATACTTCTCGAGCACTTGTTTGCACGCCGTATTCACCCGGCTGTTCTTGCAGATTGCGGTCAGGCTGTTTCGCGATCGGTTCGCGATATCGGGCGTGCAATTCGTGCACGGCACCTTCCGCGGCTCCGGGGGCACCGGTCGCCGCGTCCGTGGTGCTTGCGCGGCGAGTCCGAACGGATCGGTGAACCCAACGGGCCGATTCTCGACGTAGCGGTATGGGTGAAGGTCTCCCGACACGCTACCGATCGGGTCTTCGCTTAAGAAGCGGCCATGCGACGATTGATACCAGCGCGCACGGTA
>DATEZA010000352.1:0-10422 GCA_035255945.1 Thermoanaerobaculia bacterium
ACGACACCGGCGTCTATCGTCCGAAGCACTCGTGGAAATTCGACGGCGGCATCGACGTGCGCGCCATCGACACGCTCACGAAGAACGTGCCGGCTCCCATTGCGGAAGCGATTCGCGAGACCGAATCGCAGAAGCCACCGAAGCGGCGATGAGCGCGAGCCAGACGACCCATCCGAGGAACACGAGCGAGTCGGTGGTCACGCCGGGACGTTGCGCGTCCGCGAAGTTCCACGGCAGCTCGCCCGACCACGCCGTGTAAACGACGAACAGGAAGAACGAGATCAGCGCGTTCACCGCGAGCGCCCAGCGCTTGCTCAACGCGAACGGCAGAAATGCGAGCGGCCAGAGCAGGTATTGCACGCCGAAGCCCGCACCCAGCGCGACCACGAGCAGGTACACGAACGCGATGGCGCTCGCGACGTCACGTGCGCGAAACCGCCACATCGCGAACGACACCACCGCGAGCAACACCAGCACGTTGATCCGCGAATAAAGCTGCACGAGATCGGGACGATGCAGCCACGTCAGCATCGATACCGGTCCCCACCAGTTGCCGACGCTGCGATAGAGAAAGATGTTGCTGAACGCGGCGCGGCTGCGCAGCAACACGGGCGCGAAGATCGCGGCGAACGTGAGCGCGTACGCGATCGCGAAGCGCCAGCGACGCGGCGTGCGGATGAAGAACAGCGGCACGATCAACAGCGGAAGGATCTTGATGCCGGTGGCCAGACCGAGCGCGATGCCGCTCGCAACCGGCCGCTCCTTCGCGAAGAAGACCACTGCGGCGAGGATCAGACAGACCATCGTCGGATCGGTGTTGCAGTGAAATCCGGAGATGAAGATCGCGGCCGGCGAGAGGAAGAAAAACAGCGATGCGTAGCGGCGGCCGAGGATGAAGAGGCATGCCGCGGAGCCGATATCGGCGAGCACTTGCAACAGCCGAAGAAGATTCGCGAACTCGAGTCCGATTGCCGGCGCGAGGTCATACAGTCGCGCGAAGATGAACACCGACAGCGGCGGATGATTGAGCAGCGGATGGTGTGCGTACGCGCCGGCGACGCCGTACACCGCGGCGAGATGGCCCCACATCGTCTTGAAGATCACGTCCGTCGTGCCGACGGTGAACGCGACGAAGTAGAGCCGCGCCAGAATGCCGGCCGCGACAGCCAGCGAGTACAATCTGCCCATGCCTTTCGCACTGATTGCCGCCGTCATTTTTGGTCTCTATCTGCTCAGCTCGATCAAGATTCTCCCCGAGTACGAACGCGGAGTCATCTTCCGCCTCGGGCGCCTGCTGAATGAAGCGAAAGGGCCGGGCATCTTCCTCGTGTTCGCGCCGATCGATCGCATGGTGCGCGTGTCGCTGCGGCAGGAGGCGTTCGAAGTGCCGCCGCAGGACATCATCACGCGCGACAACGTGACGCTGAAAGTGAACGCGGTCGTGTTTCTTCGCGTGATCGAGCCGCGGCGCGCGGTGGTCGAAGTGTTCGACTATCGCTACCAGACCTCGCAGTTTGCGCAGACGTCGCTCCGCTCGGTCCTCGGCGAAGTCGAGCTCGACGACGTGCTCGCGCATCGCGACGCGCTCAATACGCGCATTCAGTCGATCCTCGATACGCACACCGAGCCTTGGGGCGTGAAGGTGGTCAATGTCGAGGTCAAGCAGGTCGATCTGCCGGAGTCGATGCTCCGCGCGATGGCGAAGCAGGCGGAGGCGGAGCGCGAAAAGCGCGCGAAGCTGATTCACGCCGAGGGCGAATTCGCGGCGTCGCAGCGGCTCGCGGATGCGGCGAAAGTGCTGTCGGGTGAAGCGAGCGCGCTGCAGTTGCGCTACCTGCAGACGCTGACGGAAATCGGCGTGGAGAAGAACACCACGATCGTCTTCCCGCTCCCGATCGACATCATCAAAGGCCTGATGGACACGAAAAAATAGGAGCGCGGGCATCCTGCCCGCACCGGCCGGGCGTCCCGCCCGGTCGGGAGTCTTCAAACCATGTCAAAACCATGTCGCCGGGCGGGACGCCCGACGACTGCGGGCAGGATGCCCGCGCTCCAATCAATTGCGGATTTCGATGGAGAGCATCAGCTGCCGGCCCGGTTGCGGCAGCAGCGAATTGAAGTAGCTGTTCGATCCTACCCACTGGCCGGATTCATTGAAGAACCCGGGCTCCGTTCCTGCGCTCGCATCGCGCACGCCGGGCTCGAAGTACGTCTTGTCCGTCAGATTCGTGACGTTGAGCGACAGCGACACGCCGCGCGCGAAGACGTTGTCCACGCGGACCAGCGCATCGGCTGTCGCGAACGACGGCACGCGCCGGACCGGATTCGTATCGACCGTATCGCGGGCATCGATCCAGCGACCGCGCAGCGTCGCGGTCCAGCGCTCGCCGGATGACGTGATCCCGAAGTGCAGCTTGTTCAGCGCGAGATCGCCGATCGGCCCGATCGGTTGTCCGATGCGTTGAAATCCGAGGATGTCGAGCTTCTTCTCCGTCTCGCGGAAGATGTGCGAGAACGAGCCCCACGCTTTCAGCTCACGCCCTTTCGTCGACGGCAGCAGCACCTGCGCGGTGTAGTCCGCGCCGATCACTTCGCGATCGCCGAGGTTCTTCGCGCTGTGGATCGTGTTGACGAACGTGTTGTAGTTCTTCACGCGATACACGCTGAGCATCGAATCGAATTCGCGCCGCGTGTACGAGCCGTTCAGCTCCGTCGTCGTCGAGCGCTCGGGACGCAGCCGCGGATCGCTTCCCGAGCCGTCCCAGCCGCCGTACAGCAGACGATTGTTCGGCTCCTGGAACGCCTGGCCGAACAATGCTTTCAGACCCCAGGCACCGAGAGTGCCGACGTAGCCCATGCGCAGCGTCGTCGCGCCGCCGTAGCGCGAATCGTGATCGTTGCGGATGCCGAGGTTCACGCGATGATGCTCGGAGAGCCGCCACCAGCTCTGCAGGTACGCGCCGATGTCTTCCGTCGTCAGATGATTCGCCGCGGACGGCGTAGAGCTCGGCGGCTGTGGATACGGATACGTGTTGCCGTCGATCGCCGACGGCGGCAGATCGGGACCGTATGTGATGTCGTACGCCGTCTGCAGATCCTTCTGCTCGTAGCGCGCGCCGGCCCGCAGCTGCAGCGATGGATTCACGTTGATGTCGAGGTCCTCGGACACCGTCGTGCTGTTGTTGTTCGCGCTCCAGAACGAAAACTCTGCGGTCTGTTGCGGATCGGGGAAGCTCTGCACGAAGAACGAATCGTTCGACACGCCGCTCGTGCGATAGCGGACGAACGACGTCGACGTGAGCCGCTCGCTCAGGCGATGTTTGTAGCGCACGTACGTGCTGAAGTCGGGACGCGACCAGACCGCGTGATTGAGCGAGCGATCGCCCGCGTACTCCAGTCCGTAGCCGGCGTTGAGGCGGAAGTACTGCAGTCCCGCTTCGAGCTTGCCCGCGAATGCGCGGATGTCGAGCGCACGGTTGCGGCGCGGCGACGAGAACCCGTCGCCGATGGCCGGATTGTCGAGGAAGCCGCCCCACAAGCGGCGATCCTCGAAGTACTTCTTTTTTGTGTACTCGTACGCATTGACGTGCGAGTCGTCGAGATCGCCGTCGTCGACGCGCGCGGAGACGCGGATGCGCACCTCGCCTGCCTTGAACATCGCGGTCGCATCGGCCAGCCGCGACTGCGACGAGCCCGCGCCGAATTTAACCGACGCCGAAGTGCCGTCCTGCAATGCATCGGTGCGCGTGATGACGTTGACCACGCCCATGAACGCGTTCGCGCCGTAGACCGACGACGCCGGCCCGTACACGACCTCCACGCGCTCGACATCGCTCAGCGGAAACGTCGCGAGCACGTCCGCAGTGTTGAAGTAGAGGTGATTGAAGATCACGCCGTCGATCATCACCAGGAAGGGATCGCCGATCGTGTTGCGGTAGCCGCGCCAGTAATTCTTGAAGTACGTCGCGCCGTAAGGACGGACGACGTCCATGCCCGGCAGGTCGTCGAAGATCTGCGAGAGGTCGGTATAGCCGCGATCGCGCAGGTCCTTCGCCGTGATCACCATGACCGTCGCCGGCGCCTCGGACAACTTCTCGCTGATGTTCGACGCGGAGACGACATGCACGTTCATCAGCTCTTCGAGCGAGAGCTGCTGCAGCTCGGGTTTGTCCTGCGCGGAGGCGAGGGTGGCGAGGAGAAGGAGCGCGATGGCGAAGCCCCTCGGAGTGCGGCGGCCATGCCGCCGCTGATTCCTGCAAGGGCGGCCATGCCGCCCGCCCGAAACCGCGGCATGGCCGCGGTTCGAAACAGCGGCGGCATGGCCGCCGCACTCCGGAAGCGACGGGTCGTTCTTCTTCATCACGCCTCCGCCTGCGCGCGCACCAACTCGCGAATCACGTTCACCAGTTGCGATCCGTTCAGATCGCCGCGCTTCATGTGCGCGTTGATCTTGCCGATCAATCGCTGGCGATCGCCGCCGCTCAGCTCCTGCTCCGTCACCACCACGATCGGCAGGCGCGACGTGCGCGGATCGTTCTTCAGCTGCGTCGCCAGATCGAATCCGTTCATCTCCTGCATCATCAGATCGAGGATCACCAGCGACGGCGACTCCGTGCTCGCGCGGGTGAAGCCTTCGCTCGCGCCGTACGCGTGCACGAGCGAGTAGCCGTGTGCGCGCAGGCGGCCGTCGAGCAGATCGTGCAGCTCGCGATCGTCGTCGACCACCAGCAGCTTCGTGTTCGCCGCACCACCCATTTGACGACGCAGCGACTCGAGCAGATGGTCGTAATCGACCGGCTTCACGAAGTAATCGCTCGCGCCGAACGCCACCGCGAGCTCGCGATTGTTCGTCATCGACACGATGATCACCGGCGTGTTGCGCGTCTTCGGATCGGCCTTCAACCGCTTGAGCACTTCGATGCCGTCGATGCCGGGGAGCACCAGATCGAGGGTGATCGCCGCCGGCATCAGCTCGCGCGCGAGTGCCATCCCTTCCTCGCCCGAGCGCGCGTGCTGCGGCACGAAACCGCCCGCGCGCAGCTGCTGTTCGATCGAGCGGAACGCATCGATCTCGTCTTCGATCACCAGCACGAGCGGCTTGTGCGAGCCGTCCGCGTTCACCAGCCGCAGGCTCCGCACCTCGTCGGCGCGATGGAAGTTCATCGGCAGCGTGACGGTGAACGTGCTGCCTTCGCCGAGCGCGCTTTCGAGGTCGACCACGCCGCCGTGCATGTCGACGAATTTCTTCACCAGCGTGAGCCCGAGGCCGGTGCCGCCGAACGTGCGGGAGATGCGGCTGTCGACCTGCTGGAACTCGAGGAAGATGCGCGCGTGATCTCTCGGATCGATGCCGATGCCGCGATCGATCACGCTGATACGGATCGCGTTTTCGTACAACGGCGCCTGCTCCGCGCGCCGCGACTCCGCACGGATCGTGATGCTCGAATCCTCCGGTGAAAACTTCAGCGCGTTCGACACCAGGTTGTAGAGCACCTGTTTGATCTTCACCAGATCGGCTTCGAGGTCGGGGATGCCCGGCTCGAGGTCGACCTCGATCGCGATGCGGCGCTGCGCGGAGACCCCGCGCATGAGGCTCGTCACGCCGTCGATCGCCGCCGCGATCGGGAAGCGCTCCGGCGTGATCTCCATCCGTCCCGCTTCGATCTTCGACAGATCGAGGATGTCGTTGACGATGCCGAGCAGGTGCTGGCCGGAGCTGTTGATGTTGTCGAGGAACTTCAACTCGCGCTCCGCGGCGCGGTCGGCGAGACGCGTTTTCAGAATTTCCGAGAAGCCGATGATCGCGTTCAGCGGCGTGCGCAGCTCGTGCGACATGTTCGCCAGGAATTGCGACTTCTCCTTCGTGCGCTGGTCCGCTTCATCACGCTCGCGCTGGCGGCGCTCGATCTGCGTGAGCATCTCGTTGAAGCCGTCGGCGAGCACGCCGATCTCGTCGTTGCTTACGGTCCGCGCCCGGATGGCGTAGTCGTGTTTCTCCGACACTTCGCGCGCAATTGCGGCGAGCTCGAGGATCGGCGCGGAGACGATTTTTTCGAGGCGTGCGCCGAGGAAGAGCGCGGCGGCGACGACGATCGCGGTGAGGAGCAGCAGCGTGATGAGATGGCCGCGCAGCTTCGTCTGCAGGCCGGTCGTCGTCAGCTCCAGCGCGATGGTGCCCCAGCGTTCGCCGTTGAATGCGACCGGCTCCGAGACCTGCAGCCGGTCGCCCGACCAGAGTCGCGACGGTCCGACGGAACGCCGCGAGGCGCCGCGTCCGGAGCGATGCCACACCGCGAACAGTCTGCCGTCCCTGTCGAATAGTGCGGCGTGCTCCACGCCTTCGACCGCGGAGAGTTTCCCGAGCGTGTTTTCAGCCGACTGGCGGTCGCCGAACGCGAGATCGGCCACGCTGTTCTCCGCGGTGACGCGCGCGATGACCACCGCGTTGTCCATCATTTCGCGGCGGAACGCGCGGCGCTCGTTGACCACCACGAATGCGAAGCCGCCGATCAGCGGCAGGATCGCCGCCAGCAGCACGATGGCGATGATCTTGTTGCGGATCGACAGATTGCGCAGCACGATCATGGCTTCGCCTCGATGACCTTCGCCAGTTTGAACAGCTTCGAGCTGACCTTCAGCCCGCTCTTCTCGACCGCGCCTTCGTTGATCTCGAAGCGCACCGTGTCGGCGGTCGTATAGAAGTTGATCAGCACGCCCGCTGCTGCGAAGCCGTTGCTGTCCGCGACGGTGAGGATCGGGCGCGAGTCGGTGCGCCCGAGGATCGCCTGCAGGCGTGATTTCTCGGAGGAGGCGATGAAGAGGATGTCGCAGCCATCGATCTGCGACAGCTCATTGATGTAGCGGATCGACACCGGCCGGTTCTTGATCTTGCGCGTGGCGAGCTTCTCGAGATAGGCGTTGAACGGGTTGTGTCCGATGACCCCGATCGTAAACGTGCGCGACTCCGCGCCTGGTGGCCATTCGATGAATGTCGCGAAGCGCGTGAGGAACTCCGCCTTCAGTTCGTACTCCGGCACCTGCTCGCCATGCGCGGCGAGTGACAAGAGGAGTGCGACCGCAAAGTACCTGAGCGACACGGGGTTTTGGAGCGCTGAACCTTGCGGCGAGTGTAGCAGGAGTGCGGCGGCTCACTGCGCGGCCACGATCGGCGAGTCTGCTCGTGAGAAATCCGGACTTCTGTCCCTCCATGACAATAGGGGGAAGTCATGCCTGCAAAAACACGGAAGCGGAAAACGGCAGCTGTGAAACGGACGCGCGTCGCAGCGGCAGCATCGGCCGCGGTCGCGGAAAAACCGCCGGAGAATCTGATTCCCGGTCAGGTGCGGCCGCCGCAACTCCTCAGCGGACCGCGCAAGAAACGGGCGGAGGGAGCGCCGACTGCGCGGCTCTCGAATCACAAAGTTCGCAGCCAGTGGTTCCGCGCGCGCGTTTCGTTTCCGTCGCGCGAAGCGCCGGTCACGACGCTCGTCGCAGAGCGTGACCGGATCGAAAAGTCGCTTCCGAAGACGTCCGCCACCGCGGCGTGGGAGCTCATCGGACCGACGAACATCGGTGGACGCGTGACCAGCCTCGCTTGTCATCCGACGGTGCCCGCGCGTATCTGGGCCGGTGCAGCCGGCGGAGGTGTCTGGTTCTCGCCCGATGAAGGACAGAGCTGGACGCCGCAGTGGCACTCGGAAGACGTGCTGAACGTCGGCTCGCTGGCGATCGATACGACGAATCCGGACATCCTCTACTGCGGCACGGGCGAGGCGAACCTCTCCGCCGATTCGTATCCGGGCGTCGGCCTTTACCGCACCCTCGATGCGGGAGTGTCCTGGCACCTGCTCGCATCGCACGCCGCGACCGGCATCCCGTCGCGCATCGGCGCGATCGCGATCGATCCGTTCGACCGTCTGCACATCCGCATCGGCGGCGTCGGCTACGCGGAGATGAGCAGCCCCGATTCGTTCGACCTCGGCGGCATGTACGTGTCGAAGGATGGCGGCGTGAGCTGGCGCCGCGAGACGTTCATCTCCACGCACAACTACTGGTGCCATTCGATCGTGTTCGATCCGACGAACAAAGGGCGCATCTTCGCGACGTTCACCGCGCAGGGCATGGCGAGCGGGATCTATCGGTCGGACGACGGCGGCGCGACGTGGTCGCAGCTCACGCGCGGTCTTCCGTCGCCGGCGCGCTTCGGCCGCGCGAGGCTCGCGCTCGCGCCGTCCGATTCGAACGTGCTCTACGCCATCGCCGCCGATCAGCAGTCGCAATCCTCCGATCTCGTCCTCGGCGTTTTCCGCTCGCGCGATGCGGGCAAGACGTGGCGCGACATCTCGGGCAACGAGTTCACGAAGGAAGGGCAGATGATGTACGGCAATACGATCGTCGTGCATCCGGCGAAGCCGAACACCGTGATCTGCGGCGGCGTCGATCTGCATCGCACCACCAACGGCGGCACGTCGTGGACGCACATCACGAGATGGGACGCGACACGCGGCACCAGCGGATACGCACACGCCGATCACCACGCGCTGCTCATGCCGGCCTCCGCGCCCGGCGTCGTTTACGACGGCAACGACGGCGGTCTCGACATCAGCAAGGACAGCGGCACGAACTGGGCGAATCGCAGCGCCGGTCTGGCCAACTCGATGAGCTACGACGCCGACATCGCGCAGAGCGATTCGCGCGTCTACGCCAGCGGCTTGCAGGACAACGGCACGTGCGCCACCACGACCGGTGCGGCCGACGACTTCTTCGAGATCCTCGGCGGCGACGGCGGCTGGATCGTGATCGATCCTGCGGACGCAGGCCATCTCCTCGCGTCCTACTACAACTTCCACATCTTCCGCTTTCGAGACGGGAAGTCGGCCGAGATCTCGCCGCCTGCGCCGAGCCAGGAACGGGAGCAGGTCTGGATGTGCTACATCTGCCTCGATCCGAACGATTCCGACGTCATCTTCACCGGCTCGATGCGCATCTGGCGGAGCAGGGATGACGGCGCGAGCTGGAAGGCGGTCAGTCCGGTGCTCGACGGCGGCGTGATCAGCGCGATCGAAGTCGCCGATTCCGATTCGAAGCGGGTCTACGCCGGCACCGAAAACGGCGGCATCTTCCGCAGCGACGACGGAGGCGAGACCTGGTCGGCGAACATCGCCGGTACCGAACTGCCGGGCTTCGCGATCACGCGACTGACGGTGTCGCCGCGCGACGAAGACGTCCTCTACGTCACCGTCGCGAACTTCGGACCGTCACACGTTTTCCGCTCGACGGATGGCGGCCATCACTGGGCGGACATCGACAAAGGACAGCTGCCGCGCGTGCCGCATCACGCATGCGTGGTGATCGAAGGCGGAGGTGTGGATCGCGTGTACGTGGGGAGCGATGCCGGTGTGTTCGGGACGGAGGACGGCGGTCTGACGTGGTCGAATCTCTCCGGCACGCTGCCGAAGGTGATGGTGGTCGATCTCATCCATCACGCCACCGACAACGCGCTCATCGCCGCGACGTACGGCCGCAGCATGTGGCGGCTGCGGCTGTAGCGACCTGCGTCACCGTTTTCCGCTGCGGCTGCCGAACCACTTCTCGCGATTGGCGAGGTTGTCGCGGCTCTCACCGACCTTCGTCGACACGACAGCGATCGTCACGGCGGGGCCGGATGACGGCGTTTCCGCGCCTTCGTCCGGCTTCGCCGATTCTTTTTTCTTTTTCGTTTTATCTTTGTCCACGGAACAGGTTCCGTTCACATCGTACGCCACTGCAGCGGACGGAGCGCCAAACGCCGGCGCGCCGGCCGCACGCCCGGGTGCCCCGACCACGCTCGGCATGACGGTTGAGCATCAGTGCGGACCTCCGTTTGCGCCGTCATCCCGAGCGTAGTCGAGGGACCTGGGTGGTTGTGCGGAACGCTGCTCGCGGGCATCCACGCGTACGCCATTGCGCTGAGCAGCAGAAAGATGACCAGCGTCGAGAGCCGCCGGAAGCGGATGCGAAGTCGGCGAGGATGATCGCCGCGATTCTCACGCCGCGGCTCCGCTCATCACGGAAAGGAACGCATCCTCCAGCCGCGGCTCGGCGGGAGTCGCATCGTCGAGCGGCTTCGCGCCGACGGTGCGCACGTGCACGCCGTGGCTGGCGGTTTGTGATCCACGTCATTTCCGCGTCCGGGCGCAGGACCTAAGTTCGAAGCCTCTCTCACAACGCACTGGAGGGGCGATGAAAGTTAGATTCCTGTCTTCCCTGGGCATCCTTCTATTTTTGACTTCGCTGTTTGGCGGCACGGTCGTGCTGCGCAGCGGCAACTACATCGGTGATACGACCACCGAGACCTACACCGTGTCGAAGCAGATCTTCACCGGCTCGACCAACTGCACGAGCGGCGGCGGCGCAGTGACGACCGTCTCCGGCATCGATCAG
>DATEZA010000353.1:0-3129 GCA_035255945.1 Thermoanaerobaculia bacterium
CGCAGCGGAAAGAACCGGTACACTGCATGACGATGCGCTACGCAATCGCCAACTGGAAAATGAACCTCCCGCCGGAAGGCATCGATGCCTGGATGCGCGCCGTCGGCGGGGGAGCGCGCGAGCATTCGTCGATCGTCGTCGCGCCGCCGTATCCGTTTTTGCGCGATGTCGCGGCGCAGGCGAAAGGGGTCGAGGTCGCCGCGCAGAATGCGTCGGATCACGACAAGGGCGCGTTCACCGGTGAAGTCGCGCCGGCGATGATCCGTTACTGCGGTGTGCGCTACGTCATCCTCGGGCACTCCGAGCGCCGCCAGCTCTACGGCGAGAACGATTCGCTGATCGCGCGCAAGCTCGCGGTGGCGATGGAGACGGGACTCACGCCCGTGCTCTGCATCGGCGAGGACCTGCGCGTGCGCGATGCGGGGGAGGCGGCGGTGCATCTGTCCGAGCAGGTGCATGCGGTGGCGTCCGCGGCCGGCAGCGGGCCGATCGTCGTCGCGTACGAACCGATCTGGGCGATCGGCACGGGACGAAATGCGAGCGGTGCGCTCTGTGCGGAAACGGTGACCGAGGTGAGGCACGCGATCGCGCGGTTCTGGTCCAGGAGTGATGTGCCGCTGTTGTACGGCGGTAGCGTGACGCCGGAGAACGTCGACGATCTCGTGGCGAACGGATCGATCGATGGATTTCTCGTCGGCGGCGCGAGTCTCGATTCGTCGAAGTTTCTCGCGATCTACAACGCCCTCGGTAGGTCTTAACGCGCGAACGCTTCGATGTAGGTCGCTCGCGCCGTGGCGAGCAGGTTCCGCCGCATCTGTTCATCCGAAAGCGCGCGCGCGACCGCCAGCGTTCCCGACATGCCGGTCATCAGCACGCCCGCTTTGCGTCTCCGTTCTTCCTCGGTTGCGCCGCGCACGTACTTCGACACGATGGCCGCCATACTCGACATCGCTTTTTCGAATGCGGCGCGCACGGCATGCGGCTGACGCGCGACCTCGGCCGCGAGTGACGCGACTGGGCAACCCGACGCCGCGTCATGGCAGTGCTGCTCGCTCAGGTAGTACGTGACGATCGCCTCGAGCTCATGCTCCGGCTTCGCGTTGGCGATGGCAGTGTTGAGTTTCGAACGTGTCTCATCGAAGCCGGCGGAAAGTGCGGCAACGACGAGGTCATCCTTGCTGTCGAAGTGCCGATAGAAACCGCCGTGCGTCAGCTTGAGTGATTTCATCAGCTGCCCGATACCGACGCCGGCTCCGCCTTTGCGGAAGCGGCGCGATGCGGCGTGGACGATGCGTTCGCGTGTTTCCTGTTTGTGCTCGGGTGAGTAGCGCACGGGTAGGGATGATACGCGTAATCTGATTGCGTTTGAGGACTTGACGAACGGCCCCATTCCGGGAAGAATTCACGCCCCTGCCTCGTTGAGAGGCAGGTTCGGAGAATCCATGACCGTATTGCTCGTCATTGTCCACGTCGTCATCAGCATCTTTCTGATCCTGGTCGTCCTCGTCCAGCAGGGCAAAGGAGCCGACCTGGCAGGTGCATTCGGTGGCGGCGGATCGCAGACAGCGTTCGGCGCGCGCGGCGCGACGACGCTCCTGCACAAGCTGACGGTCTCGTTCTTCACGCTGTTCGTCATCACCTCCCTCACGCTGGCGGTCCTCCAGGCCCGTCCGCGCGGTTCCGTGATGAGCGGCTCGAAGGCAGCTCCGACAGCTCCCGCAACCCCGGCGAAGAAGTAACGTTCTTTTCACCCCAGCCCAAGTGGCGGAATTGGTAGACGCGCACGTTTGAGGGGCGTGTGGAGAAATCCGTGCCGGTTCGAGTCCGGCCTTGGGCACCAAATTCAAGTCCAATAAAGCCGCAAACCTACCAATGGTTTGCGGCTTTTTGCTTTTTGTGCTCGCAGATCAAACGGCCGGCGGTGGCTCTCGCTCGCCCGCCGGCGAACGTGCGTCAGCAGTTGTTGCCGTTGCAATTGATCTGCACCCAGACCGAGCCGGTCCAGTACTCGCAGGACGAGCCGCCATGTTCGGTGACGCAGCCGAACCAGGTGTTCTTGCGCCAGTTGCTGGTCGTCCCCCAGGAGTAGACATTGGGATCGCCGCATTCGGTCCAGACCTCGCCGGCGGTGGTGGTCAGCGTGCAGTCGGAGTAGTAGAGGTAGTCATGCGTGATCTGCTCGGCGTGAGCTGGCTGGACGATGAGAAGCGAGAGCGCTGCGACGACCGTTAGAACAACGCGGATACTGCGATATGTCCCCATCTTTCATTCCTCCATGCAAGCCTTAATGAAAGAAGTATAGCAGCGCGTATTTGCGCGCGACGCTCAGATCCACGTTTGCGATGCGAATCGCGCTGTCGGTATTTGCCGACAGCCGTCCTTCCCTCTCTCCACTCACCATAATTTCAGGATAGACGGCTCTCTGGAAGGGTTCGTATAATCCGCGTTCCCGCTGTAGCCACAGGCTGATCCCAAACAATCGAGGTTTTGATGGAAACGACGCGCACGCGCGTGCTCTGTCTCGTCTTGTCTCTCGCTCCGTGCGGGTCATTCGAACATTCTGCCGGACCCACCAATATCCCTTATTTCTTCACGTCCATCAGGGCGAGAGGAGTTGTTCGGCAGCGTTCCGTCCAAACGTTGCTGCCGCCGTCCAGCCCTGCGTTTTTCCACATTTCTGCCATGAACGTGATGCAGCGAGACACCCGCGCGCACTCGAAGGAACTCTTGCGTTCCTTAATGACGTCGTGTACCGTGCGCGCCCCCAAACCAGTTCCTGTTCGCTCCGAGGTCAAAGCTTGAACATCTACAGCCCCGCACGCGCGGCGAGCGCCGTGATCGCGCTCGTCCTCTCTTCTTTTTCCGCCTTCGCTGCGACTCCGCTCCTGTTTCCTCAACCGCTCCACCTCACGCGGGCGGTCGATGATCCGGGCGGAAAAACGACCGTCGTCGATGAGTACTGCCGCGGCAACACGGTGATCTCGATCTCCGGCGACCGGACCGTCATCGCCGACTACGACAAGCAGACCGTGACGGAGATCGACCGCGCGGTCGGCACGTACAGCGTCACGCCGTTCACGGAGCTGGCGAAGATCGCCACACCTGCGCCGCAGGCGATGAAAGCAGACG
>DATEZA010000354.1:0-3590 GCA_035255945.1 Thermoanaerobaculia bacterium
GCTTTCGCTTTGTCGTTCGCGCTGAGGTGACCGTCGAGGGTGACGACGCCGTTGCTGACGTCGATATGCAGGCCGGAGATGCCGTCCGCCGTCAGGTTCTTGCGGACCTCGGTCTCGATCGCCGAGTTGTCGAGCGGCTTCGGAGTGACCCGATTCCAGTTCGAACAGGCATTGAGCGAGACGATGAGGGAGAGCGCGGCAAACATCGATAGAAGCGACTTCTTCATTTCATTTTCTCCTGCCCGGCAATTGAGCAACTCACGTTCCAGAGCACGGCTCGCACGTGCGGATTTAAGGCAATACCACCCTCGCCTGTGTTACTCTCGTTTGCAGGTCCCTGGTCCCATGACACTGCTTCGGATCCGCCTTTTCGGTGGGCTGTCTGCGATCGATCACAGGGGAAATGCGCTCTCGATCGGCAATCGCAAAGCCCGCGCGCTGATCGTGTACCTCGCGCTGACGGGGGACCGCGGCTCGATCGCTCAGGCGGGCGAGCTGATCTTCGGTAATCCCGATGAATCGCTGGTGCGCGGACTCGTGCGCGACGTGCAGTACGCACTGCGCTTTCTGCCGCCCGACATCGTGTTCGAAGACGCCGAGACCATCCGCTTCAATCCGGACAACGTCACCGTCGACACGCAGCGGTTCGACCAGCTCGCCGATGCGGAGTCGATCAACGCCATCCGCGAAGCGGCGGATCTCTATCGCGGCAATCTCCTCGACGCATTCACGAGCGAGATCCAGCCGTTCGACGACTGGCTCGCCGAGCAGCGCCTGCGGTACTGGCGCGCGGGCGTGGCGATCTTCGGACGCCTGCTCGCCGCGCAGATCAAAGCGGGATGGTGGGAGAACGCGGTGGAGACCGCGAGCCGCCTGCTGTCACTCGATCCGTCGCAGGAAGTGGTGCATCGCGCGCTGATGCGGCTGCAGCTCGAGCAGGGACGTCCCGACTCCGCGCTGCGCCGCTACCAGGAATGCGCCGACATCCTCCGCCGCGATTTCAATCGCGAGCCGAGCGCGGAAACGGAGAAGGTGCGCGAGGAGATCGTCGCGGCGCTCGATCGCAGCCCCGCGCCGCGCGAAGTGCAGAACAATCGCAGCGACGGACCGGTGCTCGTGCTGCTGGTCGAAGATGATGCGGTGTCGTCCGCACTCGTGGAAGGATTCCTGAACGAGTCAGGCTATGAAGTGGTGACGGTCGCGGACGGCGGCGAAGCGCTGATCGAGATCGGACGCCGCCGCTTCGATCTGCTGATCCTCGACATCAATCTGCCGACGCTCAGCGGTCTGCGCCTCTTCGAGATCATGATCCAGAAAGGGATCGCCACTCCGGCGATCTTCATCACCGGCGTGGCCGGTCCGGAAGTGGAAGCGCGCTCCCTCGAGCTCGGAGCGGCGGACTTTCTGCGGAAGCCGATCCGAAAGGAAATGCTTCTGCCGCGCATTCGTGGCATTCTGAATCGTCGCGAACGCTCCGGGGTTGCGTAACCAGTTGCCGCGTTGCCTGGTTGCTGAGTTGCTGACTCAGTAACCCAGCAACCCAGCAACTCAGCAACCACTTCCATGCAGCCCACGCAGACCACTCGCACCGCTCGGCTTCTCAGCTCCGCGCGTCGTCGTGCCGCGGTGGTGGCGATTCAACCCGACGACATCGACCGAAAAAAACTCGAGCGCGCGATCCATCTCGCCACCTTCGAGATCCCGCTCCTCCGCGTGGTCGGCTCGATCTTTCTCTCCCTCGGCGTCTACCTCAACGATCGCTACTTTCTCGATCAGCCGCAGATCCTGCCGTGGACGACCGTCGCGATCGTGCTCGGCATCAACTGCATCGTCTCCACGATCGTCATCCGCCTCTTCTACGAGCGCGCGCTGCCGTTCGATCTCAACCTCGCGTTCCTGATCTTCGACGTGCCGCTCTGGACGTTTTGCGTCTACTCATCCGGCGCGGAGCGGAGCTGGCTGTTCTACGTGCTGCTGATGCGCGTGGCGGACCAGACGCAGACGACGTTCCGCCGCTGCCTCTTCTTCGCCGGATGGGTCACGATCTCTTACGCCGGAATGCTGTTCTGGGTGATGTTCGTCGACGGCCGTCCGATCGATCCGGCGGTGGTCGCGGTGAAATTGATCTTCATCGGCGCCGCGGGCCTCTACATCGCACTGACCGCCCGAACGGCCGAGGTGCGGCGGGCGCAGATGGGGGGAGCGATTCGCGTGTCGCGCGATCTGATCCGGCAGCTCGAGGAGTACTCGGTGGCCGTGCGTGAAGCGCGCTCGCGCGCGGAAGCAGCAAGCGCGGCGAAGAGCGAGTTCCTGGCGAACATGTCGCACGAGATGCGCACGCCGTTGCACGGCATCCTCGGCATGCTGCAGCTGCTGCGCGACGGTGAGCGCTCGCCCAATCGCATTCGCCAGCTCGATCTGGCGCGCCACTCCGCCGAATCGCTCCTCGGCACGATCGACGACATCCTCGACTTCGCCAAGATCGAAGCGCGCAGGATCGAGCTCGAGCCGGTCTACTTCGGCCTGCGCGACCTGCTGACCGACACGATGAAGCCGCTCGGCGTGACCGCGGCGCAGAAGGGACTGAGCCTCGCCTTCCTCGTCGATCGCGATGTGCCGGAGACACTCTGGGGCGATCCGCTGCGGCTGCGGCAGATCTTCGTGAACCTCGCCGGCAACGCGGTGAAGTTCACGCCGGCCGGCGAGATCGCGGTGCGGGTGAGTCTCGTGGCCCAGGACGACCGCCGCGTGATCCTGCAATGCGAAATTCGGGATACAGGCATCGGCATCGATCCGGACAAGAAGAACGCAATCTTTCAGCCGTTCACGCAGGCCGATTCGTCGCACTCGCGGCGCTTCGGCGGAACGGGCCTCGGTCTGGCGATCGTGGCGCGCCTCGTGGAAGCGATGAACGGCTCGATCGCCGTCTCCAGTCACCTCGGGAAGGGAAGCGCGTTCACCTTCTCGCTGACGCTGGAGACCGATCGCGCGCACGCGCAGCTGCGCCGCGAGTCGTGGGAGAAGGGGCTGGAAGGGAAGCGCGTGCTGATCGTCGAGTCGAATGAGATGGCCGGCCTCTTCATGCGCGAGATGCTCACGGCGCACGGCGTCATCGTGGAGGACGTGCCGTCGATCCGCGACGCGCACCGCGGCTCGTTCGATTGCACGATCACGGCGGGGAAGGAGATGGTCCGCGCGCCGGTGATCCGCATCGTGTCGCCGCTCGCGGAGTCATCGGATGATCGCCTGCAGCTCGTGCGTCCGGTCGCGGAGCGCGAACTGCTCGACGCGCTCGGTCTCGCCCTCGGATTGACCGAAGCGATCGCACGCGAGACGGTCGTGCCGCAGCCCACCGCCGAGCGCCCGCTGCGCGTGCTGGTGGCCGAGGACAACATCGTGAATCAGGAGTTCGCGTCGGAGGTGCTGCAGCGGATGGGACATCACGTCGTCGTCGCCGGGGATGGACGCGAGGCGCTCGATCGATTGGCGAATGATTCGTTCGATCTGGTGCTGATGGACGTGCAGATGCCGGACATCGACGGACTGGAAGTCACGCGCCGCGCACGCGCACGCGGAGTGCAGACGAAGAT
>DATEZA010000355.1:0-2405 GCA_035255945.1 Thermoanaerobaculia bacterium
ATCGGCCGTCCCGCCGCGCGGTGGAGGATCTTGATGGTGGCCGATTTCATCCGCGTGCCGAGTCCGGCCGCGAGGATGATTACTTCGACGTTTTCCGTCATTCGTGTCTCCGAGCGAGTGGAGCGCGGACGTCTCGTCCGCACCTGTCGCCGGCCGAGACGGCCAGCGACTGCGGGCGGGACGCCCGCGCTCCTTCGGTCATCCTTCGTTTCTCCGCATTCGTTCAAGCGTCCGGCCGTAACGGTCGTAGAGCCGGAAGATCGTATCGGCGAGCGCGCGCGAATCATGCCGGACGTAGTTCCCTTCCGCGATGATGTCGCCGAAGAACGGCGTCACGCCGAGCTCGCGCACGGCATTCACATCGAACGCTACAGGAAACGCATCCTCCTTCGCGTAGTTCTCGAGGATCTGCTCCGACGGCCGGCGGCCGTTCATGATCATCACGTCGACGACGAGGCCCGCGTGCTCGATGATCGCGGCGAGGTGCTGCTCCGCCGTGTAGTGGTCGGTCTCGCCCGGCTGCGTCATCACATTGCAGACATACACGCGCAATGCCTTCGATGCTCGCAGCGCCTCGGCCAGGTCCTTGATCAACAGATTCGGCAGCACCGAGGTGAAGAGCGAGCCGGGACCGATGAGGATCATGTCGGCCGATTCGATTGCGGAGAGCGCGCCTTCGACCGGTTGCGCGTCGGCCGGGTCGATCGCCAGGTGCACGATGCGCGCATGCGTGCGTGGCGTGCGGCGGCGCTCGCTGAGGTACGAGCCGCTGATCGCCACTTCGCCGACGAGCTCTTTGCCGTCTTCGAGAATCGCGCGCAACCGCACGTCGCTCAATGTCGACGGATAAATCACGCCGCGAATCGCGAGGATGTTCGACGCGGCGAGGATCGCGTTGTCGAAGCTGCCGGTGATGTCCGTCATCGCGGTCAGCAGGAGGTTGCCGAGCGAATGTCCCTTCAGCGGACCTTCCGCTTCGAAGCGATAGTTGAAGACGCGCGACAGCAGCTGCTCTTCTTCTGCGAGTGCGACGATGCAGTTGCGGATGTCGCCCGGCGGGAGCATGCCGAACTCGCGGCGCAATTCGCCGGAGCTGCCCCCTTCGTCGGTGACGGTGACGATGGCGCCGAGGTTGTCGATCGACCAGGTGCCGGCACTGCCGACGAAGGTCTTGAGGCCGCGGAGTAGGGTGGAGAGTCCGGTGCCGCCGCCGATGGTGACGATGTTCAGGCCGTGGCGCATTGTGTGTGGTGCCGCCGACCCGGCGGCTCGTCGATCACCGCCGGGCCGGCGGCGCCACACCTTACTTCTTTTTCAGTTCGGTGAGAACCAGCTTGGCGACGGCTTTCAACGTGTCGAAAACGCCGGTGCCGTTCATCGCCACGGCTTCGAACGTCGGCTCGCCTTTGAAGTTGAGCTGGCGATACAACTCGTCGGCGGGGAGCGCCGTCGGCAGGTCGCGCTTGTTGAACTGCAGCGCGTACGGAACCGTCTTCAGCTCGTAGCCCTGCTCCTTGAGGTTCTTCTCCAGGTTCTGCAGCGACTCGATGTTCGCTTCCATGCGCGGCTCCTGCGAGTCGGCGACGAAGATCACGCCGTCGACGCCTTTCAGGATCAGCTTGCGCGAGGCGTCGTAGAAGACCTGGCCCGGAACGGTGTAGAGATGGAAGCGCGTCTTGAAACCGCGGACCGTGCCTAGGTCGAGCGGGAGGAAGTCGAAGAAGAGCGTGCGATCCGTTTCCGTCGCGAGCGAGATCAGCTTGCCTTTCGCCTGCGGGTTCGTCTTGTCATAGATCCACTGCAGGTTCGTGGTCTTGCCGCAGAGACCGGGACCGTAATACACGATCTTGCAGTTGATCTCGCGCGCCGCGTAGTTGATGAACGTCATTGGCTATTCGCTGAACAGGCTGTCGATGTCCTCGTCCGTGATCTCAGCGAACGGCGAGTCGAAACGGTTTGCCAGGTTGCCGCGATCCGCTTCGGCTTTTTTCAGCAACTGCTCGAACGCTTTTTCGAGCTCGCCGGAAGCCTTTTTCACTCTGAGCCGCACGAGGCCGAGCGACGACTTTTCATCGAAGATGACGACGAGGATCACCCGCTGCGCGACGAGTGAGATGTGGATGTTGTCGCGCTCTCCCTCGTGGAAGAGGATCGAGAACTCTTTCTCGCCGATCAGTTTCGCCAGGCCGTCGGTGGCGGCGACGTTGCCGGCGGTGAGCGATGCGAGGGACGTGGCGTCGACGCCTCGCATGTCTCCCTCCGAGGCGATCTGCTGGCCGTTTTTGTCGACCAGGAAGACGATTTTCGAGTTGGAGTCGACCTGCAGACGATGGAGGATGTCCTTGATCTGCAGGTACTCCTCCTCGTACATGACGAGATCAGGAGCGGCCATTGTTCACCAGGTG
>DATEZA010000356.1:0-24923 GCA_035255945.1 Thermoanaerobaculia bacterium
ACCAGCGTACCGAGCGGCATCACCATCGACTCGATCACCAACAGCAACGGCTCGATCAGCGCCTACATCACGCCGGCGTGCGATGCGAGCAGCTCCAACAGCATCGTCCTCGAAGTGACGGACAGCGGCGGCCTCACCGCCACCGCCACTTTCCAGGTCTTCGTCCGCTCCACGCTTCCGCTGCCGGTCCCCAACATCACTGCCGCGACCAACGGCACCGGCACCAGCGACCAGGCCTGTCCTGAACAGCCGCTCGTGCTCACCGCACACTCGTTCGAAGCGACGTCGTACCAGTGGTACAACGACGGCGGCCCGATCTCCGGCGCGACTGGCCAGACCTACTCTGCGACCTCCGCCGGCTCCTACACCGCGACCGCAACCAACGCCTGCTACACCACCGCACAGTCGTTCATCCCCTACGTCGTGCAGAATCCGACGCCGCACCGGGCGAACCTCATGGTGCTGAGCGGCGAGACCAGCTTCTGCACCGGCGGCAGCGTCACGCTCTGGTCCGACAGCGCCACCGGCATCCAGTGGTACAGGGATGGCGCCGCCATCGCGGGCGCGAACCACGAGAGCTACGTCGCCACCGCTTCCGGCTCTTACACCGTCATCCTCAACGCCCTCGGCTGTCACACCAGCGCATCCGATCCGGTCGTCGTGACGGTATCGAACGCTCCGTCCGCGCCGATCATCACCGCGAGCACGAACGGCACCGGCACGAGCGATCAGGCGTGTCCCGAACAGCCGCTGCTCCTCGTCGCGCACGACAGCAACTCGTCGCTGACGAATTACCAGTGGTATCGCGACAACGATGCGATCGACGGCGCGACGAGCAATCAGTACTCCGCCACCGCCTCCGGTGATTACTCGATCGTCGCCACGCTCAACGGCTGCAGCACGCGCTCGAACGTCATCACCGTGCAGAATCCGACGCCGCACAAGCCGACGATCTCGGTCCTGTCCGAGTCGACGACCATCTGCACCGCCGTCGGCGGCTGGGGCGTCCAGCTCCAGTCCGACAGCGCGACCGGCATCCAGTGGTACAACAACGGCTTCCCCATTTCCGGCGCGAACAATCAGAACCTGCTCGCCACCGAATCCGGCTCCTACACCGTGATCCTCAACGCCCTCGGCTGCCACAGCCAGGAATCGGATCCGGTCATCATCACCGTCTACACCGCTCCCGAAATCCCGACCATCACCGCGGCCACCAACGGCACCGGCACGAGCGATCAGGCGTGTCCCGAACAGCCGCTCGTGCTCACCGCGAACGATTCGAATCCGAGCAGCACGTCGTACCAGTGGTTCCAGAACAACGACACGCTGCAGGGCGAGACGAGCAAGACGTACACGGCGACAGCCGTCGGCGATTACACGATCGTCGCAACCTCCGCCGATGGATGCAGCGTCCGCTCCGATATCTACACCGTGCACAACCCGACGCCGCACGCGCCGTTCCTCAGCGCACGCAGTTCGACGACGTTCTGCACCGGCGGCAGCGTCATCCTCGATTCCAACAGCGCGACCGGAATCCAGTGGTATCGCGACGGCGTCGCCATCGCAGGTGCGGGCAGCCAGAGCTACACCGCGACCGTCTCCGGCACCTACACCGTCATCCTCAACGCACTCGGCTGCCACAGCGGGACATCGAACTCGATCGTCGTCACGGTCACCGACTATCCGTCGGCTCCGACCGTCTCCGGCGCGAGCGATCAGGCGTGTCCCGAACAGCCGCTGACGCTCACCGCAAGTGCAACCGGCGCCACGTCGTACCAGTGGTATCGCGACGACGAACTGCTCTCCGGCGAAACGAATGCAACGCTGACCGTTACCGCCGCGTCGAGCTACTCGGTCACCGCGACCAACGGCACGTGCACCACGCCGCGTTCATCCGGTTACGCCGTGCAGAACCCGACGCCGCACTCCGCGTTCCTCAGCGCACGCAGCGCAACGACGTTCTGCACCGGCGGCAGCGTCATCCTCGATTCGAACAGTGCCACCGGCATCCAGTGGTATCGCGACGGCGTCGCCATCGCAGGTGCGGGCAGCCAGAGCTACACCGCGACCGTCTCCGGCACCTACACCGTCATCCTCAACGCCCTCGGCTGCCACAGCGGGACGTCGAACTCGATCGTCGTCACGGTCACCGACTATCCGTCGACGCCGACCGTCACCGGCACGAGCGATCAGGCGTGTCCCGAACAGCCGCTGACGCTCACCGCGAGCGCAACCGGTGTGACCGCATATCAGTGGTATCGCGACGACGAACTGCTCACCGGCGAAACCAACGCGACGCTGACCGTCACCGCGGCATCGAGCTACTCCGTCACGGCGACGAACGGCACGTGCACCACGCCGCGTTCATCCGGTTACGCCGTGCAGAATCCGACGCCGCACAAAGCGACGCTCTCCGTGCTGAACGGATCGGCCACATTCTGCGACGGCGGCAGCGTCACGCTCTGGTCCGACAGCGCCACCGGCATTCAGTGGTATCGCAACGGCGTCGCCATCTCCGGCGCAACGCAGGAGAGCTACACGACCGGTATCGCCGGCGCGTACACCGTCATCCTCAACGCGCTCGGATGTCACAGCACTGAATCCGACCCGCTCATCGTGACGGTCAACACGAATCCGAGCGCGACGATCACCGCGCCGTCCGTCGTGATCTCCAGCACCACCGGCAACAGCGCCTCCGTCGCCTTGGCCGGCACCGGCGCGACCTACAACTGGTCGATCACCGGCGGCACGATCACCGCGGGCAGCGGCACGAACGCGATCACGTTCACCGCAGGTTCAGCCGGAACGCTCACGCTTTCGGTGACTGTGACGAACGGCAACGGCTGCACGGACACGAAATCGGCGAGCGTGAGCGTCGTCGATCCGGTGACCGTCACGAACATCACGCCGTCGACCGGCTCATCGTCCGGCGGCACCGCGGTCACGATCAAAGGCACCGGCTTTCTCAGCGGCGCAACCGTGACGTTCGGCGGAACCGCCGCAACGAGTGTCGTGATCGTGAGCTCGACAAAGATCACCGCGACCACACCCGCCCACGCGCAGGGCACGGTTGCTGTGGTGGTCACGAATGCCAACACCGCGAGCGGCACACTCAGCGGCGGGTTCACGTACAAGAAGAAGTAATGGAGCGCGGGCGTCTCGCCCGCAGCGATCGGGCGTCACGCCCGGTCGCTTTCCTGGGGTCGCCAGGTGAGACGCCCGGCGACTGCGGGCAGGATGCCCGCGCTCCGTCAGTACGCGTTTTCCTGACGGAGCCAGTGCGGGACGGTCATGAAGATGATCTTCAGATCGAGCATCAGCGACCAGTTCTCGATGTAGTACAGGTCGTGCTCGATACGCATGCGGATCGACGTATTGCCGCGCCAGCCGTGCACCTGCGCCCATCCCGTCATCCCCGCGCGCACCTTGTGCCGCAGCATGTAATGCGGGAACTCGGCGCGGAACTGTTCGACGAACTGCGGGCGCTCGGGACGCGGGCCGACGATGCTCATGTCGCCCTTCAGCACATTGATCAGTTGCGGCAATTCATCAAGCGACCAAGCGCGGATCAACCGTCCGATCCGTGTACGCCGCGGATCGTCGCGATCGGCCCACACCGCGCCGGTCTCGTTCTCCGCACCGACGCGCATCGATCGGAACTTCACGATCTCGAACGGCTTGCCATCGAGCCCCATCCGGTCCTGCCGATAAAAAATCGGGCCGCGGTCCTCGAGCCAGATCGCGACCGCGACGAGGAGCATCACCGGCGAGAAGACGATGCACGCCATCAATCCGACGATGAGATCGAATGCGCGCTTCACGAAGCGGCTCCACCCTTCGAGCGGCGTCTCCGACAGATTGATCGTCGGCAAGCCGTCGATGTCTTCGACGCGCGAGCGCAGCACCATGAACTGCAGCAGATCGGGCACCACGTGGATCGACACGATCACTCGGACCAAACGATCCAACAGCGACATCATCGCCTGCGACGACGCATGCGGCAGCGCGACGAACACGTGATCGATCCGGTGCTCCATTACCACGCGCTCCGCATCGTCGATCGTGCCGAGGCATTGCAGGCCGTCGAGCACAGCATCGTCGCCATTGCGGAGGTAGCCGGCGATGTAGAAGCCGAGGCGGTCGCGATGGGTCTTGATGCGCTCGACGACGGCGCGGGCGAGCTCGCCGTTGCCGGCGATCAGCACGCGATCGAGATCCTTGCCGTCGCGATGACGGCGCTCCACGGCACCGCGCACGAGGGAGCGCCCGAGGCTCACGAAGACGATCGCCATCAGCATGAACATCAATAAGGTGGCGCGGGAGTAGAAGACGTCCGGGTTGCCGGGGCGGACCCAGAGCAGCACGCCGGAGAGGACGACCGTCGCGACCACCGAGCCGATCGCCACCTCGATCCACTCCTCCGTTTTGCTGCGCGTCGGGCGGATGCGATAGAGGCCCTGTACGGCGAACGCGAGCGGAAAGACGATCGTCACGATCGGCAAGAGGTGCGTGTAGACCGCCACCGCCTGCGTGCCTTTCGTCACCGGAATCACTTCGACGTGGAAGCGGAGGAACCAGGCGGAGAGCATCGCCAGGTTGGAGGCGACCGCGTCGTTGATCAGGTAGACCGACGCGAGCGTTCTGTGTTTGGTCTCGATCATTGCCCGCTGTGCCGCTCGATCACCTTCAGGAACTGTTCGGAAAAACGGGCGCGGCTGAAGGTCGCGGCATGGGCCCGGATCGCGGCGCGATCCCACTCATGCCACTCGACCTGGTCGAGCGCCCGGCGAAGCGCGTCTACAGAAGGGTGATCGAAAAAAATCCCAGTCGTTCCTTCCACCACCGAGTCGAGCACGCCGCCGGCGCGCAACGCCACCACCGGCGTGCCGAGCGCCATCGCTTCGAGCGGCGTGATCCCGAAGTCTTCGATGCCGGGCAGGATCAGGCTGCGCGCACGCGAGAGGCGCTCGACGATTCTAGACCTCTCTACGTGGCCCAGCAGTTGGACGTTGGGGGGGGCGGTTTTCCGGAGCTTTTCGAGCATCGGACCGCCGCCGATGATCGTCAGTTTCCGGTTGCCCATCGCCTCGATGGCCAGCTCGATTTTCTTGTAGGGCACGAGCGCGGAGACCATGAGGTGCTCGTCGCTTCGTTCGTCCTGCAGCGGCGCATCGAGAAAGGTCTGATCCACGAACGGATGGATCACCTCCGCATCGCGATCGTAGTAACGCTTGATCCGATCGCGGACGAAATGCGAGTTCGCGATGAATTCGCTCACGCCGCTCGATGTCTTCACGTCCCAGCGCTGCAGCGATCGCCGGAACATCGATGCGCCGAGACGCTGCATCGGCTTCGAGCGCGGGAAGTAATCGTCGAAGCGATCCCACATGTATCGCATCGGCGTGTGGCAGTAGCAGATGTGAGGCCGGCCCTTCGCGTCGACGCCCTTCGCCACGCAGTGACTCGACGAGATCACGAGATCGAATCGCGACAGGTCGAAGCGGCGTGCCGCCTTCGGAAAGAGCGGCAACAGCTCGCGGTAATCGCGTACGCGCTGCGCCGCCGCCTGCAGAAACGACGTGTGGATCGTGCGCGATTCGATCTTTTCGGACATCGCGCCGGGAAAGTGAAGCAGCGTGAAGAGCTCCGCGCCGGGAACGAGATCGAGAATCGCTTCGAGCACCGCCTCGCCGCCGCGCATCCCCGTCAGCCAGTCGTGGATGACCGCGATGCGGAAGTCAGAGGGCAGAGGGCAGAGGGCAGAAGTGCCGGTCACTCCTTCTGCCTTTTGCCCTCTGACTTCTGACTTGGCGCCGGATAGTCCCCGTCCGCCGCACATGCATCGCAGAGATGATCGTTACGCATGTACTCGTCCGCCGGCACCTCCGCCAGACAGCGGATGCAGCGATGCTTGCCGGTGCGCTCCGGGAGGGAGCGGAGGGGATCGTCGTGCATGGCGCGAAAGATAGCAGACAGCGCGGCGTGTCATCCCGAGCGAAGTCGAGGGATCCCCTCCGGTTGTACGCGCATGGCGCTCCGGCAGGGGATGCCTCGACTTCGCTCGGCATGACACGCGCCCCTCGTTCTCCCGGTGTCCGCTGTCCGGCCTGGAATGTGCGATTGTTACCCTTCATCGAGGAGCACCAACTCATGATCACAATCCGCAAAGCCGGCGACCGCGGTCACTTCAACCACGGCTGGCTCGATACGTACCACACCTTTTCCTTCGCCGATTACTACGATCCCGCGAACATGGGCTTCCGCGCGCTGCGCGTCATCAATGACGATCGCGTGGAGCCGGGCATGGGCTTCGGCACCCATCCGCATCGGGACATGGAGATCATCACCTACGTCCTCGACGGCGAGCTCGCGCACAAGGACAGCATGGGCACCGGCTCGGTCATCCGTCCGGGCGAAGTGCAGCGCATGAGCGCCGGCACCGGCGTGCGTCACAGTGAAGTCAACCCGTCGCCCGCGCAGTGGCTGCACCTGCTGCAGATCTGGATCGTCCCCGACCGCGCCGGTATCACGCCGAGCTACGAACAGAAGATGTTCGAGACGAGCGAGCGTCGCGGCCGGTTGCGACTCGTCGCCTCACCCGACGGCGCCGACGGCTCCGTCACGATCCATCAGGACGTGCGCCTTTACGCGACGCTGCTCGATGATTCGCAAACCGTCGAGCACACATTCGACAAAGGGCGGTACGGCTGGCTGCACGTCGCAAGCGGATCCGCGAACGTGAACGGCATCGAGCTCGGCGCAGGCGACGGCGCCGCGATTTCGGATGAGTCGAAATTGACCATCGGCGGACAGGGCGAAGTGTTGTTGTTCGATTTGAACTGAGTACTGAGTTGCTGAGTTGCTCGGTTGCTGGGTGTTATCGTGCTCGACAGCTGAAGTAACCCAGCAACTCAGCAACCTTCTCAGCGCTGTGAAGAAATCCGAAAAAGCCAAACGCATCGCCGAAATCCTCGACGAGCTCTATCCAATCCCGCCGATCCCCCTCGCCCACGCAGATCCCTTCACCCTCCTCGTCGCCGTCGTCCTCTCGGCGCAGACGACCGACGCGCGCGTGAACCTCGTTACCCCCGCCCTCTTCAAAAAAGCGAGCACGCCGCAACAGATGGCGACGCTGCCCGTCGGCGAGATCCTCGACGCGATCCGCACCTGCGGACTGGCGCCGGGCAAAGCGAAAAACATCAAGCGCCTCTCCGAGATCCTCGTCGAAGAGCACGGCGGCAAAGTCCCGCCCGACATGGACGCACTCGAGAAACTTCCCGGCGTCGGACACAAGACCGCCTCGGTCGTCCTGACGCAGGCGTTTGGCAAGCCCGCCTTCCCCGTCGACACGCACATTCATCGCCTCGCGCAGCGCTGGGGCCTGTCGAACGGCAAGTCGGTCGAGCAGACCGAGCGCGACCTCAAGAAGCTCTGGCCCGAGGCCGAATGGGGCCGCAGACACTTGCAGATCATCTACTTCGGACGCGAATATTGCCCCGCTCGCGGGCATGAGAAGAGTGCGTGTCCGGTTTGTAGCTGGGTCAAGTGAAACGTCTGCTGCTCCTTCTCCTGTTTGCGTCGGCGCTGCACGCGGCCGAGGTCGTCAAAGGACCTGCGCCGATGTGGGTGCGTCCGGTTGTCGTCGATGCGCCGCACACGCCGAAGAACGACATTCGTTACGGCATCTACACGCTGCTCGACGATCACCAGCTCAACGTGACCGATACCGTCGTTGAGTATCGCCGGCGCGTCGAGAAGGTCCTCACCTCAGGCGGCGTCCAGAATGCCTCGGAGCTCTCCATCGATTTCGACCCGTCGTACGAATCGGTGGTCATCCACTCGATCGTTCTGTTGCGCGGCGGCAAGACGATCGATGAGTTGCCCGGGGCCTCGGTACGCGTCATCGATAAGGAAGAAGAGACGCAGGATCGGATCTATGACGGCACGCGCAGTGCGCTCGTGATCCTCAGCGACGTGCGCCCCGGCGACATCATTGATTACGCATACTCCCGCGAAGGCGCGAATCCGATCCTCGGCGGCAAATACGCCGACGAATTCGATCTCACGTCATCGACGCCTGCACATCTCATCCGCCATCGACTGATTACGTCGCGGCCGATGCGCTTCAGCGTTCAACCCACGCGCGAAGGCAACGATTACGTGTGGGAAAAGCGCGACGTGCCGCCGATCGATGTCGAGGACGACGTGCCTGACTGGTTCGATCCATACACGCACGTGCAGGTGACCGACTTCGCGTCGTGGGCGGAGGTCGGGCAATGGTCGGTGCGGATGTTCCGCATGGAAGAGCGCTCGCGGAACGCGGTGCATGGGCTCGCGATGCGGATCAAATCGGAGCATCCGAAAGACACCATCACCGCCGCAATCCGTTTCGTGCAGGACGACATCCGTTATCTCGGTATCGAGATGGGACGCAACTCGCACGAGCCGCATCAACCCGCCGACGTCCTCACGCAGCGCTGGGGCGATTGCAAGGACAAGTCATTCCTCCTCGCCGCGCTGCTGCGCGAGCTCGGACTCGAGGCGTATCCCGCGCTGGTCAACACCAAGCTTCGGCACGAGCTCGATTCGCAGCTGCCGTCGCCGTTGCTCTTCGACCACGTCATCACGCAGGTGCTGGTTCACGGGAAGGCCTACTGGATCGACGGCACGCTGAGCGATCAGGGCGGAACACTCGAAACGATCGACACGCCGAACGACGAGCGCGCGCTGGTCGTGCGTCCGGAGACGAAGGCGCTGACGACGATCGGGACGAACGACAAATCATCGACCGTCATCGAGCAGACGTACGCGGCGAAGGACTACACCTCGCCCGTCTCGCTCGATGTCGTCACCACGTATCGCGGCGGCGATGCCGATCTCTTCCGCGCGTCGCTGGTGACCGATTCGATCAGCGACATCGCGCGCGACCGGCTCAATCGGCACGCAGCCGATCATCCGAAGATCGAGGCGGTCGCACTGCCGCAGATCACCGACGACCGCGACCGCAACGTCATCACCATGCGCGAGCGCTACCGCATCCGCGAGCTCTGGAAGAACGGGCAATGGTCGTATGCGCCGCACGCGATCGATGCTCATCTGAAGATGCCGGAGCGTCGTATTCGGACCATGCCGCTGGCGTTCGATTACCCGCTCGATCTCACGCAGCGGATGATCTTCCGCCTCCCCGATCCGCTCGACATCGACGGCGGTCATGACGAGATCACCACGAGCGCGTTCGCGTACGAATCGGATGTGAAGAGCAGCGGCAATACGGTGACGGCGACGTACCACCTGCGCGCGTTGCGCGACGGAGTTCCGGCGGTCGCGGTGCCCGATCATCTGATGAAGATCAACGACGTGAGCGACTCGCTCGGGTTGAAGATCGATCCCGAGCGCGATGCGCCGCTGGGGACGAAGATGCGTCGCACGGTGATGCGGCACATTCCGGCAAGTATCTTGATATCCATCCTTGTGGCGTTGCTTCCAGCCATTGTTCTGTGGCGGGCTCGGCGGCGTCTGAGAACGGGTAGTTCTGGAAATTATCTTCAGGAGGGTGGCGTTGCCTGATCATCACCGACTCGCGTGATGCCTGTACGCGATACCGTTCGTGACAGCAGCACCGAAACTCAGGGGAAACAAGCAAAAGGAGATAGGCAGCAAATGCGTACAACCGGCACAGTCAAGTGGTTCAACGATGCGAAGGGCTTTGGCTTCATCACCACCGAGGGTGGCGAAGACGTTTTCGTGCATTTCTCGGCGATCCAGTCGAAGGGCTTCCGCTCGCTTGCCGAGGGTGCAGCCGTTGAGTTCGACATGGTCCAGGGTCCGAAGGGCCTGCAGGCCTCGAACGTCACTGTTCGATAAGCACGAACGACCGCATCACGACGAAAAAGGACGGCTTCGGCCGTCCTTTTTATTTTCTATCCGCCCACGTCGCCCCGCGGCAGCAAGCTGCCGCACTCCGACGCAACTACCGAAACGTCTCCGCGGCCGTCGCCGGCTCGCCGCACGCATCAGGATCGCCGCCCTCACAGGCGCGTTTGAGCAGCGTCCGAATGGTTCCGGGCGGATAAGCGCCGAGCTTGCCCGACTCGAGATGCTTCGCCAGCACGCGGCACGGGAATCCGCCGACCCGGTCACACGCCGCCTGCAGGTATTTCCGCCCTTCTGCGAACGCAGGCGGCTTCCCCGCTTCGATCATGATCCGGCCCACCATTCCACAGGCGAACGGCTCGTTTGCCGCGCACGACTTCTCGAACGTTCTCCGAATGCACTTCAATTGTCCGGCGGAGTGTTTGCCCGCCCAGATCCCGGCGGCGAAGTTCGTACATCCGATTGCGGAGCCGAGCACACACGCGCGGTGAAAGTAAAACGGCGAGTCCGCCGCATACGCCACCCCGACACACTTCGCTGCATCTCCACCCAGGCAGTCCGCGCGGCACTGCAAGTCGAATCTCGTACAGGCCGGAATCGACGCGAACCGTTGCAGCGTCCCGATCGAATCGGCGATACACGTCTCTCCGTCCGCTCCGGAATCCCCTACACGGTTTGTATTGCGGTAGCCCACGACCAGCAGCAAAATCGCGACGGCGAATACCACTGCCCCAATCGCTCCGCGCATCGGCCGTTCCATCGCGGCCCGCATTGTAGCCGATGAATTTCGCTATAGCGCCCAGCTGAATTTCACAACAGCTCCACGGTCTCTTTGTCTCTCAGTCTCTCTATGACTTACATGACCCTCCATTGCGCTTATAGGACGGTCAGGAGGCAAATCATGATCGTCCTGCTCGTCGTCTTCACCTTCATCGCCGCAGTCCTCATCGACCACGTCGTCAATCGCAACACAATCCCCGCCGTGGTGACGTATTTGTGCGGGGAGTGCAGGGCGCGAGCGAACCTCAGTTAAAACACGTGCGCGAAGCGCCACATCAATTCTTCATTCTAAATTCTTCATTCTGAATTCTGCATTCGACCCACACCCGCGTTCGAAACACAGGTGTTGGATGAATTCAGAATTCAGAATTCAGAATTAAGAAGCCCCCTACTCCTCTAATCCATGCTCCTCTTCCTGCTGGTGCTCCGTAATCTTTCCGTCGAGCCACGTCCAGCTGATCGGATAGATGTCCGGATCGAAGATCACCTGATAGAAGTGCCAGATCAGAATTGCCAGCGTCGCGAGCACACCCTCGTAGAAGTGAATCGCGGTCGCGATGTCGATCCACCAGCGCGGAATCCAGGTCGTCACCGTCACGGCGAACCAGATCAGCGCGCCGGTGATGGCCATGACGATCGTGCCCCACATGCCGGCCCAGTACTCCACCTTCTCCGCGTAATTGAAGCGGCCGAATTGCGGCTTCTGCTTCGTCATACCGAGGTAGTAGCGGATGACGTTCAGGGCATCGGTGGCGTCGCGCAGGCGGAACCAGAAATCGCGTAATCCCTTGCGGCCTTCCTTCGTCCCGGCCATGTAGAGCATGTGATAGAGGCCGAGGATGATCATGACGATCGCGGCGACACGATGCACCCAGCGGCGTAATTGTTCGGAGGGGCCGAAGAGGTGCGCGAGGATCGAATCGGGCCACACCAGCGCGAAGCCGCTGATCACCAGTGTCAGGAAGCTCGACGCGAAAACGATGTGCTGAATGCGCTGATTGAGATTCATCCGCACGACCACGCGGTTCGGATCGCGGCGTTTCGCGCGCGCCTTGGCGAACCAGATGATCAGATTGTGCAATGCCATGCCGCCGACTGTGGCGACGATCAGCACGAGATAAATCCAGCGGATCCACGTCACCGCTTTCGACGGCGTGTCGCTGACATCGCCCTTCGTGATGTGGATCTTGCCGTTGCCGAAATTCAGCTGCGCACCCTGGTGGCATTTACCGCAGGTCTTCGGCAGGTTCTTCTTATTGACCGCGGATTTCGGATCGTTCGACGGGCGAATGTCGTGCGCGCCGTGGCAGCTCGCACAATCGGCCGCGACTTCCGATCCGAATTTGCGCGCGAGGCCGTGATAGCTCGCCTGATACGACGACACGCGATCGGCCGGCACGGCGAATTCCTTCGTCAAACGCACGCCTTCGTGACAGTACGCGCAGCTCGCGCGCGGTCCGGCCGCCGCATCATTTACTTTTGAAATCGCGTGGATTCCGTGGCAATCCGTACAGACCGGCGCGTTCCAGTTGCCGCGCGCAAGCGATTTACCGTGAACGCCGCTGCCGTACGCGGTGGCGATCGCGGCGTGACATTTGCCGCACGTCCGCGGCACGTTGAACTTGGAAATCCCGGACTGTGGGTTGTTGCCGCCGAGGACAGCGTGGGAATCATGGCAATCGGTGCAGACGGCGGCTTTCATCGAGCCGCGTGCGATTGCGCGGCCGTGCACGCTGTCCTGATATGACACGGCGGGCTGCGTCGTCAGTCCCGCTTTTTCGATGACGAATTTCTGGGCGTGGCAGCGCGCGCAGGTTTTCGGAATCGCCGTGTGATACGTCGCGGAATGACTGTCTGTCGACGGGAGAATTTCGTGCGGCGAGCCGTGGCAGTCGAGACATTTCGGGCCACTCGGCGTCGTCGCATGCAGGCTCGCGGACCACGCCGCAACCATGTCACTGTGACAATTGCCGCAGTCGACCTTGCCCAGTTTGTTTTCGTGCGGTGCGGCCGTCACATCAGCATGGCAGTCGGTGCACTGCATCGATCCGTGGATGGATGCGGAGAATTTCGCGGCATTGATCTCGTCATGGCAGGCGAGACAGCTACTGTTGTCGATCGCCTCGGCGTACATCGCGCCGGCTGCGAGAACAGCGGCGATCGTGATCATTAAACGGATTGCGGCTCGCATCGTTGGCCCTCATGCGTAACGTATGTTTGCAACGGGCTGTGGCGTGAGAGAGCCGGTCACGCTTGATACGTGATGAGACGTACGCTCGAACGTGTCGAGCGCGAGCTGACATATCCCTCGTATGACAGCCGGCTCCACGTGATGCAGTCCGCCGATCTCGAACGAGAAGCGTCCTTCGCTTCCGACGCGGAGCGGACGCTCGTGATGCAGCCGCGCGCCGCTTTCGCTTGCGCCGAGTGTGGCGCCGGCGACCTCGCCGGCGGATCGCCGCCGAGTCGGCGGCGCCACACAGAACAGATGTCGACGATCAAGGCGTCGGTGGCGCGGCGGATGTTCGCGCGCGTCCTCGACGTAACGCTTCGACCGCCGCGCGGCTGACGTAGGTTTTTCGTCCGTGGCGCTCCGCGCTGCCGACCGATTCCCTCGCCTGCGCGTAGTCCCAATTGCATGCGTCGATTCGCAGCGATCCTCGTCCTCTTCCTCACTGCCTGCACGCACACAACGCCGCGCGAGCGCTTCATCGCGACGAGCGATCACGTGCGGCTGCACGTCCTCGACTGGGGCGGCAACGGCGACGCACTCGTCCTGCTCCGCCGGACTCGGCAACACCGCGTACATCTACTCCGGCTTCGCGCCGCGTGTCCGCGGCGCGTGATGGCGATGACGCGGAACTTCGATGTGAGACGGCCTCTTTCCCGAAAGAGCGAAAACGCTGATCTATCTCGATGCCGCGTACGACCGGAAGATGCAGCGAGAGCTCGACGCACAACACGAAGATCCGGTGCCGTGGAAGCCGCCCGCGGCCGCCGATCTCGCATCCGTCGATGCGTATCTGAGCTACAGCCGCAGGCGCGACGCGCTCCCCGGTTCGTACTTCGGCCAGATCTGGGGACCGGCGCTCGAAGCGGATGCGAAGGAGCGCATCGACGTCCTTCCGAACGGCAGCGTGCGCGAGCGGATGAAGAGCGCGGACCTCGCCCGATTCTTCGAAGCCGCCGCGCAGACATCGCCCGATTACGCGAACGTTCATGCGCCGATCCTCGCGATTTACGCGGAGACGGCCGCCCATCCGTTTCTACCGCTCCACGCCGATCCGGAGCTGCGGCAGAAAGCAGATGCGTATCACGTGAGCGTCATCGTGCCGTGGACCGAGGCGAGCATTCGCGAGATGCGGGAAGGCCAGCCGGCCGCGGACGTAGTCGAGCTGCCGGAGACGCTGCATCACGTCTTCATTCAGTGGCCGGAGCGTGTCGCGTTGCTGATCGCCAGCCACGCAGCCGTCGCCGCGAGCCGTTCATCCGCGCGCCAGGGCGGACCGGCCACGCGCGCGAGCGGACGCGCGACCGCCGTGTCGAGCCCGCGATCGGAATAGCCGGTGCACGGGATGCCGAGGGCTTCGGCGGCCTGCTCGAGGACGCGGCGAAACAGAATTCCTTCCGCGGCGTGCGCGCGAATGTGCGGATTGCCGATGCGATCGATGTTGCGCGGCGGCGAGCCGGCGACGCCGGCCGCGCGAATCGAAACCGGCACGCGCGCGATCACCTCACGCAGCGCCGCGATCGCAAGCTGCTCGATCGGCTTCACGTACTCGCGTACCGCCACCTGCGCCTCCGCCCACGGCAGCTCCATCACATGATGATACGGACCGCTCTCCGGATCGCCGGAGAGCTTCACCTCGCCGCGCCAGACGAGCGAAAACGAATCGTCGAGCACGACCGCAATCGCGCGTCCCGTCTTCGCCCGGAATCCGACTGCGCCGTTCACTCGCCGACGATCATAGTGCGAGGAGCTGAGCCGGTTGCCCACCAAGCACCCTCTTGGATGCCTTGACACGTATATGCCGCATGACGTATATTACGTGCATGGAATCTGTCTTCGAGATCATCGCCGAGCCGAACCGCCGGGCGATCCTGAGCCTGCTGGTGGCGTCGGAGCAGTCGGTCGGCGAGCTCGAAGAACAGCTCGACATGACCCAGCCGACCGTCTCCAAACATCTGCGCGTGCTGCGCGAGGCGGGCATCGTCGAGGCGACCATCGACGCCCAGCGCCGCGTCTATCGATTGAAGCCGGAGCCGCTGCAGGAGATCGATGACTGGCTCGAGCCGTTCCGCCGCTTCTGGTCGCGGCACCTCGACGCCCTCGAGCGCCATCTCGATCGGATGGACAAACCGAAATCGAAAAAGAAACACGCAAGGAGAAAAAAATGACCAACGCAGAAGTGCAGAAGGATGGAGACAAGTGGACGCTCGTCCTCACGAGAGAGCTGCGCCATGCGCCGGAAAAAGTATGGCGCGCGCTGACCGAGCCCGCACAGCTGCGAGAGTGGGCCCCGTTCGACGCCGACGGAGACCTCGGCGCGACCGGAAGCAAGGTGAAGCTCACGACCGTCGGCGCGCCGTCGCCGCAGGTTTCGGAAACGACCGTGACTCGTGCCGAGGCTCCGAAGCTGCTCGAATACAACTGGGGCGGTCAGGACATCCGCTGGCAGCTCGAACCACTCGGCGGCGGCACGCGGCTCACGCTCTGGCACAACATCGATCGCCGCTTCATCGCCATGGGCGCGGCCGGCTGGCACGTCTGCCTCGATGTTCTCGATCGCGCTCTCGACGGAAATCCAACCGGACGCATCGTCGGTCCCGACGCGATGCAGTCCGAAGACTGGCAGCGACTCCACGCCGAATACGCGAAGCAATTCGGCGTCGCATAGGAGAAAGTCATGGAATCGATACTCGAAAAACCTGCAATTCCCACCAAAATCGAAACGACCTTCTATTGGGTCGTCACCGCGCTTTTCTGCCTGCAGATGGCGTTCACTGCGTACGCGCAATTGAAGCTGCCTCAGGTCGCGCAGATGTTCACGCACCTCGGTTTCCCCGGCTATTTCCGTGTCGAGCTCTCGTGGGCTAAAGTCCTTGGCGTCATCGTGATCCTCGCGCCGTTTCCGGCCCGGCTCAAGGAGTGGGCCTACGCCGGGTTCGCCATCACGCTCGCCTCGGCACTCATCGCGCATTTCGCGGCCGGCGACGCACCGGCGGTCTGGATCTGGGCGGCAGGAACGAGCGTGCTCTGGGTGCTTTCCTATTTCTTCTGGAGGCGCAAATGAAAACGACTGAGGCATCTGCACTGATCGACGCACGCATCAAAGAGCTCGGCGACTGGCGCGGCAAAATGCTGGCGAAGGTGCGCAAGCTCATTCACGCGGCCGATCCGGAGATCGTCGAGGAGTGGAAGTGGATGGGGACTCCGGTGTTTTCGCACGGCGGCATCGTCTGCACGGGCGAGACGTACAAGGACGTCGTAAAGCTGACCTTTCACAAAGGCGCTTCATTGGACGATCCGTCCGGTCTCTTCAATTCGAGCCTCGACGGAAACGTCAGGCGCGCGATCGACATCCACGAAAAGGAGAAGATCGACGAAGCAGCGTTGAAGGACCTCATTCGCGAGGCGGTAGCGCTCAATCTCGCGAAAGGGAAATCAAAGCGATCATGAAGCGCATCGCTAAGGCGCCAGCCGCTCCCCCGGCTTCGGCGGCGTGCCGACATCCTCGAAATCCCGCATGTACACGAACAGGGCGTAATTCGGCTGATTGCGGGAGAAACCGGCAACTAACTGGTCGTTATAGCGGTCGATAAAGAAATCGAACGGGTCGCTGGGGTCGGTGTCCGTCACTTCCATGTCGGCGTCGACCATCAGCAGCTTGCCCATGCGCAACGTGCCGTGCCGGTAATACATCCAGTTCTTTTCGTTCGGATGCCGCGGCACGATGGGCGGGAGGTGCATGCCCGCATCGAATTCCTGGATCAATTCATTTCCTTCAATGCGCACGCCGCTCAATTTCAATTCGATCTGCGGCGGCGGCAGCAGATGCGACGGATCGAGCAGCAGGTCATTTCCTTCCGCCGACACGCCGCGGTCCTTCGGCAACGTCAGCATTTTCTCCATCGTCATGCCGACGGCCTTCAATAGTCCGAGACCGTTGATGCCGCAGATCGAGATCTTCGTCGGATGGAGACGGATCTTGCCGTTCGTCGCCGACACATTCGCCCACATCGTGAATGGGATGTCGACGATCTTGTGCATGATGCCGCTCTGCACCAGCTGCTTTCCCTCGATCGAGATCTTCAGATCGCGCAGCGGCGGATTCGGGTAGTTGAAGACATACGCGTTCATCAATCGATCGAGGCTCGGCGGCGTCATTCCGACTTCCGCCGTGTCGACCTTCATCACGAAGCTCGTCTTGTCATCGAAGTTCAGCGGCGCACCGGGCTGCTTCGACTGCATCGTTCCGCGCAGGTGATGGATGCGCAGGAACATGAATTCGTCCATGCGGAAGTCGACGTTGTGCATCTCCGCATCGGTCGGCGCCTTCGCCTCCGCTTCCTTCGGCGTCGGAATCGGCTCCGTCCCGATCGGCGGGATGTGCATGACCGGCGGCAGCTGCGCCGTCGTCCCCGGTCCGCGCACGCAGCAACACGCCGGCAGGAGCAGCAGCGACAGCAGAATCGTCGTCATCGAAGTGACGATCGCGATCGGTTTCCACGGCAGAGGGCGGTGGATCATTCATGAAGATTGCCAAGAAAAGGGTGCGAGGGTTCGTGGGTGCGGGGGCTCGGGGGCCCATCCGCACTCCCACGCACCCACGCAACCTCGCAACCATCCCCACGTAGAATCCCCCAATGCATCCAATCGAAGTCATCAAGCTGTCCAAGAATTACGGCGATTTTCAGGCGGTGAAAGAGCTCTCCTTCACCGTCAAAGAAGGCGAGATCCTCGGGCTGGTAGGCCCGAACGGCGCCGGGAAAACGAGCACGCTGCGCGCACTGGCCGGAATTCATCCGCCGACCTCGGGCCAGATCCGCATCAAAGGATTCGATATTCGCGAGGATGCGGTCGATGCGAAGCGGCACCTCGCCTTCTTTCCCGACGAGCCGCGCCTCTTCGACTATCTCAGCGTCGACGAGCACATGCAGTTCATCGGACGGCTGTACGGCGTTCCCGACTTCCGCTCGAAGCTCGAGCCGCTGCTGACCGAGTTCGATCTGCAGGACAAACGGAAATCGATGCCCGCCGAGCTCTCGCGCGGCATGAAGCAGAAGCTGATGATCTTGTGCGGCTTTCTGCACCAGCCCTCGGTGATGATCTTCGACGAGCCGCTCACCGGACTCGATCCGCTCGGCATCCGGCGCATGAAGGAATCGATCGCCCGCCGCGCGCGCGAAGGGGCGTCGATCATCCTCAGCTCGCACCTGCTGCATCTCGTCGAAGAGCTCTGCCACTCCGTGCTGGTCATCCAGAACGGCACCTCGATCGCGTACGCGCCGATCGACGACCTCAAATGGCGGATCGCGCAGGGCCGCTCCGACGTCTCGCTCGAGGAGGCGTTCCTGCGCATCACGAGCGAAGAGGCCGCGGCGACTCGCCCGGAAGGGCGATGAACGTGACCGGCGCATTGGCGTACGTCGCGTTCACCTCGACCAAGAACCGCATCCTGATGGGCATCCGCAAACTGCGGAACGGCCGCTACCTGATCTCCGCGCTATTCGGTCTCGCGTACATGTTCATGATGTTCTCGCGGAACTTCACCCACGCCGGGCGGCGAGTGCAGTTCGTGTACGCCGGCGCCGATTCCATCGCCGTCGACGTCATGGCCGGCGTGATCTTTCTCCTCCTCGTGCTGGTGTGGGCGTGGCCGTCGGATGACGCGGGCATCGCGATGTCCGAGGCGGAGATGCAGATCCTGTTTTCAGCGCCGGTGAGCCGGCGGGACATTCTGCTGTACCGATTTTTCCGCTCGCAGCTCGGGCTGCTGATCAGCGCGGTGATGACGTCGATCTTCGGGTTCCGCACGCGCAGCTTTACCGGACTCGCCGGGCTGTGGCTCTTCTTCGCGTCGCTTTCGATGTACTTCACGATGGCCGGCCAGCTCCGGGCGCGACTGCGGAAGATCGGCGTCACCTTCATCGTGCGGATCATCGCGGTGGCGGCGATCATCGGCGGCGCGTGCTGGTGGGCCGCGCACGTCGGGACGTTCCAGACGCCGCTCATCCACGCGCTGCTTTTCGTTCCGCGCTTCTTCGCACTGGCCACGCTGCCGAATGTGCCGCTCGCGGCGCGGCTCGGATCGATGGCCTTCGTCATCGCATTCGCCGTCATCTGCTTCTGGATCGCGGCGACGGTCAAAGTCGATTTCGAAGAAGGGTCGCTGGTCCTTTCGCAGAAGAAGGCGAACACGGTCACGCGCCAGCGCAATCAGCAGTCGGGGCAATGGATCGCGTTCAAGCGTTTGCCGCCGCCGTTCCGGCTCGGCGACACAGGCGTGCCGGACATCGCGATCATCTGGAAGAACCTCATCGCATCGCTGCGCATCGGCATGATGCCGATCGTGATCATGGTCGCCGCGATGCTGTTTCTCATCGGCCAATCGTTCTTCATGCTAAAGACGGCGGGCGATGCGATCGGAGCGCTGATGCTCCTCATGTGCGCGATCATCCCGCTGCTCAGCGCGAATCTCTTCGCGCAGGACCTGCGGCTCGACATCACGCGCATCGAGTATCTGAAGACCTTTCCGATGTCGGGCGAGCGGATCGTGGCGGCGGAGATGGCGGCGCCGCTGATCGTGATGTCGCTGGTGGAGCTGCTGTTCCTGACGGTGACGTCGATCTATCTCAACACGCACGGCGACATGACCAAGTTCGCGCGCTTCGCCACGCCGCAGAACATGCTCTGCGTCTTCATCTTCACGGTGCCGATCTGCGCGGTGCTGACGGTCATGCGCAATGCGGCGGTGCTGCTCTTCCCCGCATGGATTCTGCGGTCCAAGGAAGAGCCGCGCGGATTCGTGGTCACCGGCCAGCGGCTCGTGGTGATGCTCGGAAACCTGATCGTGCTGAGCATCGTGCTGATCCCCGCCGGCATCGTGTTCGCGCCCGCGCTGTTCATCGCGTACCGGTTCTTCTCCGGGAGCCCGGCGTTTCTGGCGATCGCGTCGCTGCCGCCGGTGGCGATCATCCTGACCGAGGTGTGGTTCGGGGTGCGGATGCTGGGGAAGTACTTTGATGAGTTCGATGCGAGCAACGAGCTGGACCGGGTGATGACGTAGCGTCACCGTCAAGCACGCGCGCTGCAACCGAGGTGAGGTGTACGACAACCTCTCAGGTTGTCGGGACAAGCTGAGAGCTTGTCCTACACTCTTTACAATCCCCTCGATGACGGTCCCTCCGTGTCGCGGAATGACGGCGCAGCGCGGCCACGTTTGCCCAAATAACTTGCGCAAGCTCCTCGTCCTGCTCGCGTTTATCGCTACTCCCGTCTTCGCGTCGGAGCTCGACGTCGTCCGCCGGCAGTTCATCGATTTCTACACCGCCGCCGGCGCCGATCGCACCTCCAGCCGGATGCAGGCCTCCCTCGGCGGCACGTACGACACCGTCAAGGGCTACATCGCGCCCGGTTTCCTCCGCGCGGACGGCAGCTGGAGCGACATCGATTACAGCGACACGCCGGACGGCAGCTGGTCGCCGTACAACCACGTCGAGCGCCTCCGCGAGATGGCGCGCGCATACCGGATGCCGGGGCAGCCGCTGTACGGCGATCCGCAACTCCGCAGCGCCATCGAGTCCGCACTGGCGTACGTCCCGAAGTTCTACGGCACCACGACCCTCCCGGCCGGCAACTGGTGGTTCTGGACTCTCGGCGTCCCGCTCGACCTCGGGCCGACGCTCGTCCTGATGCGGGGCGACATCAGCCAGCAGGTCTTCGACGATTGCGTGAAGACGCTGACGTTCCACATCGGCGTGTCACCGACGAGTCGGGGGCTGACCGGACCGGTGCCGGTCGGCGAGAACCTGGTCTGGTCGTGCTACACGCACATGTACCTCGCGATGCTGCGCGACGACATCGGCATCCTCAACGCGGTGCGCGATGCGATGGCGAACGTCGCGATGCCGGTGGCGAGCGGCGACGGGGTGAAGCCCGACTCCGCGTTCCAGCAACACGGTCCGCAGCTCTACACCGGCGGTTACGGCGGCGCGTTCGCGGACGACATGGCGAAGTACGCGCTGATCGCGCGCGGCACGAGCTTCACGTTTCCGCCGAGCGCATTGAACGCGGTCGCGGATTACATCGCCGACGGCATTTCCTGGGCGATCTACGGCAATTACTTCGACGCCTCGGTCACCGGACGCGAAGTGGTGCGTCCGACGACGAGCGGCATCTCCGGACTCGCCGCGCTCGTCGAAGCGGCGCAGTTCGATTCGCCGCGCCGCGACGAGATCCGCGCCGCCGCCGCGAAGATGGCGCAGTCGTGGCCCTGGACGCTCCCGCCGGAGCTCGCCGGCCTCACGACGATCGCGCAGGAGAGCTACGCGCCCGGTGCACCAGCCGGACATCGCCACTACTGGTCGAGCGATTACTCGGTGCATCGGCGACCCGGCTGGTTCGCATCGATCAAGATGTTCTCGACGCGCACGAAGTCCGGTGAATCGACGAACGACGAAAATCTCCTCGGCTCGCGTCAGTCCGACGGCCGCATGTACCTCGTGCTCGACGGCAACGAATATTTCGGCCGCGACATCTGGCCGGCGCTCGACTGGTCGCGCCTCCCCGGCATTACGGTCGAACAGAAGCCGGGCATTGCGGACGACACGTTCGGCTTCGGCACGAAGAAACTCGCGGGCGGCACCGGCGACGGACGTAATGGCGTGTCGGCGATGCAGCTCGCGCCGCTCAATTCGTCATTGACCGCGAACAAGGCGTGGTTCTTTTTCGACGACGCGATCGTGTTCATGACCAATGCGATCAATTGCCCGACGCCGAATCGCACCGAGACGATCGTCAATCAGTGGCCGCTCTTGAATCCGTCGTCGCCTGTGCTCACGGGTGATGGCTGGGCGTGGTGCGAGAACGTCGGCTATGTGTTTCCGAATCGCGATGCGGTGAAGATCGATCGCAATACGCGCAGCGGGACGTATGCCGCGCTCGGCGGCTCGCCGGATGCGACGCCGTACACGAAATCGTTCGTGACGTTGTCGATCGATCACGGTGCTTATGCGGCGGGCCGCAGCGCCGAATATCTCATCGTGCCGAATGTCAGCGCGTCCGCGTTGCAGAGCTGGGCGGTTGCGAGTCCGATCGCGATTCTGTCGGATACGGCGTCGGTATCCGCCGCGCGCGACAAACGGACGAATGCAACCGGCATGGCGTTCTGGAGTGCGGCGTCTTATGCAGGATTCGCGAGCAGTGCACCGCTCGTCGTCTACATGACCGATGATGGATATCGCCTGACGATCTCCGCCGCCGATCCGACGTGCGCGATTGCGGGATCGATCCGTCTGACGCTGCCTGCTGGATTTACACCGGCGTACATCGACGTGCCGGCGAACGGCGGCCGCACGTTCACGGCGACGGCGACACGCAGCGCACGCCGCCGCGCGGCGCGCTAACACGTGCAATACACGAGCGCGCGCTGGGCGACGTAATCCGCGTCGACCGGCTTGAGCAGCGTTTCGTCGGCCCACGGCGCGAACGTGCGGATCTCGGGATCGGGATCGCCGAGGATGATCACGCCGCAGCCCACGGCGTCGCGGTTCTCGCGCAGATAGCGTGAAGTCTGCAGTCCCTTTTTGCCCTTGAGGCTCACGCCGAGGAGGACGACGCGGAACGTTCGATCGCGGAGGTATTGCAGCGCTTCGTCACCGTCGGTGGTGAAGGTGACGGCGAAGTGGTTGCGGTCGAGCGTGGCGATCAGCGACTTGCGAAACGCGTCGTCATCGTGAATCAGCAGGGCCTGGCAACTCGGCGCGACAGACATCACGCCATGCCTCAGCAACATCAGTACCGAAGGCGACGAACAGCACCTTGTCGATGGCGTCGGTGTTTGCGAGAAAGTTGCGCGTTTCCCGCACCGAGATCTCGCACGCCTCGCGGATCGGATAACCGTAAATGCCGCAGCTGATCGCCGGAAAGGCGATCGTGCGCACGCCGCGCTCGACCGCCAGCTTCAGGCTGTTGCGATAACACGATGCGAGCAGCTCCGGCTCGCGGTTCGTGCCGCCGCGCCAGACCGGACCGACGGTGTGAATCACGTACTTCGCCGGCAGCCGGTAGCCGCGCGTGATTTTCGCTTCGCCCGTTTTGCAGCCGCCGAGGAGACGGCACTCGGCGACGAGCTCCGGCCCCGCCGCGCGATGAATCGCGCCGTCGACACCGCCGCCGCCGAGAAGGGAGCTGTTCGCGGCGTTGACGATCGCGTCGACGGCGAGCTTGGTGATGTCGCCCTGAAGGACTTCGATCATGGTTTTTTTTCGACAAGCTGAGAGCTTGTCGTACACACCGATGTGGTGTAGGACAAGCTCTCAGCTTGTCCCCCCACCTCACCTATTTCTTCTTCCCCAGCTTCACCACAATGTCGTACTCGCTTTTCGTCACCGGCTGGATGGAGAGGCGCGATCCCTTCTTCGTCACCACCATCTCCTCAAGCCCCTTCGTCTGCTTCAGCGTTTCGAGCGACACGACTTCCGGAAATTTGCCGACGTATTTGATCTCCACCATAACCCACGTCGGATCCTTCGGCTCCGGCCGCGCCTCGCGGCTCACCTCGGCCAGTCCGCTGACGCCCGACGGCTCGGCGTTCGACGCGTAGAACAGCACCTTGTCGCCGGCCTTCATCTCGTCGCGCATGTAATTGCGCGCCTGGTAATTGCGGACGCCTTCCCAGTTCGTGGTGCCGTCGCGCTTCAGGTCATCGATGTTGTATGCGGAGGGCTCGACCTTCATCAGCCAGAATTTCATGAGGGATGAAGGCTATCCGAATTTCTTCAGCATCGCATGGAGTGCGGCGGCCATGCCGCCGCTGATTCCCGGCAAGGGCGGCCATGCCGCCCGCCCCTCGCGCGGCATGGCCGCGCGGCACATGAGCGGCGGCATGGCCGCCGCACTCCGTTACGCATAGCGCGCATGAAGCGCACGCGCGATGCGCTCAACGAGCCGCATAGCGGGTCAGCGCAACCCGCAGCACCTCGACCGCACGCCGCAGATCCTCTTCCTTCAACACATACGCAATCCGCACCTCGGCGTGTCCGAGGTCCGAGGCATAGAAGCCGGCGGCGGGGGCGATCATGACGGTGGCGCCGTCGTATTCGAAATCAGCGAGCAGCCACTCGGCGAATTTTTCCGCGTCATCGACCGGCAGCTTCGCGACGCAATAGAACGCGCCTTCCGGTTTGGTGAGGAAAACGCCGGGGATCGCATCGAGTCCTTCGAAGAGCACATCGCGGCGGCGTTGATATTCGGCGACCACTTCGCGCGTGTACTCCTCGCCGAGTGAATCCGCGCCGACGGCGATGAACTGCGCGATGCCGGGAGGCGAGAGCCGTCCCTGCGCCATGCGGAAGCACGCGTCGTAGACCTGCGCGTTGCGCGTGACGAGCGAGCCGAGGCGGATGCCGCAGGCGCTGTAGCGCTTGGAGAGACTGTCGACCACGATCACGTGCGCGTGCGCGTCCTCCAGCTCGAGCGCGCTCATCGCGCGCCGGCCGTCGTACACGAACTCGCGATAGACCTCGTCGGACACGAGGAAGAGATCGTGCTCGCGGCAGAAGCCGGCGATCATGCGCAGCTCGTCGGGCGAGTAGACCGTGCCGGTCGGATTGTTCGGATTGCAGAGCACGACGATGCGCGTGCGCGGCGTGAGCGCCTGCTCCCACATCTCACGCAACGGGACATGGAAACCGTCGCGGCCGCGGCTGGTGACCGGGACGATGTTCAGTCCCGCCATCGTGGTGAACGCACGGTAGTTCGCGTAGAACGGCTCGAGCATCAGCACGTCGTCGCCTTCGTTCGCGCACGCCATGAACGCGAACAGCAGCGCTTCGCTGCCGCCGGTCGTGGCGAGGATCTGGTTCGTTTCGAGCGAGACGCCGACGCGGCGCTCGTAGTAGCGCTGCAGCGAGCGGAGGTAATCGGGCGTGCCGGTCGACGGCGAGTACTCGATCACGCGCTCGGTGATCTGCGCGAGGCGGCTGCGGATCGGAAGCGGCGTCTCGATGTCCGGCTGGCCGATGTTGAGGTGATAGACGCGCGTGCC
>DATEZA010000357.1:0-11879 GCA_035255945.1 Thermoanaerobaculia bacterium
TCGCGTAAAACACGGTTAGCGCGACAGGCGTGCGTTCAGGCTAGGCCAACAAACGCAGCGGGCCGCGCCCGCCCGCCGGAGGCCTCCCGGTCGTTCCCTCACGTTCCCATCTGTTCGTGCCACAACTGTGCGAACAATCCGCCATTCGCGAGCAGCTCTTCCGACGTCCCCGACTCCTCCACCATGCCGCCGCGCAGCACGTGAATGCAGTCGGCGTGTGTGATCGTCGAGAGGCGATGCGTCACGAGGATGGTCAGGCGGCGGGAGGTCGAGAGGCTGCGGATCGTCTCCGTCACTGCGCGTTCGGTCATCGCATCGAGGCTGCTCGTCGGCTCATCGAATACGAGCACGTCGGGGTCGCGGAGGAGCGCGCGCGCGATCGCGATGCGTTGGCGTTCGCCGCCGGAGAGCTTCAGGCCGCCTTCGCCGATCAGCGCGTCGAGGCCTTCGTGGCCGCGCTCCAGGAGCACGCTTGCGGCGGCCTGCTCGAGTGCGACGAGGCACTCCGCGTCGCTCGCATCGGGACGGCTGAATTGCAGGTTCGCGCGCAGCGTGCCGGCGAAGAGCTGCGTCTCCTGCGTGACCAGTCCGATGCGTGCGCGGTACGCATCGAGATCGATCTCGCGCAGGTCGCGACCGTTCACGAGCAGCGCGCCTTCGTTCGGCGTGTAGAGCGCGACGAGCAGCTTCACCAGCGATGACTTGCCCGCGCCCGACGGACCGGTGAACGCGATCGTGCGGCCTGCGGGCAGCTCGACGCTGATGTCGCGCAGCGCGTCGCCGTGCGCGGCCGCGTACGACAGCGTCACGCCATCGAATCGGATGTTCGTGATCGGCTCGAAGCCTTCGCCGCCTCCGCGCTCTTCCTTCGGCAGATCGAGCACCGTGTCGAGCGTGTCGAACGACGCGCGCGCCTCCTGGTACCGCGCCACCGCCGCTCCGGCTTCGGTCAGCGGCGCGAAGATGATGCTCGTGTAAAGGAAGAGCGAAAGAAACTCGCCCGTCGTGATCCCGTGGTTGTAAACGAGCCACACCTCGGCCGCCAGAAACGCGGTGCGCGTGGCGTGGAACAGCATGCTTTCGAGGAACGTGAAGCGGCGAATGAGCCGCAGCTTCTCCGTTTCGAGACCGAGGATCGAGTTGTTGATGTCGTGCAGTCGTCCGATCTCCTGCGTCTCCGCGCCGAGACTTTTCAGCGTCTCCACGTTGCGAATCGCTTCGGTGACCGAGCCGGTGAGCGACGCCGTGTCGATCGCGATGCGGCGCTGCCGTTTGCGGATCGGCACGCTGATGACCAGCATCAATATGCCGATCAGCGGCAGTCCGATCAGATGCATGAAACCGAGGAGTGGATGGAGTGTGAATGCGTAGATCGTTACTGCGGCGACGGCGACGAAACCGAGGTAGAGGCGGACGGCGCCGCTGATGCCGCTCTCCGCATCGAGGCGCGCGCGCTGGATGATTTGCAGCATTTCGCCGGAGCGCTTCGTCTCGTATTCGCGAAACGGGAGGAGCAGCGAATGCGCGATCGATTTCGCGTAGAGCCGCGCGCCGACGCGGCGCGAGATCAGCTCGATCTCGTACTCCTGCATGGTGCGGAAGAGGCGCGCCAGCATCCCGATCGCGACCGACGCGCCGATCAGAATCAGCACGCCGCGATAGAACTGCTCGCGCGGCATCGTGCCGACTTTCAGCACGTAGCGGTCGATGATCAGCCGCAGGATCTGCGGATCGACGAGCATCAGCAGCCGCGCGATCGACGCGATGACGAACGTGACGGCGAACGCGCGCCACTGCTGGCGGACGTAGGAGTAGAGAACCCTCATGGACGCGCGTATCGTACGGCAATGGGTGAAGTGGCAACGACGAAGGGGACGATCCTCAACAGTCTGCTCAAGTTCATCAAGGCCGATCTGACGGCGGCGCAATTCGAAGCTGCGGTTGCGGAACTGCCGGCCGAGGATCGGACGATGCTCGCTTCGCGCGTGCTGCCGTCCGCGCACGTGCCGGAGACGCTGCTCAATCGACTGACCGACGTCGCGGCGAAGGCGAAAGGCGAGCCGCTCGAATCATTCGGACGCCGCGCCGGAATGGCGGAGGTCACGGACTCGGTCGGGCTCTATCGTTTTCTCGTGGTGGTGCTGACGCCGAATGCGCTGCTGTCGAAAGCGTCGAACGCGTGGAGCTCGGTGCACAACACCGGAAAGATGCTGGTCGAGAATCAGACGCCGACCAGCGCGCGGATCCGTCTGCGCGATTTCGCTTCGGAGCCGTCGCATTGCGCGCGGCTGACGGGCTGGTTCGTGCGGCTGAGCGAGATGACCGGCGCGAAGAACGTGCGGATCACGCACGACGAATGCCTCACGCGCGGCGCGCGCGACTGCTCGTGGGACCTGCAGTGGTCGTGAGGACGTTGCGGTAAGCGCGCGGACTGACGCCGAACTCCGCGCGGAATGCGCGATTGAAATTCGACACGTCGCCAAATCCCGAATCGAACGCGACGTCGATCACGCGCGCGTCGTCGGTGGCGAGCCGCACGGCGGCATCGCGCAGACGCATGCGCAGCGCGAACTGGTGGGGCGTCACGCCGGTAATGCGCGTGAAGGTGCGGAGGAAGTGGTAGGGACTGAGGCGCGCGTGGTTTGCGAGCTCGCGGAGTGATGCGGGGGATTCTTCCAGCGTGCGCACGGCTTGGGTCACGCGCGCGACGGCGGTGGGGGGCGGGTGGTGGTGATCGAGGTTGATGTCGTTCGCGAGGTGTATCGCTTTGGCGGCGATTTCGAGGGCTAGCTCTTCCCAGGGGGGGTCGTGCGCACCGATTGTCGCCGAGCGAGACGCTCGGCGACTGCGGGCGGGACGCCCGCGCTCCATGGCCAGCCCGGCGAAGGCGCGGGCGACTAGGGGGGCGGCTTCGCGCAATGGAGGCAATCGCTGCGCGCGGAATCTTGGCGGCGATTCGACGATCGTTTCGAAGAATTCGGGCGCGAACTGGAACGCGATGCAGCGATCGCCTGATGCGTGATGGTGCGCGCACTGGTAGAGCTGATCGGGAGTGCCGAGGAGGAACGAGCCGGGTGTGAGGAGATCGGCGGGGGAGTGCGAGCGGTATTCGAAGGAGCCGGCGGCGACGATCGAGATCGAGGCGGAAGAGTGCCGCTCTTCGAACGGACGATCGTCCGGACCGGAGGTGCAGATCACGTCCGTGACGCGCCAGCCGTCGCCCTCGGCGAGCGTGGTGCCGGTCGCGCATCCCGGCTCGCCGGTGATGCGCCGCGCATGCAGCGCGCGCTCGAGCTCGACCGCAATTTTCGCCAAGATTCGACTCCGTCCCGATCGATATAACACGCTTTCAGGAGGCCGAATCATGACGATGTTGCAAGCACTTTCCGCAGCGGGGCGCAATCCGGAGATCCCGCCCGAGGAGGATGTTTATGGATGGCTCGTGGGGGACTGGGAGCTCACGGTCGTGTACTACATGCAGGACGTGCGCAGCCGCGCGATCAAAGGCTCGGCGCATTTCGGGTGGGTGCTCGAAGGGCGCGCGATGCAGGATGTCTGGCGGTACGAAGTGGATGAGGTGTCGCGGACGTACGGCACGACCATTCGCGTCTGGGACGCGTCGATTCAGGCGTGGCGCGTGACGTGGTGGAATCCGGTCCGAGGCTGGCGCGATGAGCTGATCGGGCGCCGTGTGGGCGACGAGCTGGTGCAGATCGGACGGCACGCCGACGGCACGACGATCCGCTGGCGCTTCATCGAGATCACCGACGATTCGTTCCGCTGGCTCGGCGAAGCGCTCAACAACGATGGAGAAACGTGGAGACTGGAGGCCGAGTTTCACGGCCGGAGGAACAAATGAACAACGACAAATCTCTTCGCGATCACCTGCTCGAGCTGCTCGAGTCCAATCAAGCGCACATCAGCTTCGCCGACGCGGTGAAGGACTTTCCGCGCGAGTTGCGCGGGAAGCGTCCGGACGGCTCGCCGCATACGGCGTGGCAGCTGCTCGAACATCTGCGCCTCGCGCAGTGGGACATCCTCGAGTTCACGCGCGATCCGAAACATGTGTCTCCCGATTTTCCGCAGGGCTACTGGCCGTCGTCGGAAGCGCCGCCCGATGATGAGGCGTGGAACGAGAGTGTTGAAGGATTCCGCCGCGATCTGAAGGGACTGGCGGATCTCGCCCGCGACGAGTCGCTCGATCTGCACGCGCCGATCGCGCACGGCACCGGCCAGACGGTGCTCCGCGAGCTCCTGCTCGCCGCCGATCACAATGCGTATCACCTCGGGCAGTTGATGATTGTGAGAAAGATGCTCGATGCGTAGAGAATTGCGGAACGTGCTTCCGACTTACAGAACGATTGTCCTCTCATCCCTGGCGCTGCTCCTGCTGTCGGCGCAGGACAAGCCGCCGGCGCCGCCGGACTTTCCGGGTCTCGACAAAATCGAGGAGCGGCAGGAATGGGTCGCGCCGGGCGAGTCGCCGCCATTCAAAACGTCCGCTCACGTCACGCTGGTGGGCGTGGCGAAGCAGTGCTCGGAGACGTTGGCGGCCGCCCAATGGCGGCAGGATATCGTCCTGCAGATCGATTCCAACGCGCACTTCGACAACTGCTCGTTCAAAGGCTCACTCCGATATATCGAAGAGCTCGAGCACGACCTCGACGTCCTCGACTTGCCGCAGCATGCGGACAGCCGGGACCTCACGGTCGCGGTCGTGCTCCTGGGACGCGCGTTGCACGGGATTCAGGACTTCTATTCGCATTCGAATTACGTCGAGCTGATGGCGAAGAAAGGCAGCGCGTTCGACGAGACGCTGGTCATTCCAGTCTGGACCCCCGACGGTCGCAAGCAGGTCCTCGCGCTGGCGAAACAGGGGCTCGTCAGCGGACGCGTGTGGTGGGACTACCCCAAGCGATGCGCGGCGAGCGGGCCGACGCACGCTGCGCTGGCGAAGGATTCCGACGACATGCCCTCGGGGAAGAAACGGATCGAGCAGTGGAAGCGCAACGGCTATCGTGCCGCGTTCGAGCTCGCCGATCTCGCGACGCGGCAATTCCTTCGCTACGCATACGAACGCTGGCCGGCGCTGAAGACGGCGTGCGGGCCGGTGGTCGTCTACCTCCCGCCGATGGATCATCGTCCCGATCCGCCGTCCAAACCGGCGGCGAGCGTGAATCCGCTGACGCTCCCCGCGTGCCGCCTCGATCGCCGCACGGAGCCGATCGTCAGGAAGACGCTGCAGCACGTGCTCGAGGCAGCGAAGCGTCGGAAGTTTGCGGTTCCAGCCACGATCGCCATCAATCCCGAGACACCGGCGCCGGGTGTGCTCTCGCTGCAAATGGTCGGCGACATGCCGGTCGGGATGGCGGACGAGGACGGCTGTCCGATGGAAGACGAGGAGCCGCCGTTTCCGCGCACGTTCGATGAGCTCAGCATCCGCGGGCTCTGTCAGGCCGTCTCCTCGGATCCGGCGCTGATCCGCTGTTCGGGAGAGGAGATGCTGCGCATCGGATCGAAGGAGCAGTGGAACAGCAAGCCGAGCGCCGCGATCGCCTACATCTTCGCGCACGAGTTGTCGCACATCGTTCACTCCGATCGCAGTCACTTCAATGCGGCGTCGCGGGTGATCGATCTCTCCCGTCCGGCGAGCGAGAAACGCCGCCTCCTCTATCAAATGTGTGAGACCGCCGACGCCAGTCGTCTGGCGGACCGCAAACAGGAAGAGCGCGCGGATCAGGAGGCGCTGCTGATTTTGCGCGATCTCGTCCAACGCTCGCCGTATCGCGACCTTGCATCGCTCGAAGGCGCCGCGATCTCGCAAAACGCGATGAGTCTCGAGCGCGCAGCGATGTCCGCTCATCGATGGCTGCGGGAGCTCCGTGAGGACGCTCCGCTGCCGGCGCGGATTCTCGACGGCGATTTTTCGACTACCGACGAGAAAGCGCTGCGCGCGATCGCGCGCGGAGTGCTCTGCGACATCGAGCAGACAACAGAGGGACGAATCACGCTGCCGCTGAGCGCGAACAGCACGCATCCGTCCGAGACCGATCGGCTGGCGCGCGCGCACGACATGCTCGCGGAGTTGCAACCCGAGGTGCCGCGGGTCGAGGGCAGCGTCGTCCAGCAGTCGGAGCAAATCCTGGCAGGACTTGAACAGTTTCAGAAACACATCGCCGGCGAGAACGCCATGTTCCTCGCGAATGTCGGCCGTTGCATCTGCGACCAGGTCGACGAGGATCGAAGCGCGTTGTGCAAGGGCGTGGCGATCGTGCCGCCGGTGAAATAGGCCGCGGCACTTCGGCGGCTCTCCTTCTATTTCTTTATTTCTCTATCTCTTCCCTTACACTACCCTCGCGCTCCCCAAAGCTCACCGCTGTCGCTGTCTCCCCAACACAAACAATCAGGAGAGGACTGAATGAGACTCGTGCGATTCCTGTCCCTGGTGGGGTTGTTCATCGCAGTTCCGGTGTTTGCGCAGAACCTGGAGATCCACTACATCGATGTCGGCTGGGGCGGTTCCGTGTTCGTCAAAGGACCGACGGGCGTCACCGTCCTGCTGGAGGGCGGCAACACGGGGATGGGCACGCAGTACGTCGTGCCGTATCTCAAATCGATCGGCGTGCAGCCGGCGAACGGACTCGATTACATCATCGGCGGCCATCAGCATTGCGATCACATCGGCGGCCTCGATGAAGTGATCAACGCCGGCTACAACGTGCACGTCAGGCAGTACTACAACGGCTCGTCGTACTCCTCGTCATGCGCGGATGGATGGAACGCCGCGTCGGCGTCGACCACCGCGGGCGCACCGATCGCGATGCCGGTCGGAACGGTGATCCAGCTCGGCAATGGCGCGACGCTCACCTGCATCGCGCGCAACGGCTCGATCATCGGCGGCGGCTCGGTCGCGGTCACCGACGAGAACGATCGCTCTATCGCGCTGCTGATCAAGTACGGCGGCTTCGATTACATCTGGGCCAGCGACATGGGCGGCGGATCGGACTCATGCACCGGCCGCTCGACGGCGCAGCTCGATGTCGAGACGTCGGTGATCAACGCGATCTCGCCCGGCGGCGCGAATCCGCTGATCAGCGCGGGCGGCATCGACGTGATGCACGTCAATCACCACGGCAGCGAGAGCAGCTCGAATCCGACGTACTTCAACAAGGCGCAACCGGCGGTGGCGATCATCGGCGTCGGCGCCGGCGAGAGCACGGGCTGGGACCTTCCCCGCATCGATGTCGTCGATCACGTCCTCCTCGGCGCCTCGACGTCGTGCGTCACCGCGCCGCCGGCGCAACTGGTGCTGCAGACGGAAGAAGGGAACCCCGGATCGACGCTGATGAGTCATTCCGGATATTGCGTGGGCAACATCAAGGTCACGACGGACGGCCTGGCGACGTTCACCGTCTCCGCGGACGGCGCCGTGCATCAGGGACCGAATGAGCTCGTCGCGGCGGGACTGCCACGCAGCTTCACGATCGATGACACGGGCGGCGGTGGCGGCGACACAGTCCTGCCAACGACGTCGATCACCGCGCCGGCCGCTGGTGCGACGGTGTCCGGCACGACGACGGTGAGTGCATCCGCATCGGACAACGTCGGCGTGACGAAGGTGGAGTTCTATCTCGACGGCGCGCTGCAAGCGACCGATACGACGTCGCCGTACTCGTGGTCGTGGAACACGACCGGTACGACGAACGGATCGCATTCGCTGACCTCGAAGGCGTACGACGCGGCGTTGAACGCCGGGACGTCGCCGGCGGTGAGCGTGACGGTCAGCAACGGCGTGCCGGTGAATGTCGGCGGCTGGACGCTGACGCAGGCCAACGCGACGCTGACGTACACGATCCCCACCGGTACGACGATTCCGTCGAAGGGCTATCTGATCATCGCGCGCAACGCGACGAAGTCGGCGTTCCAGACGTTCTGGGGACGCACGCTCGCGGCGAACGTCATCTACATCAATTCGGCGGACACCATGCCGCAGATCAACGGCAGCGAGACGTACACGCTGCGCAATTCGTCCGGCACGCTGATCGAAGGGACGACGCCGGCGATGGATTCGGCGGGCGGCTTCTCGTTCCAGCGCGCAACATGCGGCGCGATCGGCACGCTCAGCTCGTGGAGCCACGTGACGTGGAGCTCCGCGACGCCGGGCACGGGCGGACTTGCGACCTGCGGACGCGGGGCGTTCATCAGCGAGTTTTCGGACACGCTGGGGACGGGGAATTACGTGTACGAGTTCGTGGAGCTGTTCAACGATAAGTGAGTTGTGCCCCTCACCCCTGGCCCCTCTCCCCGCGTTGCGCGGGGAGAGGGGGACGAGGTATTCTTCCGCCCCTCCACCTGAACTGCTTCCCGCAGTTCTTCAGCACCGCATTGCATGCGGAAATCAATCATCATCATGGCCATGGCTGTCGTTCTATTGAAAGCGCATTACACGCAAGTGCCGGGGACCGATCCGGAGTATGCGCAGGGTGCGATCGAGCGCAACGAGGTCGCCCATCGCGAGATCTCGCACTTTGTATGGGTCTTCGAAGCGGAAGGGACGCCCGATTCGTGGGAGAAGCGCTTGAACGCGTCGGTCGATCCGAAGCACGGCTCGTTCACCGTCGAGTGCGCGACGGCGGACGAGGAAGAGCGCGTACGGAACGGGACGATCGAGTTACAGCGGTAGGAGCGCGGGCCTCCGGCCCGCAGTCGCCGAGCGTCCCGCTCGGCGACTAAAACCGGCGACCGGGCGAGACGCCCGATCGCTGCGGGCGGGACGCCCGCGCTCCTAGAGCGCAGCCCGCACGGCGTCGAGCTTTGCGCCGAAACGGGCGGGATCGTAGTCGTCGCGATTTTTGAGGTCCGCGAAGAGCGCGTCGATCGCTTTCATCAACGGACCGGCGGCGAGCTTGTGATCGCGGCGGGTGAGGACTGCTGCAAGCGATTGCAGCGCGAGTGCGCGTTGCTCGGCGGCGTGGACGTCGGTGTCGCGTTCCGAGGTGAGGGCGACGATCATGGGGCGAACGTCGTCGGCGGTCCAGGTGCGTGCGTAGATCTTCGGGATCGAGGACTCGATCAATTTGCGGGCATCTTCCGCGGCGGGTGCGGCGTCGCGCGACATGCGGCTGACATTCGCTGCGACGCGCGCGACGGCTTCGTCGAGCGAGGCGCGATCGGACGCGGGGACGATCAGCCGCAGCACGGCCCAGCGCTGCGGACTCCATGCGGGCAGTCCGGGACGTCCCGGCCAGCCGCGCTCCTGCCGCCATCCGCTCGTCTTGAGGGCGTGATGGCAGTTGTAGCAGCTCATGTCGGAGAACTCGGGCCACTTCTCGCCGCGCGCGTGGCGCGCGAGGTTGGTCATCGAATCGCGAAACGCCATCGCCTGGCCGGCCGCCCACGCCGGCACGCCGTGCGTGTCGTTCGGGTTCCAGTGCGGCGGCATGGTCTCGGTGTAGTTGTCGAGCTCGAAGGCCAGGAACGGATGTCCCGACGCGATCAGATCGTGATCGACGTCTTTCGTGTCGTGGCCGACGTGACACGAGTTGCAGAGGTGTCCGCGAACGCGCGTGTCGCGCATGTCGATCATGCCGCGCTCGACGGATTGGGCGTGCGTCCACCCCTGCTGCGCGTGCTCCGCGCGCCAGCCGCTCGCCGGACCGTGACACGTCTCGCACTGCACGCCGTCCTCGATGTCGATGCGGCCGGAGATCAGCTCCGGCGCGACGTTCGTCGAGTGGCAATCGAGACAGAGTTTTTCCTGATACGCCTTCTTCCCGAGATGCATGTTCTTCGCGATGCGCGCGGAGAGGTTGTTGAAGAGCACGTTGTACGCGCCGGCGTGACGGTCGGAGTGCAGCCAGGTGAAGTATTCGTTCTGACGGATGCGCGTGGCCTGCAGCGGAGTGGTGGCGCCGTGGCAGCCGGAGTTGGCGCAGGAGGCGACGCCGATGTAGTGACCCGGTTGTTCGGTTGTTGAGTTGTTCGGTTCCTGGGCAGCGGCGATGGTCGCGAGGAGCATCGAGACAGCGGACAGCAGACAGCGGATAGCGGGCCTCCGCCGGGGTTTTCCTGCTGTCTGCTGTCTGCTGTCTGCTGTCCGAGGATTCATTTCGTCACCTCATCACTCACCGTGTAGACCTTGCCGTCGCGAAGGTAGAGCCGCTGCATTTCGGGGAGCGTCATCGGACGCGCGCCGAGGCGGTTGAAGATCGAGACCTGGTTGCCGCTTTCGTCGACCGCGCGGTCGCGATCGAGGCCTTTCGAGATCGCGAGGGCGGGACCGGCGGTCTTGCGATGCGCGATCAGTCGCGGCTCCGGTCTTGGACTGAACCCCGCGTAGGCAGGAGTCCACTCGGGCGAGAGGAGCTGCAGCACCTTGAAGCCGTCGTCGCCGTCCGCGACGTACGCGAATGTCGATGCATTCGTCGATGCGACTTTGACATCGCGCGCGTCTTTGGTCGGGAAGGTTTGATCGATGTGCAGCTGCTCCGGGTTTTCTACGTCGACGATCACGACGCCGTTTTTGCCCGCGGCGACGTAGGCGTACGTCCGCGCGACGTAGACGCTGTTGGCGCCTGCGATGGCGATGGAGCTCGCGATGCGTGGGTGTGCGGGGTCGGTGATGTCGATCGAGTGCAGGCCGGTTGCATCGGTGACGAATGCATAACGGAACTGCACGGCGATGGAGGTGATGTCATGGAGTGCGGTGGCCATGCCACCGCTGCTTCCCGGCGCGACGGCCATGCCGTCGCGCGACCGCGGCATGGCCGCGGTCGATTCGAGCGGCGGCATGGCCGCCGCACTCCAGACGACGCGCGGGTGGAGGGGGACGTCGATGTCGAGGATCACCAGGCCGCGTTTGCAACCTAGGAGCAGCCAGCGGCCGGCGACGGTCAGCGTTTCCGCGCCGTCGAGCAGGTGATCGGGATTGAACGTCAGCGCGCGCTCGAGGAAGTTGTTCGACGGGTTCGCATCGACGAGCGTGGTGACGTCGACGACGATCAAGCCTTCCTCGCGATCGGAGATGTACGCGTATCGGTAGAGCGGATGGAGCGGCGTTTCCTGGTTCTCGGGAATGAGTGCCGATTTGCGCGTGGGATCGACTGGCATCGTCGTCGGCAGTGCGACGGCGGTGGCGAACTTCGTCTTCACGAACGTGCGCTGGCCGACCGGCGACACCGGCGCGGACGTGACGCGCTCGGAGAAATCCTTGTTGTCCACTTCGGCGGCGTCGTAGACCTCGAACCCTTCTTCGCCGTTCGCGGTGAAGAGGTATTCGCCGCGGAGCTGGATGCTGCGCGCGTTGCCGTGATGGTGATGCGCGATCTGCAATTCGCCGCCGTTCTTTTCGTGCGCGGCGAAGTAGTCGGGATAGACGATGCGATGCAGCGACGAGCCGATCACCGCCTGCGGTTCATCCCACTCGGTGACCGCGACCGCCTCAAATCCGTGCTCGCCTTCCGCGACCCATGCATAGCGGCCGACGAGGTTCACGAAGTCCGTGCCTTGCAACATCAGCTGTGCGAGCCAGGCGTTGTTGTCGTTCGCGTTCGACACGTGACAGCTCGAACACGATTGCGTCTCGCGGGCGCGCACCGTGTGCGGCACGTGCGGATTGAACGCCTGCGAACTGAATCCGGGCGAGGAGATCGGCGGCTGCTGGATGTAGATCCGCTGACGCTGTTGATTCGTCGAGCTCAACACCAGCGCGCTCGACGAGCGCACCGGCGCGAGCTTCGAGCCTTTGATCGGCGAGTTGACGCCGAGCATGAAGGCATCGGTGCGGATGACCTGCGGGTTGTACGACGCGTAGTTGCGCGTTTCCGTCCCTTCGTAGTGATGCATCTCCGTCTTTGCGTTCTGTTCCTGCGGGAGATGGC
>DATEZA010000358.1:0-23697 GCA_035255945.1 Thermoanaerobaculia bacterium
CATCCCGACCATCGGCGGCGAAACGTCCTTCCATCGCTCATACAACGGCAACATCCTCGTCAACGTCTTCGCCCTCGGCGTCACCACGCGCGACCGCATCTTCAAAGGCACCGCGAGCGGCGTCGGCAATCCGGTGATCTATGTCGGATCGAAGACCGGCCGCGACGGCATTCACGGCGCCACGATGGCCTCCGCCGAATTCGACGAAGCCTCGGAAGAGAAGCGCCCGACCGTGCAGGTCGGCGATCCATTCACCGAAAAACTGCTGCTCGAAGCGTGTCTCGAGATCATGGAAACGGACGCCATCGTCGGCATCCAGGACATGGGCGCCGCGGGTCTCACGTCGTCGTCGTTCGAGATGGCCGGACGCGCCGGTACCGGCGTACGCATGTACCTCGATCGCGTGCCGGTGCGGGAGTCGGGCATGACGCCGTACGAGATCATGCTGAGCGAATCGCAGGAGCGGATGCTGATCGTGGCCAAGCGCGGACGCGAGGACGAAGTGGTCCGCGTGTTCGAGAAGTGGGACCTCAACGCGGCCGTCGTCGGCGAAGTCACGGACGATGGGTTCGTGCGGCTGTTCTGGGGCGAAGACGAAGTCGGCGCGATCCCGGTCGAGCCGATTTCGACGGAAGCGCCCGTGTACTCGCGTCCGACGATTCCTCCGTCGCACACGATTGCCGAAACGCTCGATCGTCAACGTGTTGACGATGCCGATTTCACCGAACAGCTGATGCGACTCGTCGCCTCGCCGAATCTCTGCTCGAAGCACTGGATCTACGAGCAGTACGACACGACGGTCCGCACGAATACCATCGCGGCGCCGGAGCAGCGCGACGCGGCGATCGTGCGCGTGAAGGGCACCGGCCGCGCGCTCGCGATGACCTCGGACGTCAATCCGATGTACTGCTTCCTCGATCCGTACGAGGGCGGCAAGCAGGCGGTTGCGGAAGCCGCGCGCAACATCGCGGCGAGCGGCGCGCGTCCGGTCGCGATCACCGACTGCCTCAACTTCGGCTCGCCCGAACGGCCGGAGATCATGTGGCAATTCGCGGAGTGCATCCGCGGAATCAGCGATGCGTGCCGCGCACTCGACACGCCGGTCGTCTCCGGCAACGTGTCGTTCTACAACGAGACCGAGGGCCGCGCGGTGCATCCGACGCCGACGGTCGGCATGGTCGGCATCCTCGATCGCGAGGATTCGGGCTGCGGCATGCACTTCGATGCCGCGAACCTCGACGTGATCATCCTCGGCACAACGCACGACGAGCTCGGCGGATCGGAATGGCAGCAGATGTACCTGCCCGATTCGCTTGCGAAATCGCCGCGCGTCGATCTCGATGCGGAGCGGAAGCTCGTCGAGCTGCTGCTCGCGCTACACGACAATCGCCTGATCCGCACCGCGCACGATCTCGCGAACGGCGGACTGGCCATCGCGCTCGCGGAATCGTCGATGAACGGCTTCGGCGTCGATCTCGATCTGTCGAACTACGCGGGCGACCTCGATCCGATCGCGCTGCTCTTCGGCGAATCGCAGGGACGCGCGATCGTGGCGTGCACGAACGACCGCACCGATGCGGTGCTCGCGCGCGCGTCCGCGTTCGGCATCCCGGCGCGCATGATCGGCAAGACGACGAACGCCGCGTTTCTGATCCAACGCAACGGCATGCCGCTCATCCGCACGTCGACGCCCGAGCTCGCGCGCATCTGGCGCACCGCCTTCGCCCTGCTCCTCGGCGGCGACTCGATCGATGACGTGATCCGCGGCGTCGGCGAAGAGGCGCCGGAGGTGATGGCGCATTGAAGGCCCGCCCGTTGACCGGTGTTTCGTTCGACGAAATCTTCGAGTGCTTCACCCTCGGGTTCAGCGATTACGTCGTGCCCTTGCAGCCGTCGCGCGAAGCGCTGCTCGAAATGCTCACCCGGCGCGGCTGGGTGCCCGAGCTCTCCGCCGGCACGTTCGATGATTCGCGCCTCGTGGGCTTCACGCTCAATTGCGTCGACGGCAACCGCGCATACGACTCCGGCACCACCGTAATCCCGTCGCATCGCCGTCGCGGCATCGGCCGAATGACAATGGAGTTGTCATTCTCCCTGCTCGCCCCGCGGACCTATATCCTCGAGGTCCTGCAAAACAATCCCGCCGCCGTCGCGCTCTACGAGTCGCTCGGCTTCCAGCACACCCGCCCATTCCAGGTGTGGACCTTTGCTTCTTCCACCCCGACCCGCATCACCGAGCTCGCCAACCCCGACCTCGATCTCATCCGCTCCTGGTGCGATGTGGAGCCGTCGTGGCAGAACGACGTCCCCTCCCTCCGCCGCGCCCGCGACACATACGTCGTCCTCGGCAACGATGACGGCGCCGCCGTCCTGTTCCCCCGCACCGGCGACGTGCCTCTGCTCGCCGTCGCTCCCCACGCGCGCCGGCAAGGCCTCGGCACGCGTTTGCTCAATGCGGCCGCAACGCGCGCGAACAAGCCTTTGCGACTTGTGAACATCGACGACAGGAATGAAGGAATTGTGGCGTTTCTCGAGAGATGTGGGGCGGTAAGGACGGCAAAACAGTTCGAAATGGCGCGACCGCTGTAAACTGGCGTCTCAACAACCAAGACGATTCTTCTGCTCATGTGCGACGGGCGACGGCGCTATTGGCTCATTTTGCTTGCGGCTGCGACCATCGCAGCTACGGCGATGTCGCACCGATTGCCGTCGCCTTCGGGCGTTTTTTCCGAAGGCCTGTACGACTCAGATCAACGGCCGTTCGAGGCACGCCTGTCCGACGCGCGATATTCGCCGTTCCGCCGACAGCAGTCGTTTCTGCCGATAGCACGCCATTCAGCCCTTGCCGTCATATCAACCAGTGCCGATCCCCACGTGAGAGGCCTAGCGTTTCTGGCGGCCGGCCAATCTGAGCGTGCGGTGGCGCTTCTCGAACAACGTGCTGCACAGTCATCTGATCCGACCGTGTGGAACGATCTCGCAGCGGCGCGATTCCAACTCGGAAAGACAGAAGATCCTGAACTGCTTGCATCGTCGCTCGGTGCCGCCGTGCACGCGCTGGATATCGATCCCAACTACGCGCCGGCGCAGTTCAACCGGGCACTGGCTCTTGCAGCGTTGCACCTCATACCGTCTGCAATTGATGCGTATGGGCGCTATCTTGTGCTCGACGGAACGTCAGCGTGGGCCGAGGAGGTAAGACAACGAATCGGTCGACTAACGCGCCAAACCAGGAGCAGCGCGTGGGACCGCGCCATGCCGCAACTCGAAAGAGAATGTGTCGACGATTCGGCCAGCGGCGGCTTGAAGATCGTTGCAGACTTTCCGGAACAGGCACGCCGATGGGGTGAAGGCGTCTACCTTTCGAACTGGGCCAGTGACTATTTGATCAATCAGCCTGCAGCCGTACGCAATCTACTCCTCGCCCGGTGTATCGGGAATGCCCTTCAACAAACATCCGGAGAGTGCCTGCTGATCGACGCGGTATCGGCGATTGACCTGCTTCGCGGCGACGATCAGGAATCTGTAGCACGGGCGCAGATTGCGTATCTGCAGGGCCGAAAGCTGTACAGCCAACACAAGCTGCAGGAAGCCGCGGTCGCTCTGGCCGAGGCGGAGCGCCTCTTTCGCGGTAGATCGCCCATGGCTCTCGCAGCGATGGAATCCCTTGCGAATGTGACCGCCGACAGCGGAAATGCAGACGAAGCCATCGCTTTGACGGCGGACATCACGAAGCGCGGCGCTGACAAGTACAAAGCTCTGACAGCCGATGCGCACGCAGTCCGCGCGCTTGGGCTGGGTCAGAATGGCCGCATTTACGAAGCATTTTCCGAAATTCAGGAAGCGCAGCGCGACTACGAAGCGCTGAGCGAAACGGACAATGTTGCCAGAACACGGGCGAGCCTCCTTGCCGTGCTGACGGAGCTCGGCCGGACAAAAGATGCATGGCGGATACGCGGCGAGCTCTTTGCGGCGGCATCGGTATCCGGGCATCCCCGCATCATGGAGTCCGCGCTCATGAACGCGGTTTACGATCAACGCGTGGAACAACAGTGGGATATTGCTGCCGCGTTCGCCGATGAAGTCGTACGACTCCCGGTATCGTCACCGCCGGTTCGCGCTGAAGCGCTCGCTCTGGCTGCCTATGCAAGGGCAAAGGCCGGAAAACCGTATACAAGGGCCACACTCGGCCAGGCACATGCCGCTGCAGGCGCAATCCCGGACGACCGGACGCGCGCACGTGTCCTCGACGAAATCGGATTCATTGAGGCGGAGATCACTTCGACGACAGATCCTCACCGCGCCTTAGGACTGTTGAACGCTGCAATTGATTATCGTGGCCAGTCCTTTCCATATCGCCTTCCTGCAGCATACGCAGCACGTGCTCGTGTTCTCCGTTCGCTTGGCGACGAAGCAGCCGCCACTGGCGACTTCGATCGCGCAGTGAATCTGCTCGACGAGCAAAGAGGCTCGCTGGACCGCGATCCCTCGCTCGTGGACAGCTTCATCGGCGATGACGACCGAATCTTCGCTGATGCAATGGAGCAGGCTGCGCTGCTGCACGATTACGACCGATTGAACCTGTTTGCGGAGCGGGTACGCGCTCACGCCCTGGGACCGGCGTATCGCAATGTAAGAACAATATCGATCACTCCACCCCGCGGTACGACGATCCTCAATTTCATCACTCTCGACAACGAGACGGTTCTCACCATCATGACCGAAAGAGGCCGACGCACGACGAGCCTCCCCATTGGACGTCAGGCCATCGCCGCGAAACGAGACGCTCTCGTTTCGGCACTCATAAGTGGCGAACCGAGCCGGGTCGCGTATGCCCAGGCGCTGTACGAGTCGCTCTTTGCGGAAGCCTCGCGCGACTGGAGTGACAGCATCGTCATCGTCGCTGATGATCCGATGGCCGGGGTACCGTTTGCTGCGCTCATTGATCCCGCGACCGGTCGCTACGTCGTCGAAGACCATACGATTCTCGTAACACCCGCACTGCACGCATGGGCCATACGTTCCGTTCCGGCACGCAGCGATCGCACGCATTTCCTTGGTGTCGCTGATCCTGCAATCGACCAATCGAGATTCGGCAAACTGGATAGATTGCCTGCTGCGCGCAGCGAGGAGCGAATGGTTGCGCGGCATTATCGGGGCAGCATTTCTCTCGCCGATACAAATGCCACGCGGCGCGCGGTGTTGACCGGACTCCCTGACGCGGACATTGTTCACTTCGCGCTGCACGCAATCGTCGGACGCAACACCTCTACGTCGGTCATCCCGCTTGCTGCGCAATCCGGCGAACAGGATCTTCTGTACGTTCGTGATATCGCGGTGATGCATCTTCCCCGCAGGCCGATCGTTGTACTGGCTGGTTGCCAGACCGCGGTAATGGCTTCGGGCCACGGAAGCATCCGCAGTTTCGCGCGCGCATTCCTTACAGCAGGCGCTAGTGCTGTGGCGGGCACGTTGTGGAATGTTGATGACACGGTAAGCCGCGGGTTTTCCATCGCCTTTCACCGCCATCTTGAAGAGACGGCGTCACCGGCGATCGCGCTGCGCCTCACACAACTCGACCTCCTGAACGATCGCGGGCGCGAATCAATGAGGGAATGGGCTGCATTCCAGGTTTACGGCTATCAATGATGTTGAAAGAGAGGAGCGCATATGCCTCAAGTCGAGGTTTACTTTCATGGGCTCATTTGCTTTTACAGCAATGAAGATCGGTTTGGCCGCAGGGATTTCAAGACCGCCGCGCTTTTTGTGGATGATCCCGACCATACGCGAGCGCTTTACACCTCGGACAGCACCCCACACGGAACCAACTTCGGCTCGATATTTACGAATGTCCCCGGCGGGCCCGCCGACGCACGAGAGGGTAACTTTCAGGAGTATGTTCCACATTTATCCGACACTAGCGTCTCCCGAAGTACCATCCTCGAAGTAAAGCCCGACAACGCGATTCCCCTCTATCTGCCGAAGGGTGACTTGCACGCCGCCAACCTCTACCAGTACAAGGGTCAATTCGACCTCGATACGCGCAGTGTGCAGCGTGCTGTGTGCAGAATTTCCCTTCTGGTGATCAACGCGCCGTCAAATTTCACTTTCTACCTGGATTCGACGCCGGTTCAAGTCACCGGACACCCATGGGTGCTTCTCTATAATGGGTCGAAAAAAGGCGGCACGGGCACTTACGAGAATCACTTTCACAGGTACGCATACTTGACGAATGGTCGTCTGGATGATCTGGCTGAAGTCACCGATGTCAAGCAAGATGAATACGATCCCAGCCATCCGGGCGACAAGTTTCCAGCCAGCGCTACAGTTACAGATGAACCGTATGGGAGATACGTTGCCGAAGTATACGAACTTCTCCGTACCATCGAAGCCGGCATACCGGTCATCAACCAGACCCAGTGCGGTAACTCGCAGTGGCCCTGACCTCCGAATTTCCCAGTTGCCATCCCCGTTGTATCGTGTCTCCCATGTTCGACAAGTTCCATGACGAGTGCGGTGTCTTTGGCATCCTCGACCATACGGATGCGGCGAACCTCGTGTACCTCGGGCTGTACGCATTGCAGCACCGGGGGCAGGAGAGCGCGGGGATCGCCGTCGCCGATCCGGAGCGGAATCGGATCATCGTCGAGAAGGAGATGGGGTACGTCGCGGATGTCTTCACCGAGGATCGGCTGAAGAGGCTGCCGGGGGAGACGGCGATCGGGCACGTTCGCTATTCGACCGCGGGCGGCTCGATGCTCTGCAACGCACAGCCGATCGTCGCATCGATGAACAAAGGGGCGATCGCGGTCGCGCACAACGGCAATCTCGTCAATGGCGAGGAGCTGCGGGCGAGGCTGGAAGCAGAGGGCGCAATCTTCAACTCGATCTCCGACACCGAAGTGGTCGTGCATCTGATCGCGCGGTCGAAAGAGAAAGATGTCGAGAAGGCGTTCGTCGACGCGCTCTCGCACTGCCGCGGCGCTTATTCGATGGTGCTGCTGACACCGACGAAGATCTTCGCGGCGCGCGATCCGTACGGATTCCGTCCGCTCGTGCTCGGCAAGCTCAATGATTCGTTCGCCGTCTCCAGCGAGACATGCGCCTTCGACCTCATCGGTGCCGAAACCATCCGCGAAGTACGCGCCGGCGAAGTGCTGGTCATCGAAAAAGGCGGCGTGCGCACGGTGCACCAATTCGCAGGCGAGCGCGAGGCGCGCTGCATCTTCGAGCACGTCTACTTCGCGCGGCCCGACTCCGTCATCTTCGGCAACAACGTGGCCGAGGTGCGGCAGCGGTTCGGTGCGCAACTGGCGAAAGAGCATCCGATCGATGCGGATGTCGTCGTGCCGGTGCCGGACTCCGGCGTGTTCGCCGCGCTCGGCTACGCGCGTGAGTCGGGCATCCCGTTCCAGTTCGGGCTGGTGCGCAATCACTACGTCGGACGCACGTTCATCGAGCCGGAGCAGGGCATCCGCAACTTCGGCGTAAAGGTCAAGCTGAACCCGGTGCGCGAGCTGGTCGAAGGGAAGCGCGTGATCCTGATCGACGACTCGCTCGTGCGCGGCACCACGTCGAAGAAGATCGTGCGCATGCTCAAACAGTACGGCGCCAAGGAAGTGCACATGCGCATCTCCTCGCCGCCGACGAATGGCCCCTGCTACTACGGCATCGACACGCCGCAGCGCCGCGATCTGATCGCATCGAGTCACACCATCGAGCAGATTCGCGAGTACATCGAAGCGGACTCGCTCGGATATCTGTCCGAGGACGGGATGCTCGAGGCGGTGCGCAAGGGCGACGATCCGCGTCAGCTCTACTGCACCGCGTGCTTCACCGGACGGTATCCGGTGAAGCACGCGAATGAAGAAGAAGCGGTCGCGGCATCAGCGCCGTAAACGATCCTCTTCTCGTCTTCCGTACGCGACGCGCTCTTCCGATTTCGAGGGAATCTCACTCGCCGCGTTGATCGGTTGTTCCACGTCTGTTCCACCGAAGCCGACGAGATTTTCGAACAGCACTCGGTAGTGCAGCATCGCCTGACGGAGCTCTTCCGTCGATGCGGAGCCGCGGCTGTGCGCATCGATGACCGCATGTCCGGCGCGATAGTGCTCCACCACGCGCGGATGCTTCACCGACAGATACTCGGCGTGCTTCTCGAAATCGGCGATCGGATAACCGCGCGCTCGCATCACATCGGCGACGAGCTCATCGGCCTCGACGACCGCAGTCGTCGGACGATCGACGAAACGTGCTTCGATCCTCTGCCAGTCGGAACGATAGCGGTCGCGGTCCGATGCGGACAGCGGACGAATATCAAACTGTTTGACCTCATTGGCGCGCGCCAGCAGCGCCTCCTCGGCGGCCGTGCGGTTGTTGCGGGCAGTGTGTACCGCGTGATCGTACTCAGAGCCAAAGTGCTCGCGCAGCTGCGTCGTGCGATGACGGCGCACGGTCGACGCGATGAGACCGATCACCACCAACACCGCGACGGCAGCCAGCGCGATCCAGATCCATTGCGGATTGGCGGGCATGTTCATCGTGAACCTCCGCTCGTCTTATGCGCAAAGGATGTGCCGGGACTAGGCTTCGCCCCTCACCCCTGCCCCTCTCCCCGCGAGCGGGGAGAGGGGGACGGAGGCGAGGGCGCCGGTCAGGATGGCGGCCTCGACGGGGTGGCTGAAATAGAAGCCCTGCGCTTCGTCGCAGTGGCGGCGCTGGAGGAAGTGAAACTGGTCCTCGCTCTCCACGCCTTCGGCCACCACGCGCAGACGCATGCTGCGCGCGATGCCGATGACCGCGGACACGATCGCGGCGTCGTTCTCGTCGCTGGTGATGTCGCGCACGAATGCGCGATCGATCTTCACGGCGTTGATCGGGAAGCGCTTCAGGTATCCGAGCGATGAGTAGCCGGTCCCGAAATCGTCGATGGAGATGCTGACGCCGAGGGCGCGGAGTGCGCGCAGGACTTCGACCGTCACTTCGCCGTTCGACATCGCGGTCGTCTCGGTGATCTCCAGCTCGAGCGCGGACGGATCGACGCGCGTTTCTTCGAGCACGCGGCTGACCATCTGCACCAGGTCGTGCTGCTGGAACTGGCGCGCCGACAGATTCACCGCCATACGAATCGGCGAGATTGCGAGGTCCTGCCACGCCTTCGCCTGTTTGCATGCATTGCGCAGGACCCATTCGCCGAGCGGCAGAATCAGGCGGCTCTCTTCCGCCAGCGGGATGAACGCCGACGGTTCGATGATGTTGCCGTTGTCGTTCCAGCGCACCAGCGCTTCGGCGCCGATCATCCGTCCGGTGACGAGGCTGATCTGCGGCTGATAGAGCAGCATCAGATGCTCGTCGTGAATCGCCTTGCGCAGCCGCGTCTCGAGTGACAGCCGGTCGTTCGCGCGGCGTTTCATGTCGTCGGTGCAGAGCTGGAAATTGTTGCGGCCCGACTCCTTCGCGCGGTACATCGCGCTGTCCGCATTGCGCAGCAGCGACTCCGGATCGCCGCCGTCGACGGGATAGAGCGCGATGCCGATGCTGGCCGTGACTTCGATCGGCATGCCGCTGATCGACAGCGGGATCTGCACGGTCTCCAGAATCTTCAGCGCGACCGCGGCCGCGTCTTCGGGCTGGCGCAGGTCGGAGAGGATGATCGTGAATTCGTCGCCGCCGATGCGGGCGACGGTGTCGTCGTCGCGGATGCAGTCCTTCAACCGCCGCGACATCTCCAGCAGCAGCTCATCGCCCGCCGTGTGGCCGAGCGTGTCGTTGATGGTCTTGAAGTGATCGAGGTCGACGAACATCACGGCGACCGCGCGATTGGAGCGGCGGGAACGATTCAGCGATTGTCCGAGGCGATCGGTGAAGAGCTTGCGATTCGGCAGACCGGTGAGGACGTCGTGGTACGCGTGGAACTCGATCTGTTCCTCGGCCCGTTTTCTGTCGCTGATGTCGACCAGCGTGGTGTGGATCTTCGCGTCTGCGCCGTCGCCGACGAGCATCAGATTCTTCAGCACCCACGCGGCCGAGCCGTCGCGCCGGTGCAGTTCGACTTCGACGCTGTTCAGCGCGCGGCAGTCGCGGAGCATCGTCACCAGCTCTTCGCGCTCGCTGCCGCGCATATACAGATCGGTCATGCTCATCCCGATCAGATCGGGACGCGCGTAGCCGAGCATCGTGGCGAAGGTGATGTTGCAGTCGAGGATGTGGCCGTCGATGGTGGTGACGCAGACGCCGGCCGCGTTCTGCTCGAACAGCAGACGATAGCGCAGCTCCGAATCGCGCAGCAGTTGCTCCGACTGAAAGCGCGAGGTGATGTCGCGGAAGCTCCAGACACGCACGTCGCTGCCTTCGACGTCGCGGCCGATGGAGTAGCGCTCGAAGCGGCGCCCGTCCTTGAATTCGATCAGGTCGTAGCTCTCCGCCTGCGGCTGCGCATACAGCGAATCGACGATCCTCACGAACTCCTCGGGATGCTCGAGCTGATCGAGAACGTACTCCAGCAGCTTGCGATTTTTTCCCGTGTCCATCAGATCGACCGGGAGGCGCCACATGTCGCAGAAGCGCTGGTTGAAGGAGAGGATGCGGTTGCCGTCGCCGACGACGAGGATGCCGTCCGCAGTCGATTCGATCGTGGTCTGCAGGAGCTTGAGCACGCGGCGCACTTCGCTCTCCGCGCGGATGCGCTCGCGCACGTCGCGTCCGATCACCACCGCGCCCGCCGCTTCGCCGCGGTCGGTCACCGGCGCGATGGTCAGATTCATGTCGATCTTCTCGCCGTTCGCGGCGAGGAACACGCGCTCTTCGCTGCGCATCGTCTTGCGGCGCACGAGCGAGCCGTCGTCATTGCGCAGCACGAGGATGTGATCGATCGGGACGCCGATGAGATCGGACGGTTCGTATCCGAGGAGACGGCGGACCGCTTCGTTGGCGAACTGGATCGAGCCTTCGCGGTCGCAGACGAAGAGCGCGTCGGCGATCGTGCTGAGGATCTCGCGCGACGCGAGCGCCGGCGTGATCGGCACGAGCTCGTACTTCCAGACGATGTGCGCGACGACGAGCGCGAACAGCAGCAGCGGGATGTAGCCGAACGGGTAAACGGAGATGCCGTACTTCGGCAGGTAGTCGACGCAGCCGAGGTAGGCGATGCCGAAGCTGATGATGAGGAGACGGATGCGCGTCCGCTCCACACCGCGCGATTGCGGGAAATGCAAAACGAACTCGGCGAGCGCGGCGATCAGGTAGCCGAAGAAATACGCGAGAAACGGGATGCTGAGCGCGACCGCGTAACGCGGATAGAAGCCCCACCAGTAACGCGTGACGCCGGTGACGAGCGCGTCGGAGAGGAGCGCGGTGGCGGAGAACATCGCGCCGAGGGCCCAGCCGATGATCACCGCGACGCGGCGCCGCCGCATGATCCGCAGCATCTCGACGGTGAATTGATAAATGGCCGGTGCGAGAAACGGTACGCCGAAGTACGCGATGCGCGCCCAGAAGAGCGCGTGCACCGAATCGCGCGCCGAGTACATGAAGGTGAAGGCGAAGAGCCAGATCGTGGCGAAGGCGGTGAGAGCGAGAAATGCGCCGCTCACGCGCGAAGGACGGCGCAGAAAGACCGTCACTCCGAAAAGGAGCATCAGAGCCGTCGTGACGGCAGTCGGCATTGCGTACGGCGAAAAGACGTACGCGCCTTGGTCGAGGAGCATATTTGTGGGGGCCTGAAGCGAGATTATTGTGGGGTGTCGTAAAGGAAATGTCGAATTACGTGGTAAATCCGCGCAATTCGCGCGCGATGAGCCCGGCATGCGCGGTCAGGCCGTGATCGCCCTCCGCAATCTCGATGAACTTCGAGCCCTCGACTAAGTCCGGCTTCCAGTTGTTCCACGTCTGTTCCACGAGCTGGTATGGAACACTTTCGTCGTTCCGTCCCATGATCACGGTGACGCGCGACGGCGGCGCATGCTCGTCGATGCGCACGCGGAACATCTGCTCGAAGAACTTGCGATGGACCGGCACTTTCTCGTTGCGGGTGTGATGGAAGACGGGGATCGGATCGCCGTCGGGGAGCATGGTGCGCCAGCGGTCGGCGATGCCGAGGGCGGGGGCGATCAGGACGAGCGGGATGTGCGGCCTGGCGATGGAGAGCGCGACGAGCGCGCCCATCGAGCTGCCGGCGATGACGTCGTAGTTCTCAAATGTCTTTGCGTAATCGACGATCGCGTTCCAATCGAGTCGTTCGAACGAGGGGACGTTGAGATCGGGCGTGATCAGCTCGACGTCGGGCGCGAGCATCGGACGGAGCAATGCGATCTTCGCGCTCGCGGGGGACGAAGCGAAGCCGTGGAAGTAGAGGATGGTGCGTGTCATCGCGAGCTCGAGCTACGGGTCCTTCGCCGTCTTCGCGGCTCAGGATGACATGGGGGCGGTCGCGGTGTATTCGCTGAATACGCCGAGTTCGATGTGCCGCTTTGCATCGTGGAAACCGGCATCCTTCAGCGCGGCGAGGATCGACTCGGGCGGGACGCACGCGTCGATGGTGTCCCAGAAATAGCGGAAGAGTTTCGCGGCGCCGGCGTTCTTCGTGCGCAGGCGCGTGAGGAACGGGATGACGCGGCCGAGGTAGAAGGCGAGCATCGCGCGGCCGAACTTCGTGCGCGGTGGCGTGATCTCCATGATCAGCACCTTGCCGCCGGGGCGGAGCACGCGGCGATATTCGGCGAAGGTCGCGCGCAGATCGGCGAAGTGGCGAAGCGCGTAGCCGACGGTCAGCAGGTCGAACGATTCATCCGCGAACGGGAGCGACTCCGCACGCGCCTGCACTTCGTCGAACTTCGCGACGCGCCGGCCTGCGGTGAGCATGCCGATGCTCGGATCGAGTCCGATCACATTCTTCGTCACGCGCAACGCGGCGCGGGCGACGACGCCGGTGCCGGTCGCGCAGTCGAGCAGCTTCGTCTGCGCGTTCAGGCCCGCGCGCTCGAGCGCCTGAAAGCGGTAGCGATTGCCCGAGCCGAACGACAGCATGCCGATGATCGTGTCGTACCACTCGGCGGTGTCGTCGAAGATCTGGCGGACGAATTCCTCGCGGCGCTCGGCGGTCGGGTAGTACTGCTGCAGCGGCGGATGGGGCGGCAGGGCATCGGACATGAGGCGCGCATTTTACTGGAGCCCCTCATCCGCATCTCGCGCTTCCCGAGTGCGTTGTCCCTCGCCCGCCGCAGCGGGAGAGGGTGGCCCTGAGCGAAGCGAAGGGGCGGGTGAGGGGCTAATCGCTCGCCACACATTTCTTCAGGAGCCGCACGCCGTTCGCGATCTGACTCTCGCGCGTGTTGCCGAAGCCGAGCACGAAACCCTGTCGCGGTGCGTTGCCGATGTACGACGCGGACAGCGCGGAGAGCCAGAGCGAGTGCTCGACGGCTTTCGCCGCAACCTTGCGATCGTTGCGCAGACCGCGCAGGAACATCGCGAGATGCATCCCTGCTGCGTCGCCGGCGAGCTCCGCGGAATCGCCGAATTCGCGCTGCAGCTCTTCGATCAGCACGCGACGCCGCTGTGCGTAGACGGGACGCATGCGGCGGATGTGCCGCGCGAAATGTCCTTCACGAATGAACTCCGTCATCACCGCCTGGTTCGCGTGCGACGGGCAGAGATCGATGCACTGCCGCATCGCCGCGAATCGCTCGACGAGATCGGGCGGAATCACGATGTAGCCGAGGCGGAGCGAGGGGAACATCACCTTGCTGAACGTGCCGATGTAGATGACGCGCGCGTTGCCGTCGAGTCCCTGCAGCGCGGCGATCGGCATGCTGTCGTAGCGGTACTCGCTGTCGTAATCGTCTTCGATGATCCACGCGCCGGCGCGCTGCGCCCATTCGAGCAGTTGAAAGCGGCGCGATGCGGACATCGTCACGCCAAGCGGATATTGATGCGACGGCGCGACGAACGCCGCGCGCGCTTTGCGACTGAGGCGGATGCCTTTCGCAACGTCGAGTCCTTCCGCATCGACCGGCACCGGGACGGCGCGGCATCCGGCGGCGCGCAGCGCGTGATGCACGAGCCAGTAGCCCGGCTCCTCGACCCACGCGGATGAACCGGCATCGAGGAGCACGCGCGTGGCGAGATCGAGCGCCTGCTGCGAGCCGTTGACGATCATGATCTGCGCCGCTTCGCAGTGCACGCCGCGCGAGGTGCGGAGGTAGCTCGCGATCGCTTCGCGCAATTCGGGCAGCCCCATCGCTTCGCCGTATTGCAGGCCTTTGACGCGCATGCGCCGTGCGTACTGCGACACGAGCCGCGACCAGATCTCCATCGGGAACGACTGCACGTCGGGCTGGCCGACCTGGAAGGGACCGAGGGATGCGGCCCAGGAAGGGCGTTCGTATTTGGGCAATGCGGCGGCATGCTTCGCAATCGGCCGCTCGCCGGACGGCGTTGCGCGAATCTCAGCACCCAACCCGCTCGCCACGAACGTCCCCGCCCCCACCCGGCTCTCGAAATACCCCTCGGCGAGCAATTGCGCGTACGCGTTGAGCACCGGCAGCCGCGAGATGCGCAGCTCGCGCGCGAGCTCGCGCGACGACGGTACCGGCTGCCCGGCGCGCAGCTCCGCGCGGACGATACGCGTGCGGAACGAGTCATAAATCTGCCGGTAGAGCGGCTTCGTCAGCCGACGATCGACGGTAATCAGATTGGGAAATGAAGTGGCCATGTCGATTCCCGAAAAACCGGTCATCGACACTGACCGGTTGCCCGGATATGAAACCATACATGAAACGCTTCCTCCTGCTCTGCCTGATCACCTCCGCCGCTTACGCCCAGTCCTTCGTCCTCGACCTCCCGCTCAAGAGTCAGCGCGCCGAGGTCTCGCAGCGGATCGGCTTGACCGACATCACCATTCACTACCACCGCCCGCTCGTGAACGGCCGCAAGATCTGGGGCGATCTCGTGCCGTACGGAAAAGTGTGGCGCACCGGCGCGAACGTCATTCCGACCATCACCTTCAGCGATCCGGTGACGATCGACGGTCATCCGCTCGATGCCGGCACGTATGGCGTGCACACGATTCCGAATCCCGGCGAGTGGACGGTCATCTTCTCGAAGAACTCGACGTCGTGGGGCTCGTTCACGTACGACCAGTCCGAGGATGCGTTGCGGGTGAACGTGAAACCGCGCGCGTCGGAGATGCACGAAGCGGTGACGTTCGACTTCGACGACGTGCAGTCCGACTCGGCGCTGGTGGAGCTGAAGTGGGAGAAGCTCGCGATTCCGTTCCGCGTCGGTGTCGACGTGCACTCGCTCGTGCAGGCGAGCCTGAAACGGCAGCTGCGCGGACAGAAGCGTTGGATGTGGAACAGCTGGAACGACGCGGCGAACTATCTCCTGAGCGAGAACATCGCGCTCGACGACGCGCTGAAGTACGCGCAGAAGTCGATCGAGCTCGAAGACCGCAAGGAGAACGAGGAGACGAAATCGAAAGTGCTCGCCGCGAAGACGAAACAATAAAATCCGAAGGGGAGTGTAGGACAAGCTCTCAGCTTGTCCGGACAAGCTGAGAGCTTGTCCTACACACTTCGCCGGCGCGATCGAAGTCGATCCATCGATCGCACATCCCGATTTCCGGGCCGGCCTGCTTCGCGGTTTAACACGCGCGTAACTGCACGCCACGAAATCCGCGCGTACTATCCGGTCAATATGCGGAATGCCCTCGCCACCATCCTCCTCCTCCTCGCCGGCACGGTGTCGGCACAGCTCACCATGCCGCCCGACGGCGGCAATCAACGCTCCTCGGTCACGCAATACCTCGGGCTGGTCAAAGTCACCATCGACTACAACAGCCCGCGCGTGCACAACCCGCACACCGGCGAAGATCGCCGCGGCAAGATCTGGGGCAAGCTCGTTCCGTACGGACTGGTCGACCTCGGCTTCGGCACCTGCAAGGAATGCCCGTGGCGCGCCGGCGCGAACGAGAACACGGTCTTCACCGTCTCGCACGACGTGAAGATCGAAGGCCGGACGCTTCCCGCCGGCACGTACGGCCTGCACATGATCCCGAACGAGAACGAGTGGACGATCGTCTTCTCGAAGAACTCGAAATCGTGGGGCAGCTTTTTCTACGACCCGGCCGAGGACGCGCTGCGCGTCAATGTGAAACCGGTGAAGAGCGAGTATCACGAGTGGCTGACGTACGAGTTTCCGCAGCGCGAGCTCGACAAAGCGACCGCCGAGCTGGCGTGGGAAGACCTCGCGGTGCCGTTCACCATCAGCGTCGACAACATCAATGATCTGTATCTCGCCGAGATCCGCAACGAGCTGCGCGGCGAGAAAGGCTTCCAGTGGCAGAACTGGTCGTGGGCCGCGCGGTTCGCGCTCGACAACAAGGACGTGAAGGAAGGACTGGAGTGGGCGAAGGTCGCGGCGAGTCCGCGCTTCCCCGGCCAGCTCAATTTCTCAACGTTGTCCACGCTTGCCGATCTGCAGGCCGCGAACGGCCTCGAAGCGGATGCGAAGAAAACGCGCGAGTCCGCGCTCAATCACGTGACCGCGAGCGCCGTCGATCTCCATCAGTACGCCCGCCAGCTCCTCTCGAAGGGAAAGAAAGAGGATGCGATGGCGGTGTGGCAGCTGAACGCGAAGCGTCATCCGAACGAATGGCCGGTGAACGTCGGCCTTGCCCGCGGCAACTCCGCGCTCGGCAAGTACGACGAGGCACTGAGGTACGCGAAGCTCGCGCTGGCGCAGGCGCCGGATGAGATGAATCGGGGGTCGCTGGCGGAGGCGGTCAAGAAGTTGGAGTCGGGGAAGGATATGAATCAGTGAAAACTGAGAGACGGAGAGACTGAGAGACGGAGAGACGGAGAGGTAGAGGCTCAGTCTCTTAGTCTCTTAGTCTCTCCGTCTCTCAGTTTTCTGGAATCTCTTCGCCTCATCACGTATTATTACTTCGGATGCCGAAATATTCGGAGACCGAAGAACTGACCGGACTCGCGAGTGAGCTCCTCACTCACATCGATGTCCTCACCCAGCGCTTCCTTCTGCACAAGACCGCCGACCTGAGCCGCACCGAGCTCGCCGTCCTTCGCACGCTTGCGGATGGACCGGCGACGATGTCCGAGGTGACGAATTCGCTCGGGATGGCGTGCAGCAGCGCGACGGGAGTCGTCGACCGGCTGGTCGACCGGGGACTCGCGGAGCGGACGCGTCCGGATGAAGACCGGCGCACCGTCAACGTCGCGCTCACGAAGCGCGGCCGGCATCTGTACGACCACCACACTGAAGACCGCCTCAACCTCGGGCGCGGAATGCTCGAGCCGCTCGAACCCGCGGAGCGCCGGCAGCTGCTGGCACTCTTCCGGAAGATCACAAACAGGTGAATTGAATTGAACAGCAAGCTCGTCTCTTGCGGCCTCGTTGCCGCTTTTCTATTTTTCGTACCGGCCGCTCGGTCGGAAACAGTTCGCATCGGCCTCAATGAAGCGATCGATCAGGCCATCCGCAACTCGTCGAACGCGGAGCTCGCGCGATCGGCCGAGGAGCGCGCGCGGATTGCGTCGAGCGAAGCGTTCACGGCGTTGTTGCCGCAGGGCGACGCGAAGCTGATCCGCTCCAGCAACTCGATCAACCTCGCGACTTTCGGCTTCACCCTCCCCGGCTTCCCGCCGGTCATCGGTCCGTTCAACGTCATCGACGGACAGATCACCGCCGCGACGCAGATCTTCAATCTCGCCGCGCTGCGTCACTACCAGGCGCTGCGCTCGCTCTCGAACGCGGGACGCTACGGCGTGCAGCAGACGGAGAACGAGCTCGCGGCCGCGGCGGGACGTCTTTATGTGCTCGTGCAGCGCGCCGACGCGCAGGTCGCGACGCGCGAAGCGGACGTGCAGCTGTTCACACAACTGGCGAAAATCGCGAACGACGAATTCCAGGCGGGCACCGGGACGAAGCTCGATGTCGCGCAGGCCAACGTGCAGCTCACGCGTGCGAAGAGCGCGTTGCTCTCCGCGCAGAACGACCGGCAATCGGCGCAGATCGCATTGCTGAACGCGATCGGTGCGAATCAATCGTCGGACCTCGTGCTGACCGACGCGCTCACCGCGCCGGCGCCGCCCGCGACCGACGCCGCGATCGCAGCGGCAAAAGAAAAACGTCCCGAATTGAAGCAGCTCGCGGAGCAGGAAAAAGCGGCGGAGCTCGCGGTTCGCGCGGCGCGCTCGCGCTACATCCCTTCGCTGGCGCTCGATTTCACCGGCGATTACGCGGGCAACACGACGAGTGACATGCACTCCTCGCGCACGATCGCCGCGGTTGCCTCGGTGCCGCTGTTCCACACCGAGATCAGGGCGAACATCGAGCGCGCGAAGCTCGAGCTGCGCGACGCGCAGACGCGCCGCTCGCATGCCGAATCGGACATCGAGCAGCAGGTGCGCACGTCGATCCTGCAGATGCAGAACGCGGAAGCGCGCGTGGCGGTCTCGGAAGAAAACGTGAAGGTCGCCGAGGAGGCGCTGCAGATCGCGCGCGACCGGAAGTCGGCGGGTTATGGATCGCCGGTGGAAGTCGATCGCGCCGAGGATACGTACCGGCAGGCGCATGAAGATTTGATTGCGGCGCGGGCCGATGCGGCCGCGGCGTGGATCGAAGTGCAACGCGCGACGGGGGCGCTCATCCCCGCCGTCATCCCGAGCGGAGTCGAGGGACCTGGCGGCACGGGCGGCGCGCCAACCTCCCCCCCGGGTGCCTCGATTTCGCTCGGCATGACGGAGCCAAAATGACCGCAACGCAGCCCAAGCCGGTCAACAAGTGGCTGGTCACGCTTTCCGTCACCTTCGGCACGCTGATGGGGGCGATCGATGCGTCGATCGTCAACGTCGCGGTGCCGCATCTGCAGGGCGCGCTCGGCGCGACCGTCGAGCAGATCACGTGGGTGACCACCGGCTTCGTCATGGCCACGGTCATGGTCATGCCGCTGACCGGATTCCTCGCCCGCATGTTCGGACAGAAACGCGTTTACCTCATCTCGCTGGTCCTGTTCGGACTCGGCTCCGCACTTTGCGGCATGGCGCACACGCTGCCGATGCTCGTGCTCTTCCGCATCATCCAGGGCTTCGGCGCCGGCGCATTGCAGCCGACCGAGCAGGCGATTCTTCGCCAGACGTTTCCGCCCGCCGAGCAGGGCATGGCGATGGCCGTCTTCGGCATGGCCGTCGTGCTCGGTCCCGCATTCGGTCCGAGCCTCGGCGGCTACATCATCGACAACTATTCGTGGGAGTGGATCTTCTACATCAACGTGCCGGTCTGCGTGGTCTCGCTGCTGATGGTCACGCGATTCGTGCACGAACCGGAAGATGTCAAAGCCGCGAACCACGCGCTCGCCGACGTACAGAAAAAGAACATGGACTGGGCGGGCATCGCGCTGCTCTTCTGCGGACTCGGCACGCTGCAGTACGTGCTGGAGGAAGGGAATCGCAACGACTGGTTCGCGTCACGGATGATCAGCACGCTCGCGGTGGTCTCGTTCGTCACGATCGCCGCGCTGATCATCCGCGAGCTCTCCGCCCCCGTGCCTGCGACCGATTTCTCGCTCTTCCGCGACGTCGTCTTTCTCTCCGGCACGCTCGTCGGCGCGGTGATGTTCGCCATGCTGATGGCCGTCACGTTCCTGCTGCCGCTCTTCATGCAGCTGATGCTCGGCTTCTCGGCCACGCAGGCGGGACTGGCGATGATGCCGCGATCGCTGACGATGATCGTCGTGATGCCGATCGTCGGCCGGATCTACAACAAGGTCTCGCCGCGTATCGTCATCGCGTTCGGCATCCTGATGTTCGGCTGGTCGGCGTGGCTGATGGGCCACTACACGCTGAACACCAGCGCGCAGGGGGTCGTCAACGTGTTGATCATCCAAGGCGTGGCGTTCAGCTGCCTGTTCATTCCGCTGACCACGCTCGCCCTCAGCTCGATCCCGCGCCATCGCCTCGCCGATGCGACGGGACTCAATTCGCTGCTGCGACAGGTCGGCGGCTCGATCGGACTGGCCATCTTCGCGACGCTGCTGACGCGCTCCGCGGCGACGGCGCGTGAAGACATGATCCGGCACGTCGCGCCGGGGAATCTCGCGCTCGGCTTCTTCAAGATGCCGCTGCGCGTCATCGATCTCATGGTCCGCCAGCAGGCGATGGTCATCTCGTTCGAAAAATTGTTCTACCTCGCCGGAATCTCATTCCTGGTCGTGCTGCCGCTGGTGTTCCTGCTGCGCGCGCCGAAAAACATGGAAAAAATCGAAGTTCACGTGGAGATGTAATGGCTGACTACGAAAAAACGACAACCACAATTCATCCGGCCGCGGCGGAAGCCGGCGCGCGCAAGCCGGTGCTCAGCGCAGGCCGCGCGAAACGGCTTTACCTGATCCTCGGCGGCGCGGTCGTCGCACTGCTGCTGCTGTACGGAATCTTCGCCATCGTCACGCACGGACATGAATCGACGGACGACGCGCAGGTCGCAGCGGACATCGTGCCGGTCGCGCCGCGCATCGCCGGTCAGGTGATCGCGGTGCACGTCTCGGAGAACCAGCTCGTGCACAAAGGCGATCTGATTGCGGAGCTCGATCCGAACGATGCGCAGGTGAAAGTGGCGCAGGCGCAGAGCGATCTCGACACCGCGCTGGCGCAGGCGCAACAGGCCGATGCGCAAGCAGAGGTGATGCAGGCGAATGCGTCGGGCGGACTGACCGCCGCGCGCGGTGCCGTGCAGAGCATGCAGCAGAGCGTCGGCACTTCGGCCGCGGTTGTGAACGATGCACGGGCCGGCGTTTCGCGCGCCGAAGCGAATGCCGCGAAGGCCGCGGCCGACTGGAAGCGCGCGGAGGAGCTCGGGGCGAAGGGCGACATCTCGAAGGCGCAGGTCGATGCGGCGCGTGCGGCGAATGAAGCCGCACAGGCGGACGTCGCCTCGGCGCGCGCGCGACTCGCGTCGTCGCAGAACTCGCAGCAGGCCGCGCAGGCGAACGTCATGCAGGCGCAGGGCAAGCTCGAACAGAGCGCGCCCGTCTCCGCGCAGGTCGCGGCCGCGCGTGCAACCGCGGCGCTCTCGCATGCGAAGGTGAACGCGCAGCAGGCCGTGCTGCAGGCGGCGCAGCTCACGCTGTCGTACACGAAGATCATGGCGCCGGCGGACGGCATCGCGTCGCGGCTGTCGGTGCATCCGGGCGGACTGGTCGCACCCGGCACGCCGATCGTGCAGCTCGTGCCGCTGCGGACGTACATCGTCGCGAATTTCAAGGAGACGCAGGTGCAGGAAATGCGCGCCGGCCAGCGCGCGAAGATCAAAGTCGACGCCCTCGGCAGCAAGGAGTTCGACGGCAAGATCGAGTCGATCTCCGGCGGCACCGGCGCGAGCTTCTCGCTCCTGCCGCCCGACAACGCCTCGGGCAACTACGTGAAGGTCGTGCAGCGCGTGCCGGTGCGCGTGTCGTGGAACGGCCCGATGAGCGACCGCGTTGCCGCGGGAGCGAGCGCCGAGGTGACGATCTACACGAAGTAAGGAGTGCGGCGGCTTGCTGCCGCCCTCCATCATGATCACGCTTTCGAAAGCAGACGCGCGCAAGCTTCTCGTTGCGCACCTCGGGCTCAATCGCAATTTGCGCAGCGCGCGTGAAGTGCTCACGCGCCTGCGCTGCATCCAGCTCGATCCGCTCGATGTCATCGGCACGAACGCCGACCTCGTGGTCATGGCGCGCGTCGAGAACGCGAAGCGCGACGACGTCTGGAAAAAGCTCTTTCCGCGCTACGCGTTCGAGCATTTCTTCAAAGAGCGCTGCATCCTGCCGGTGTCGTCGTTTCCGCAATATCGCGTGCAGGGACATCGCGCGCAGGTGCGCTGGTGGCGCCACGAAGAGCGCGAGGAGCGCGTGCCGCCGCAGCTCGTGCAGGCGGTGTACGACGAGATCCGCGCAGGTGGTCCGGTCACCGCGCGCGAGCTCACCGATCACGGCACCGTCACGCCGATCGACTGGGCCGGATGGAAGAGCACCTCGAAGGTGACGACGATGGCGCTCGAGATTCTCTGGACGCGATGCGACATCGTCGTCGCCGGCCGCACCGCAAACGGATCGAAGTTGTACGACGTGCCGGAGCGAACCTTCGGCGCGCTCGAAAAGCCGGACGAGCCGTTCGCCGAATGGCTGTTGCGCGAAAAAGCGAAAGCGTACGGGCTGTATCCATCGAAAACCGGCGACGTGCAGATCGAAGGCTCTTCGCGCCGCTTCCTCACATCGCCCGAATTCCTGGAACAGAAACGGATCCGCTTCGACGATCGCGTCCGCATCCTCGGTCCGCTCGATCCGCTGCTCTGGGACCGCAATCTCGTCCGCCAGATCTTCGACTTCGATTACGTCTGGGAGGTCTACAAGCCGGCGAAGGATCGCAAGTGGGGCTGGTACGTCTGCCCGCTGCTGCATCGCGACCGGTTGATCGGACGGATCGATGCGCACGTCGACAAAGGCACGCTCAAAGTGCGCAAGCTCTGGCTCGAAGCGCCGTTCGACATCGCGCTGATTCAGGACGCGATCGATCGTCACGGCGAAGGCTTGGGAGTAAAATCGCGGCCAATCCGACGGCCATGACTCCTGAATCGACGCGCGTGCTCGTTGTCGACGACAACGTCTTCGATCAACAGATCCTGCGGGAGTACCTCTCCAGCCGCGGCTACCAGACTGAATTCGCGAACGACGGAGAGGAAGCGCTGCCGCTGCTCGAAGCCGATCCGATGCGCTTCGATCTCGTCCTCGCCGACCGCACGATGCCGCGCATGAACGGCCTCGAGCTGCTTGCCAGGATCAAGCAAAACCCGCGGCTGCGCACCATTCCGGTGATCATGCAGACCGCCTCGTCGCTTCGCGAGGAGATCTTCGAAGGAATCCGCGCCGGCGCGTACTACTACCTCACCAAACCGTACGACGTCGAAATGCTGCTCACCGTCGTCGAGACCGCGGCGCGCGATTTCAACGATTACCGCCATCTCAAGGAGCGCATCGAGCGCGGACTGCGTTGCCTCACGCTGGTGCGCAACGCCTCGTTCTCGATTCAGTCCGTCGAGGAAGCGCGCGATCTCGGCATGGTGCTCGCCAACGCATGCCCCGATCCGATGTCGACCGTCATCGGCCTCACCGAGATCCTCGTCAACGCCGTCGAGCACGGAAACCTCGGCATCACGTACGAGGAGAAATCGCAATTGAATGCGGAAGGACAGTGGGAGTCCGAGGTGACGAGACGGTTGTCGCTGCCGGAGAACGCGGCGAAGCGCGTCGAGGTGCAGATGACGCGCAACGACGGCACCGTGCGTTTCATCATCCGCGATGAGGGCCTCGGCTTCGACTGGAAGCGCTTCATCGAAATCGACCCGCAACGCGCCTTCGACAATCACGGCCGCGGCATCGTGATCGCGCGGACGCTGTCGTTCGATTCGCTCGAGTACCGCGGGTGCGGGAACGAAGTGGTGGCGCAGATTCACGCGCCAATGACGAGCGCGTGACGAGCTCTTGCTTTCGCCCTTCCTAGAATTTCGAATCGTGCCTGCTGCCAGTCAACCGCTCCCCAGCGTCGGACGGACGTGCGCCGGTCCGCTCGAGTTTTTCAAGGCGATCGTGCATCGCACGTCGCTGAATCCGAACGTCAAATTCGAAGTCATGCAGACCGTCGAGGCGCTGCG
>DATEZA010000359.1:0-12193 GCA_035255945.1 Thermoanaerobaculia bacterium
GGGTGGGGGCGGTGACCCAGCCTCCGTACATCGGGTTCGGCAGGATGAAAAACGTCCGGCCGAATTCGGCGTCGGTGCCGGCGCCGGGGAATGCTTCGCCGGCTTGCGGGAAATCGCCCATCTGATCGCCCATGAACGCGAGCACGTCGGCCTTCACGCCGCTCCACGAGCACGGACCTTCGCCCGTCGCGACCGATTTCCGCCGCACGCCCTTCGTATCTTCCTTGCTCGACTTGAGGCAGAGCAGATCGCCGTCGGCCATCAGTGCGTTGCGCACGAGGTTCTCGCGCGTGCCCGCCGTCAGATCCGCAGCGCGATCGGTGATGAACGCGATGCGTCCGCCCGCCTTCCGCACTGCCTCCAGAAACTCCTTCACGCCCGGCACGTTGCCCGCTTCCGCGCGATTCACCCACGCCGCCCATGACGCAGATTCGTACTCGAGGTCGTACGCGCCGCGATCGAGCTCGTAGACCGAGTTGTCGAGCGTCGTCTCGTCGACATCGAGCACGACGGCCCACGATCCGCGCGGTTTCTTCGAAGCGTGATCGAGCGCCGACATCGTCGCGAGCCGGTAGACCTGGCGCGCCGACGTGGCGTACTCCGCGCTGTCGCGCAGGTACTTCACTTCGAGGTGCGATTGCGCAAAAACGAGCGGCGTGAGGAAGAGTGCGAGTGCGATGAATGAGCGCTTCATGACCGCGATTGTACGTAAAGAATCCGTTACAGCCCGTCCCGCGATCGGACACCCGCCGTAGAATCGTCGCGACCCGACAGGAGGAAACCAATGCGTCGTGTAGCCCTCGTTCTCGTGTCCCTGCTTAGTTTTGCAAGTAATGCATTAGCAAAAGAGGTGTGGCTCTCGGTCGTCGGCAGTGTTAATGGCAGCTCGGTCTTCCGCACCGACACCCGCATCCTCAATCCGTCGCAGACCAAAGACATCTCGATCGACGCGTACTTCTTCGTCAGCGGCAATCAGACGAACGCGAATCCGCAGAAGAAAACGATCACCGTCACGAAGCGGCAGATGCTCGTCCTCGACGATGTCGTCTCCTTTCTCTTCACCACCTCCGGCCTCGGCGCGATCCGGCTCGTCTCCGACGACGACTTCATCGCCACGACGCGCATCTACGCCGACAAAGGTGCATCCGGTACGCTCGGCCAATTCGTCCCCGGACTCGACCTCTCCTCCGCGAAGAAGGGGGGCGCGATTCTGCAGTTGCGGAACGCCGGCACGACCTTCCACACGAACTTCGGCGCGGTAAATCCGAACAACGCCGCCGCGAACATCACCTGGCGCCTCTACGACAAGAACAACAGCGTCGTCGGAAACCCGATCAACGAAACGATGCCGCCGTCGTCGGTGATCAGTCCGCGCACCGTTGCCGGATTTTTCAATCCCGGCACCGCGGATCTCTCCGAGTCATGGGTGAGCTTCACGTCCGACCAGCCGATCTTCGCGTACGGCACGGTGAGCGACGACCGCACAGCCGATCCGACGTTGATCCCGGCTTCCGAAGATACCGGTGCGTCGACGCAGACGCAGCCGAATGCAAAGGTGTTCGATGTCACGCTGCGCACTTCGTCGATCGCGTTCAATCCGCAGCCGGCGAACCTCAAAGTCGGCGACGCGGTGCTGCTGCACATCCACGGCAACGACACAACGCACGGCTTCCAGCTCAACAGTCCGACGAACGGCGTGCTGGTCGAAGGCTTCACCGTCGCGCCGGGCACGTCCGCCGATCGCACGTTCACGATCACCGAGGAGGGGCTGTACAGCTACTTCTGCATCGTGACGACGTGCAGTCCGGGACACAACAGCATGTTCGGCACGTTCGGAGTGGGGAAGGTCGACGACGATCCGGGACACGGCTACTGATGCTTCATGTGCCGGCGGAACCAGTCGACTGCAGCCGCGTCGCGTTCCGCCAGCCAGCCGGACAGCTGGTGATCGGATCCAGATCAGCTTCGCCGCCTGCGCGAAGCGGCCGCCCGGATCGGCCAGCGGACGCAGATCGGTGAAGCCGCCGTACACCGCGGCGGCGCGCATCGGAAAGTGCTCGCGAATCGCCTGGTACGTCATCATCGCGCCGCGCGATTCGCCGTACATGAAAAGCTGATCGGGATTCGCGCCGGGCAATTGTTTGATGACCGTCGTAACGTTCAGCAGGTCGTCGACATCCGCGCCCCCATGTCAGCTCGTCCCTCGGCGCCGCCGCTTCCGCGATACATCGGCGCGACCACGATGAATCCGGCCGACGCGAGCCGGTGAAATTCGGTCAGGTTTCCATGTGTAGCTGCCGCGATTAAAGACGATTTCCACCATGCGGCTCGCGTCATGGAGTGCGGCGGCCATGCCGCCGCTCAAGTGCGCGCGGCCATGCCGCGCGAGGGGCGGGCGGCATGGCCGCCCTTGGGGGAATCAGCGGCGGCATGGCCGCCGCACTCCGTTAGTTGGTGTGGTCGCGCATGACGACGCCGTCGCGGATCATCGGCAGCTTGCTCTTCGGCGTCTCTGCCGGCGCGTAGACATACGCGAAGACCGTAAGTCCGTCGCTCGGATAACCGACGCGCGTCAATCGAAAGCGCGTGTCGTTCAACGCTGCATCGAATTCCGCCTGCGTCGCATACGAGCCGATGTGCGGAACCGACTTGTAATCCGGAATCTTCACCGTCTCCGCGTTGAGAAATAAGAGCGCCGCAACGAACCAGCTCATTAGGACGACCGGCAATCTCCGCATGCTTCCAATTACGCGGGGCGGAGGCGAAAGTTGGCGGCGCTATCCGCAGGCATTTCGAAGTGGACGACTGGATCCATCGTGTTGTTCCTCCGGGGTTTGTGACGGCGTGCATGAACGACGCCTCCGGCGCAATTCATGCTAATCTCTTGAATCTGGAAGGGCTGGGTGTGACGGAGCTTTTGCAGTTTGCAAAAAGCCGGCGAGGCGGGGAACTGATCGGGATCGTTATTTCCGCGATCGGATTCAGCCTTGCTGCTGCCCTTCTGACCTACCACCCCAACGATTCCTCCGCATTCTTCACGTCGACGAACACCGCCATCGCGAACGCGATCGGTTATTACGGCGCGACGATCGCCTGGATCTTCGTCGGCTTCTTCGGCTTCGCCAGCCTGCTCTTCCCCGGCGCGCTGCTGACCATCGGCTGGAACCGCTTCTGGGGCAAAGATCTCGAGTACCTGCACACGAAGCTGATCGGCTTCATCATTCTGATTCTCACGCTGCCGCCGCTGTTCGATCTGTCGATCGGCAAATTCTGGTTTCGCGGTGCATTGATCCCGTCCGGTGGTTACCTCGGACAGGAGATCTGCCTCGCGGCGAAATCGAATCTGAATACCGGCGGCGCCGCGATCACATTAATTACAGCACTGCTGATCGGCGTGCTGCTCGCGACGCGCATCAGTCTTGCCGCGGTGTTCGTCGCGACGCAGCGCTGGCTCGTCGACTTCGGCCGCACGATCGCGCTGCACTGGGCGCGGCTCAATGAGCGCCGCCGTAAAGAGAAGATGAAGGACGCGCTGGTGCGCAAGCATCTCGAAAAGATCGAGGCGCCTGCGCCGCTGCGGCTGGTGAGCAACGACGAGCCGGCGTCGCCGAATGCCGGCGGTCCGATCGTGCGCGAAGTGAAAGGCGCCGGACGTTTTCAGATTCGCAAAGTGACGAAGGCGGATCTGCGCAAGGCCGCCGAGGCACTCGCGCAGCAGCCGACGCACGATCCGTTCGAGTTGTACACAGGCGTCATCCCGAGCGTGGTCGAGGGACCTGCGGGGTTGGATGGCGCACCAACCGCCCGCACAGGTCCCTCGACTACGCTCGGGATGACGGATCTCGATTTCGAAGATCCGCTCTTTCTCGACGAAGAACCGCCGCCACCGCCCGCGCGCATGAAGCCGCAGATCCCGCGTCCAGCCGCGCGCAGGCCGAAAGAGCCGGTGCGCCCGTCGCGCAGCATCACGCACGACCTCCTTCCGATCGTCGACCTTCTCCAGCAGGGACCGAAGCAGGACACGATCAACGACGAAGTCCATAAGAAGTTCCTGGAGATCGGACACCTGATCGAAGACCGCTGCCGCGAGTTCGCCGTCGAAGGCGAAGTCACGGCGTATCACCCCGGCCCGGTCGTCACCACGTTCGAGTTCAAGCCCTCCGCCGGCGTGAAGTACGCGAAGGTGGTGAACCTCGGCGACGACCTCGCGCTCGCGCTGAAAGCGGAATCGATCCGCATCGAGCGCATCAGCGGCTCGTCGACGGTCGGCATCGAAGTACCGAATCGCAAACGCGAACTGATCACGCTGCGCGACATCATCGACAGCGAGACGTTCGCCGCGTCGCAATCACTCCTGACGCTCGCCCTCGGCAAGGACATTCACGGCGACGCATTCGTCACCGACCTTGCGAAGATGCCGCACCTGCTCGTCGCCGGCGCGACCGGCGCGGGCAAGTCGGTCGGCCTCAACTCGATGATCGTGTCGCTGCTCTACAAAGCGCTGCCGAAGCAGCTGCGGATGCTGATGATCGATCCGAAGATGGTCGAGCTGAAGATCTACGAAGACATCCCGCACCTGCTCCATCCGATCATCACCGATCCGAAGCTCGCGTCGAATGGGCTGATCTGGGCGGTCAATGAGATGGAGAACCGCTACCGCTGCCTCGCGGAGTGCGGCGTGCGCAACATCGATCAGTACAACGCGCTGCTGAAAGATGCCGATGGGTATCGCCGCGCGAAAAAATTGTCGCCGGAGGACGAGGCGCCGCTGCCGAATGCGATGCAGTACATCGTGATCATCATCGACGAGTTCGCGGACCTGATGATGGTCGCGTCGAAGGATGTCGAGGATTCGGTCACGCGGCTGGCGCAGAAGGCGCGTGCGGTCGGCATTCATCTGATCATCGCGACGCAGCGCCCGTCGGTCGATGTGATCACCGGCGTGATCAAAGCGAACTTCCCGTCGCGCATCAGCTACCAGGTCGCATCGAAGATCGACTCGCGCACGATCCTCGACACGCAGGGCTCCGAGAAGCTCCTCGGCAACGGCGACATGCTCTTCCTTCCGCCCGGCACCGCGCGCATCCGCCGCATCCACGGCGCGTACGTAAGCGAGCGCGAGATCAACGAGATCGTCGAGTTCGTAAAGAAGAATCAGGGCGAGCCGAAGTTCCTCCAGGAGATCACGAAGGTCGCCGAGGAGAAGAGTGGCGCGGACGGAATCGAGTACCTCGACGATCCGAAGTACGACGAAGCGGTGCGCGTGGTGCTGTCGACCGGACAGGCGAGCGCGTCGTACCTGCAGCGGCGTCTGAAGCTCGGCTACTCGCGCGCCGCGCGATTGATCGAGATCATGGAAGCGAACGGCGTCGTCGGTCCGTCCCAGGGATCGAAGCCGCGCGAGATCCTCGTGCGCGCGGACGATTACCCACCTGCCAGCGGCCAGATTTAACGGAGCGCGGGTGTCCCGCCCGCAGTCGCAGGCCGTCTCGGCCGGCGACCGTCGTCGAGCGAGACGCTCGCCGACTGCGGGCGTGGACGCCCGCGCTCCAATTACGCCGTGACGTTGCCGATCGCGATCAGCAGACCGAGCTCGTACGGCTTCATCAGCGAGAGGATGCGCCGCTTCGCGTCGCTGACGTTTGATTCGTGGTGACGGGTGTCATCCTGAGCCGCGAAGACGGCGAAGGACCCGTAACCTGAAACCGCAGCGCGTGAAGTCACGGGTCCTTCGTCGTCTTCGCGACTCAGGATGACACGCTACGCGGTGACGTTGCCGATGGCGATCAGCAGATCGCCGAGCTCGTACGGCTTCATCAGCGAGAGGATCCGCCGCTTCGCGTCGCTGACGTTCAGCTCGACGTGTCCCGTCGAGATCACGATCGGCAGGCCGTCGTGCTCGGCGCGCAGCAGCGGCACGAGATCGATGCCGTTCCCGTCGGGCAGATTGATGTCGATGATCGCGACGTGCGGCTTCAACAGGCGAGCGGCCTCGCATGCATCCGCGGACGCGCGCACCCACGTCGTCTCGTAACCCTCGGCGTTGAGCAGCTGATTGAGTCCGGCGCCGACCGTCGGATCATCTTCCACGATCAGGATGTTCTTCACGCCCGGCGTATCGCGCACGACCGGCGGCAGCGGCTTCGGCGCGAATTCGCCCGCAGGCACGAGCACGTGAAACACGCAGCCGCCGTCGGCGAGATTCTCCGCGCTGAGCGCGCCGCCCTGGCCTTCGACCAGCCGCCGCGCGATCGCCAGGCCGAGTCCCGTCCCGTTGCGCTTCGTGGTGAAGAGCGGCTCGAAGATCTTGTCGAGCATCTCGGCCGGAATTCCGGGACCGTTGTCGATCACCGAAATGCGCACCAGTCCCGCATGCGCGGTCAGCGCGATGTGAACCGTTCCGCGTGCGACGATCGCGTCGCGCGCGTTGAAAACGAGATTCGTGATCACCTGTTCGAGATGGCTCTGATCGCCATGGATGAACGTGACGTTCGGCTCGATCGAATAGGTGAGCGCGATCGATTGCGGCATCGTCGCGGTGAGCTGCGAGAGAAGGTGAGGGAGCCACGTGCGCACTTCGATCGCGAAGAGCTGCGGCTCTTTCGGATTCGCGAAGCGGAGGATCTCCTGCGACGCGCGTTTGCCGCGCGAGATCGCGCGCGTGATGTGTCCGAGTGCGTCGCTGACGTTGCGCGTCGGCGGCGCATTGCGCGCGATCAGCTCCACGAACGGCTGGATGCCCATCAGCACATTGTTGAACTCGTGCGCGAGCGACGCCGCGACCTGCCCCAGTGCGCTCATCCGCTTCGCTTCCTCCAGCTTGCGCGTGAAGGTGCGCTGCTCGGTGACGTCGCGCGCCATGCCGATCGTTCCCGATGCCCTGCCGTCGACGAATCGCGGCTGCGATGAGACCTCGACGATCACGATCGCGCCGGAGCGCGCGGTCAGCTCGTACTCGCGTATGTTGCGGCCGTCGACCGCGTGATCGTGCTCGTGCGGACGGAAGAGCTCCGCGAATGGACGCGCGATCCACTCCGCTTCGCGATAGCCGGTGCTCCCCTCGAATGCGCGGCTCAGTGAGAGAAAGCGGCCGTCGTCATCGAGCGTGTAGAGGATCTCGCTGACGTCTTCGACCAGCGCGCGGTAGCGCTGTTCCGATGCTTCGAGCGCCTGCCGCGCCTGCACTTTTTCGGTGATGTCGCGCGCGATCACCTGCACCGCATCGCGATTGCCGTAGCGCAGTGGCAGCGCGGCGACTTCCACGTCGATCGTCGTGCCGTCGAAGCGGCAGAACTTCTGCGCGGCGTACGGCACGCTGTCTCCCGCGGCCAGCTGCTTCTGCCGCTCCTGCACCAGTGGCTGAAAATCGGAATGCACGAGCGACAGCGCCGGCTTGCCGACGATGTCCGCTTCGCTGTTCGCGCCGGCGAGCTGCACGAACGATTTGTTCACGTAGACGTAGATCCCGTCGACGTGCACGCCGATGCAGTCGGGCGAGAGCTCGACCATGCGCCGGAAATTTTCGCGATTCTCCTTCGACGCCATTTCGGCCAGGCGCTCGCGCGTGATGTCGACCATCACGCCGAACAGCTCGACCGGCACGCCGTTGACGGAGTGCACGTTCACGTAATCGCGCAGCCACACCGTGCGGCCGTTCGCCGCAACCATGCGGTAGACGAGCTCGTGATCGCGGCAGGCGAGCGTCTCGTTGTGGCAGAGGTTCGCCACGTGCAGGTCTTCGGGGTGCAGGTGCTTGGCCCAGAAGTCAGGCTCCTCGAGCCACCGCTCGGCCGGGAATCCGAGGATTTCTTCGGCGGCCGGATTGACGTAGGTGAATCGGAAAGTGCTTGCGGATGCGGACCAGGCGATGGCGGGGAGGGCGTCGAGCAGGCGGGAGCTGCGGTCGTCGGGGCAGTCGGGAGTGTGGCTCATGCGCGCGACTGGAATCCAAATAACACTTATGAAATTCCGCAGCTCATCCGGAAATAATGATTTTCCTCCAATGTTATTTGCCGTCACAACCTAAGGGAGACAAAGCATGCCTTACGTAGCATTGGAGTGGGATCATCACATCGGACGTCCCATGATTTCGTGGCTGGTGGTGCAGTGCGCCAGCGTCGGACAGAAGTTCGGCGGACCGCAGGCGCTTGCGCCGCGCCGCGACGTCGCATACTTCTGCAACGCCGAGACCGCCGAGCGCGACGCGAAAGCGTTCGCCGCGTACAAGACTCGCGAGGAAGCAGGCGCGAACCAATCGATCGGGACGGCGGCGGCGTACAGCAAGCGCCACGCTGCGTTCGGTTGGGATCACAACATCTTCAATCCGCTCGTGCAGTGGGCGGTGCTCGAATGGAACGGCGAGAACCCGGAAGGGGAGAGCTTCCGCAACGACGTGGCGTATTTCCTCGATGGGGAAACGGCGGAGTCGGACGCGCGCGCGTTCCGCGTGCTGCGCGATCAGTTGAGCGGCCTCGAAGCGATCGCAGCGTAAGGACGCGTCTCACCGACCGGAGTGCGGCGGCAAGCCGCCGCACTCCGGGCCTGCTATTTGCAGTCGAGGCCGCCATGAGTCTTACAGGACTGATCTGGTTCCTTCTGATCGGATTGATTGCGGGCTGGCTTGCGGGTCAGGTCATGCGCGGCGGCGGTTACGGGGTCGTCGGCGACATGATCGTCGGCGTCATCGGCGCGCTGATCGGCGGCTGGCTGTTCGGCGTGCTGCACATCGGCATCGGCGGCCTGCTCGGCGCGATCATCACGGCGTTCGTCGGGGCGATCATCCTGATCGCGCTGTTGCGAATCATCCGGCGCGCGTAGCTGTTGCTCGCGGCGAATGGATTGCCGTGTTGGGTGCGGCGCGTGCTGCGTCGCGCTCTCGATCTCCTCGCCGATTCCCGGCATGCCGAATGGCAAACCGGCCGGCGTGCGCTGCGTGCAGCTGACCGCCGACAATCTCTGCATGATCTTCGGCAGCCCCGATCGTCCGCAGGTCTGCAACAACCTGCGGCCGATGCCGGAGATGTGCGGCACCTCCGCGCGCGAGGCGTACGAGTACCTCGAGCGGCTGGAGCGCGCGACCCGCCCCTGAGCGGCGTACCATGGATCGACATCCATGTCCGGGTTCCTCGAGGCGATCGCGCTCCTTCTCCCATCCGATGCCGGCGGACGCGCCGCAGCAGTCTCCCCGCGCGACGGCTCCTATCGGCCGTTCGCCGTCGCCGCGCAGGCACGGCTGCGCATCCGCATGATCGAAGGTCCGCCGCAGCTCGCGCCGGGACAATCGGGGCGGGTCGTGGTCGAAGTCGAGAGCGGTGCGATCGAATCGCTCGTGCCGGGGGCGGAGCTCGACCTCGTCGAATTGGCAGACGCACCGGTCGGGATCCTGACGGTGCTGCGCGTGATGCGCGAGGCCGCGGCGGTATGACGAAGCGATTGCTCGCGCTGCTCACCGTACTCCTCGCCGCGTGCAGCAGCAGCACGCCGAAGGTCGAGCACCAGGTCCTCGAAGGCGGCCCGGGACAGGCGATCGAAGTCAGCATCGTCGGCTTCACGCAGCCGGTGCTCCTGTCGCAGAGCAGCGCCGAAATGCCGCAGAACATCCACATGCAGTTCGAGGTCTCGAACAACTCGAACGACACCGTCACGGTCACGCGCATCCAGGTCGACCAGAGCGGATCCGCGCCGATCCAGATCGAGCCGGCGCAGGGCGGCTTCAACGAGTCGATCGAGCCGGGCCACGAGCACACGTTCGACGTCTCCGCCGTCGGCAAGCAGGTCTCGCTGCCGCACCTCGGACAGAACAACGACGTCATCATCCGCGTCGTCGTGTCGCTGATGACCGGCGACTCGTACGTCTATAACTTCTCGATTCCGGTTTCGGCGCTGCAGTAGGCGAGCTTTTCTTCGCGTCGAAATCCGCTTCGCCGAGGAAGCGCTCCCGTGGCGCGGTCGGGTTGATGTAGCCGCGCTGTTGCATCGCCGCGTTCACGAACAGCGTGTCGGGCGAGCGATAGACGTTGCCGTTCTCGACCAGCAGCCATCTGCCGGCGAGTTCGTGCTCGAGGAACGCGCGCGCAGCGGCCTGATCCTCGGGCTGAACAGTGACTCCATTCAATGTGACGACGACCTGTGTGCCGTTGCGATCGATGACGATCGTTTGTCCGTCGACCGCGCGGACGAAGCGGACCATCCCCGCGTTCGCCACCGTCGTGATTAAGAAGAAGATGAGAATGCCTGCGATTCGATTCATTTTGCGTGTGTGGTGCTGACACACGACGGGTGTTTACGCGAATCGACGCGCATTCAATGTGGAGGGGCGGAAGATAGCAAATGGCACCCCCCTCGCACAACCAGCTGATATGGAAAGAATCGAAACCATAAAAGCGGCAGTGCACAAAGACCCGATCAAGTGGGCCGGTATCGCCGCCGCCAGCGGCCTCGGCCTCGGCTTCATCGGACGCTACCTGCGCTACCGCGCGCGAGTGAAGAAGCGCCCGCTGTACGTCATCGAGGCGTGCTGACGACGCTGCGCAACCTGCGAATGTCGTCGCTCAGCGGGCGGTCGTGCGTCACCGGCTCGACCGTCCCGCGAACGCGCAGGTAGAGCTCGCGCGTGCCGCGGCCGAGGTGTTCGGCGATTGCTGACGCCCGTCCGCGCACGCGCGATTCGAACTCGTGCGCCTGCGTCTCGGCGTCGTCGAGGTTCAGCAGTTGCGGCGCGGGCTTCGTCGGATCGAAGTTGAACGCGACGCGCCACTCGACCGCTTGCGCCGCGACCATCAACTCGATCGCCAGCACCGCCTGCACGTTCGCGATCACGCTGCGCAACTTGCGCGCGGCGTGCGTCGACATCGACACGTGATCCTCCGCGTTCGCGCCGGTCGGAATCGAATCGACCGAGGCGGGATGGGCGAGCACTTTGTTCTCGCTGACGATCGATGCGGCGGTGTACTGCGTGATCATCAGTCCCGAATTCACGCCGGGATGGGTGGTGAGGTTCTGCGGCAATCCGCGATTGTGGTGGCCGTCGAGCATCATCTGCGTGCGGCGCTCGGAGATGTTGGCGAGCTCGGCGACGGCGATGGTCAGAAAGTCAGCGGCGAGTGCGAGCGGCTGTCCGTGGAAGTTGCCGGCGGAGTAGGCGAGGCGATGATCGCCGCGATAACCGTCGGGCCAGTTCGCGCTGAACTGCAGATCGAACGGCTCGCTTTCGTTCGGAAAGAAGAGTGGATTGTCGGTCGCGGCGTTGATCTCGCGCTCGGCGATCGCGCGCACGAACGCGATCGTGTCGCGCGTCGCGCCATGCACCTGCGGCGCGCAGCGAAGCGAATACGCATCCTGCACCGCGCCAGCGCGCTCGACGAGCTTGCTCTCCGCGACCATGTTCCGGATCTGCTGCGCCGATTCGATCTGGCCCGGATGTCCGCGCTCGGCGTGCACCTTCGCGTCCATCGCGCGCGTGCAGCCGCACATCGCTTCGAGCGTCAGCGCGCACGAACCGTCCGCGCAGTTCGCGAGCATCTCCGCGTCGTGCACCGCCAGCGCGAGCATCGCCGCGGAGAAATTCGCACCGTTGACCAGTCCGAGTCCTTCCTTGAACGTCGGCTTCATCTCCTCGGCATCGAAGCCGATGAGCGCAGGAAGTTCCGAGCACGGACGTAACGTGCGATCGCTCAGCGTGTAGAAACGGCCGACGCCGAGGAGCGAGACGAAGAGGTGCGACAGCGGACAGAGATCGCCGCTCGCACCGACCGATCCGCGCAGCGGCACGAGCGGAATCACGCCGTGGTTGAGCATCGCCTGCACGACCTCGACGAGCTTGCCGCGCACGCCGGAATGTCCGCGCAGAAACGCGTTCAGCCGTGTCGCCAGCGCACCGCGCACGACGTCGGCCGGATAGTAGTTCGCCAGATCGTCCGCATCGTCGTTGTCGCCCACGCCGACCGAATGCGAGAGCAGCAGATTGCGCTGCAGCTGTTCGAGATCGCGCGGCGCGATCGGCTTGTCTTTGAACTCGCCGAAGCCGGTCGTGACGCCGTACTCGTGCGGCATCGTTCCACCGCTGTTCCACGATTTGATGTAGTTGTCGACGATGCGCGCGATCAGCGATTCGCTCTCCGCGACGGCAGCGTCGGTTTGCGGATCGCGCTCGATGTGCACATCGCGATCGCGCGCGATGCGCACGAGCTGTTCG
>DATEZA010000360.1:0-22630 GCA_035255945.1 Thermoanaerobaculia bacterium
CTGAACGCGGTCATCATCAATGGTGTGAAGAGCTGCTGCGGCCAGATCGCGCGATTGACGAAGGGGTCGAGCAGGCGATGCGTGAGTACGGCGTGCAGGTTGAAGGGATCGTCGTAGGTCCACCAGAGCCGGACCGCTTTGCGGTAGAGGATGACGTTGAGCAGCGCGAGGAGCGCGGGCGTCCCGCCCGCAGTGCGCGGGCGTCCCGCCCGGGCACGGACTTTGTCGTCGAGCGAGACGCTCGCTGACTGCGGGCGGGGACGCCCGCGCTCCTCGGTCATTCCGATCGCCGGCTCTCACTCTCGCCGAACACGCCGACCAGGTTTTCGATCTGCGCACGCGACTCGGTCGCGAGCCGCTCCTTGTCGCGCAGCATCGTTCCTGCGCAATCGATCATCTCGCCGGCTTTCACCGTCACCTTGCCCGGCGTGATCCGCTTCGCGCCGACGCGGAACACGTCGAATGTTCCGTCGATGGCGATCGGCATCATCGGCATCTGCGCCTTGATGGCGAGCAGGAACGCGCCGCGCTGGAACGGCCTCATTTCGCGAGACCGCGACCGTCCCTCCTCGGGGAAGATCACGATGGTGTTCCCTTTGCGGATACGCTCCGCCGCGAGGTCGAACGACTTCACCGCGGTGCGGCGATTCTTGCGATCGATCGGGATGAAGCCGGCGCGTCCGAGGGCCCAGCCGAAGATCGGAATCTTGAAGAGACTCGCCTTCGCCATGAAACGGATCGGCTGCGGGACCGCCACCAGAATGCACGGGATGTCGAAGTACGAGTAGTGATTCGACACGAGCACGTAGCGCTTCTGCGGATCGACCTTCTCCATGCCTTCGGTGTGCAGATCGACCCCCGCCGCCCGCAGAATCGTGCGCGCCCACCAGCGGGTGAGCGAATCGATCAGCGGCGACTTCGTGGAGAAGGTCGCCACGATCAGCACGCCCGTGCCGGCGGCGATGGAGACGGAGACGGCGACGAGCGCGGCCCAGAGCGAGCGAAGCATGCGTGAGGGGAAGATAACAGAGCGCACAGCACGAGTAACACGCTTCAGGCCGCTGTCTGATTCGAAATAACTGAGCCAACCCCGCTGCTGTAAAATCCGCAAACCATTACCCCACCAAAAAAGGAGAGCGCCGTGTCCGATACCCTCACAGCGACTGCCGTGCTCGAAGAGCCCGGAGCCGCCGCCGAGCCGATCGTCAATGACTTGACTATTCACGTGGCGACCGTGAACGGCTCCGGATCGCAGTCGTCCAACAGCGTCCTGATGCGATCGATCTTCCAGATGGGCGTGCCGGTCAGCGGGAAGAACATGTTCCCGTCCAACATCGCCGGCCTGCCGACCTGGTTCACGATCCGCGCGAACAAGGACGGCTGGATCGCCCGCAAAAAGGAAGTCGACCTGATGGTCTGCATGAATGCGCAGACCGCGCGTGACGACGTCGACCACCTTCTCCCCGGCGCTCTCTGCATCTACGACGCACCGCTCGGCTGCAAATCGTGGCGCAGCGACGTGCACTTCTTCGAAGTCCCGTTCTCCAAGCTCGCGGCGGAGCTCAGCACCGACTCCCGTCTGCGCAAATTGCTGACGAACATGATCTACGTCGGCGTCGTCGCGGAGCTGATCGGCATCGAGCGCGAAGAGCTCGTCGCCTCGATCACCAAGCAGTTCAAAGGCAAACAGAAGGCGATCGATCCGAACGTCGCCGCGATCGACAAAGGGATCGAATACGCGAAAGCGAATCTCCCGAAGCAGAACCGCTGGCGCATCGCACGGATGAACGCGACCGCCGGCAAGATCATCATCGACGGCAACGCCGCCGCGGCGATCGGCGCGATGTTCGGAGGCGTCACGGTCGTGACCTGGTATCCGATCACGCCGTCGTCATCGCTCTGCGAATCACTCATTGAATATTGCCGCCGCTTCCGCGTCGAGCAGGACGGCCGCGCGAATTTCGCGATCGTGCAGGCCGAGGATGAGCTCGCGGCCGTCGGCATGGTCCTCGGCGCAGGCTGGGCGGGAGCGCGCTCGATGACCTCGACCGCCGGTCCCGGCGTCTCGCTCATGGCGGAGTTCATCGGCCTCGGCTACTACGCCGAGCTCCCCGGCGTGATCTGGGACATCCAGCGCGTCGGTCCGTCGACCGGACTGCCCACCCGCACCGCGCAAGGCGACGTCAATCAGGTCGCATATCTCTCGCACGGCGACACGCAACACATCGTGCTGATTCCGTCGAGCGTGAAGGAATGCTTCGAGTTCGCGAGCGAAGCGCTCGATCTCGCCGAGATCTTCCAGACCCCGATCTTCTGTCTCTCCGACCTCGACCTCGGCATGAACAACTGGATGTCCGAGCCGTTCGACTATCCGACCAAGCCGATCCGCCGCGGCAAAGTACTCTCGAAGGAACAGCTCGACGAATTGCAGGGCAAGTGGGGACGCTACAACGATGTCGACGGCGACGGCATCCCGTATCGCACGCTGCCCGGCACCGATCATCCCGACGCGGCGTACTTCACGCGCGGCTCGGGACACGACGCGTTCGCGCGCTACAGCGAGCGCCCCGAGGATTACAAAGGCAACCTCGATCGCATCGCGCGCAAGTTCGAAACGGCGAAGCAGTACGTGCCGAAGCCGGTCATCGATCAGCGCGACACGAAGATCGGCCTCATCGCATACGGCACGACCGATTTCCCGATCGAGGAAGCGCGGCATCAGCTGCGGAACGAAGCAGGCGTCGAGACGAGCTACTTCCGTTTGCGCGCACTGCCGCTGACGAGCGAGCTCGAAGAGTTCGTCGCGCAGCACGATCGCATCTACGTCGTCGAACAGAACCAGACCGGCCAGATGGCCGACATCCTTCGCCTGCACCTCGGCGAAGCGCAGCGCAAGTTGCGCAAGATCCTGCACTACACCGGACTGCCGTGCGATGCGCGCTCGATCACCGAGGCCGTGCTGAAGATGGAAGCGACGGCGGAGTATCCCGAGCCGCTGCTGCTCGTCCGCGCCGAGCCGCCGAAGAAGCATGCTCCCGCCGCTGCTGCAGCCGCCGTTCGGGCGATGGAGGACTAACCAATGGCCGACAGCACACTGAAAACCACGGAAGCACCGAAAGAGAATCGCCTCGGACTGAAGGCCGCCGATTACTCCGGCGGCAAGTCGACGCTCTGCGCCGGCTGCGGCCACGACGCGATCAGCAACCAGATCATCCGCGCGTTCTACGAGATGAGCGTCAAACCGGAGACGGTGGCCAAGTTCTCCGGCATCGGCTGCTCATCGAAGACGCCCGCGTACTTCCTCTCGCGTTCGCACGGCTTCAACGCCGTGCACGGACGCATGCCTGCGATCGCCACCGGCGCGATGCTCGCGAATCACAAGCTGATGGCGATCGGCGTCTCCGGCGACGGCGACACGGCCTCGATCGGCCTCGGCCAGTTCATGCACATGGTCCGGCGCAACGTGCCGGCGCTCTACATCATCGAGAACAACGGTGTGTACGGTCTGACCAAGGGCCAGTTCTCCGCGACCGCCGACGAAGGCTCGAAGCTGAAGACCGGCGTGCTCAACGACCTGCCGCCGATGGATCTCTGCGCGCTTGCCGTGGAGCTCGGATGCGGCTACGTCGCGCGCGGCTTCGCCGGCGATCCGAAGCAGATGGTGAACATTCTCAAAGGCGCGATCGCGCACAACGGCATGGCGGTCATCGATGTGATCTCGCCCTGCGTGACGTTCAATAACCACGAAGGCTCGACGAAGAGCTATCCGTATGCGAAAGAACACGACGAGCTGCTGCACCAGATCGGTTTTGTGCAGTCGTACGAGCAGATCGAGATCGAATACGACCCGGGCACGGTGAAGGAAGTGACCCTGCACGACGGCTCGCGCATCATCCTCAAGAAGCTCGAAGAGGATTACGACCCGACCAGCGTCGTCGACGCGCTGCAGCGCCTGCACCGCGCGAACGCGTCCGGCCAGATGCTGACCGGCCTCGTGTACCTGCAGCCCGAGAAGAAGAGCTTCATGGATCTGTTGAATGTGGTGGACGAGCCACTGAGCTCCATGACGATTGAGCGCACCCGCCCGTCCCGCGAGACGCTCGACAAAATCATGAACGAACTGATGTGACGCTGACTTTTTCGCGACGCGGCCATGCCGCGTCGCACACGGCGGCATGGCCGCCGTTCGCCAACTACAGCGGCGGCATGGCCGCCGCACTTCACTTCTTCTTCAAATTCGCCAACCGGCTCTTCGCCTCCGCGTGATCCGGATTCACGCGGAGGACATCCTCGTAGCAGGTCTGCGCGCGCGAGATCGATCGGCGATCGAGCACCCCGGAGTGCGGCGGCCATGCCGCCGCTGGTTTTTTCGCGACGCGGCCATGCCGCGTCGCACACGGCGCCAACTACAGCGGCGGCATGGCCGCCGCACTTCACTTTTTCTTCAAATTCGCCAACCGACTCTTCGCCTCCGCGTGATCCGGATTCACGCGGAGGACATCCTCGTAGCACGTCTGCGCGCGCGAGATCATCCCTTCCACTTTGTACAGATCGCCGAGCGAGATCAGTACATCCATGTTCTCCGGATCGATCGACAGCGCCTTCTGAAAACTCTCCGCTGCATCGCGGCGCCATTTCGGATTGCGCTCCTGACACGATCCGAGGAGGTACCAGGCGGCGGCGTTGTCGGGCGCGAACTGCACGGCCTGTTTGAGCAGCACGATCGCGCCATAGAAATCGTTTTCCGACGCCAGCTGCCGCGCTCTCGCGAAATTCTGTTCGGCGATCGAGCGCTGCGTGAGCCGCTGCTGCAGCGTGTTGTCGGTCTCCCGTGAGCCGTGCTGCGACAGCATCTTGTCGTACGCCGTCCGCTTCGTGGCGTCCTTGAGCAACGCCAGTGCTTCGTCGAGGCGGCGGTGAATCGATTGCACCGCGTCGCGCACGATCGGCGGGTATGTCGCGGGATCGAAGTTCTTCTTCAGATCGTCGGCCGCGCTGATGATCAGCTGTCGCGGCGCGGCGCGCGGAACGTCGAGCAATTGATAGTGATCGAGCGACGGCAATTGCCGCGACAGTGCGACGGCCCGCAACGACCGCTGATCGCTCGAGCCGATCGCCGCGAGCAGTTCGAGATCGCGCTGCATGTCGTCGAACGAACCCACCGTAGTCGCTTCGTGCTTCGAGTAATCGACGAACTCGAACAGTCCGAGCGCGATCATCGAAATCACCACGCGCGCTGCAGCGACGGACTCCGTCGAAAAATGTTTCAGAAATGCTTCGATGGTCATCCGCTGGCGCAATGACTCGGCGATTCGCCGCTCTGCATCGTTCAGCGGAATCGTGTCGATGTCGAAGCGGCTCTCGCGCGCGTGCTCGATCTCGCGCTTCAAATCGCCGAGGGAGCGGCGCAGCACGAGACCGTTGGTGATCGAACGGACGCCTTCGATTACCAGCGCTGCCGTCGATTGCAGAAAGACGCGCTTCTCCGGCTCCAGCGCTTCGTCGTCACTGAACGCGGACGTTCCTTCGTCGAGCGAAAAGAGCGGCAGGAATTGCATCGATGTCCATTCCCGCAACAGCGTCTGCCGCTGCGATAAATCGAGCAATCCCGCTTCGTGAAACCTCGCCACGACCTCCGTCGGATCCTCGGTCAGCATCTGAAATGCGCGGTCGCCGCCGATCACGCCGCGGCGCACGAGGAACTCGGCGAGTGAGTCTTCAGGCGAGGCGGAGGTGATGAGAACGAGCTCGCCCTGCGACCAGTAAAGGACCTTGCGGACCGGCGGGCGGATGATGGTCAGACTCCCCGTCAGCCGCTGCTGAAGGATCTCGCCGACTATCACCGCGAACGGTGTGATCTCGATCCGCTCCAGGCTCACGCCGTCCCCCCGTCGCGTCTGCTTTTAACACGAATCGCGCCAAGATGGATCGGGTCAAAAGATGGCACGGAACGGGCTCCTTGCGGAACTAAACGGGCCCTGTCGCCCGTCTTACACTGTTGAGACGGATGTGAGTGCTACGATGAATAAAATGAACGTGCTGTTGGGCGCCCTCCTGCTGGCCGCTTTCACTGCGACCGCCGGGGCGCAGGAGTTTCCCTCCGACCCCCTCGATTTCCTTTCCGCAAAACTCGCCGCCGAGGATGGCCGCTACGACGAAGCGCTCTCGCTCCTCGACAAAGTCATCGCCAAAAATCCCGATAATCCGGTCCTTTTGTACGAGCACGCGATGGTGCTGATCGACGCATCGCGTGTCGATCGCGCGGAAGGCGAACTGCGCCGCGTCACGGAATTGAATCCCGATTTCTACGACGCACAGCGCGTCCTCGGACGACTCCTGCTCGACCGCTCGAACGGCGATCGCGCGCGCGTCGACGAAGCGCTCAAGCATCTCCAGGCCGCGTTCAAGCTCAATGGCGACGACCTCTCGACAGGCGTCACCATTTCGCAACTGCTCGTCTCGACCGGACGCGCCGCCGAGGCCGAGCGCGTGCTCGCCCAATTGCTCGAGCGCGCTCCCGATCAGCGCGCCATTAATTACAACTACGCGCAGGTCCTGACCAAGCTCGGCCGCGGCAATGAATCGCGCAAATACCTCGAGCGCGCATTGGAGCTCGATCCGACGTTCGGTCCCGCTGTGCTGCAGCTGATCGACATCTATCAGAAGGAAAACGAGTGGCAGAAAGCGGCCGACCTTCTGCAGCCGCTGATCAGCGACGATCCGATGAACCTCGACCTGCAGAAACAGCAGGCGTTCTTCTACCTGCGCGCCGGCATGCCGGAGAAAGCGCGCACCACGTTCAAGAATCTCGTCGCCGCCGATCCGAAAGACACGCGCTCGCAGTTCTATCTAGCCGAGGCCTTGAGCGATCTCGAACAGTACGAAGAAGCGGAGAAGATCTACCGCGGACTGCTCGAGAAATCGCCGAATGATCCGGAGTTCCTCATCAGCTTCGCGCTGTCGCAGGTCGCGCAGAAGAAGTATCCCGAGGCGGTCAAGAGCTTCAATGCGCTGCTCGCGCAGAGCGACGTGCCGGACAACCTGCAGGCGCTCGCGAAGACGCAGCTCGCGTTCATCGCATTGCAGAAGGGCGATTACGAACAGGCCGTCGCCGGCGTGCGTCCGATCCTCATCTTCCGCGATCAGCCGAACAGTCAGGCCATCGGCATCGCACTCGATGCGCTGCGCAAAGAGAAGAAGTACACCGAGGCCATCGTGCTGCTGCAGCCGCTGGTGAATAAGTTCGCGTCCGATCCGTATCTGAACGCGCGCTACATCGAGATGCTGCTGCATGCCGGCGACAAAGCGCGCGCGACCGAAGCCGCGGCGACGCAGGCGAAGTTCGGTCCGAAGAACACGATCGCGGCGGCCGAGGCGTATGTGTCGATGCAGGATTACGCGCCGGCGATTGCGCTGCTCAGGCAACAGTCGGACGCGAAGCCGGACGACAACGATCTCGCGTTCGAGCTCGGCTCCGTGTACGAGCGCAGCGGCGATCGCGCGAATGCGGAGAAAGTGTTCGCCTCGATTCTGCAGAAGCAGCCCGACAACGCGGCCGCACTCAATTACCTCGGCTACATGTGGGCCGAGAGCGGCGTGAATCTCGACCGCGCTGCGGAGATGCTGACGAAGGCCGTGAGTCAGGACCCGCGCAACGGCGCGTACATCGATTCGCTCGGCTGGGTCTACTTCCGCCAGGGCAAGCTCGATCTCGCCGAGAAGTACCTGCTCGATGCCACGCATCTTCTTCCGCACGACGCCACAGTCCAGGAGCACCTCGGCGATGTCTTCGCCAAGCGCGGCGATCTGATGCGCGCGCTGACGACCTATCGCCACGCGCTCACCCTCGAGCCGGAGCAGAAGGACGAAGCGACAATCCGCCTGAAGATCGCCGAGCTCGAGCGCCAAACTCAGGTGTCCAAACGATGAGGAGTGCGGCAGCTTGCTGCCGCCCCATCGTCGTCGTGGTCGTCCTCTTCCTAGCATCATGCGTGTCGTCGTCGTCCCCAACCGACCTCCCCATTGCTCCCCTCACCGCGACTACTGCCGCCGACGCACTCACCCAACTCCAAACACGCCGCGCCCAACTCCCCGGCGCGCGCGCTTTGATGCGCATGCGCGCCGGCCAGCAATCATTCAAAGCCCAACTGCGCGTGCAAGGCGATCGCATGGAGCTCACCGTCTACACCCCGCTCAACACCTCGGCCGCGACGCTGTACGCCGAGGGCGATCGCGTGACGTTCCTCAACCATCTCGAGCTGACGCAGTGGCAAGGGAGCGCATCGGAGCTCGCCGGCTCCCTCGGCGTGTTTGGTTCCAAACCATCCGACCTCGCGTTCCTGATCCTCGGATTTCCTGCATCGACCGGACGCTACGACGCGACACCGGCCGGACTCGCGCACGCGACGCTCGGCTCGATCGACGCGACGTTCGAGCCGCCGTCACTGCCTTCGAAGCACGTCACGATCGAGCACGGCGCGCAGCGCATCGAATGCGAGATGCTCGACGTCGCGGAGAGCAGCGACCCGCTCCGCGCGCCGAAGATCCCGCGCGACTACCAGCAGGGCGGCGTGCCTCGCGTATGAAGGTGCATGCGCGGGCCAAAATCAACTGGACTCTTCGCGTCACCGGACGCCGCGCCGATGGTTTTCACGATCTGGAGACGCTCTTCCAGACGATCTCGCTGCACGACACGCTGACGTTCACGAAGGCCGCTCGTCTGTCGCTGACGTGCGACGATCCGACCATTCCGTGCGATGAATCGAACCTCGTGTTTCGCGCCGCGAGCGGTGCGCCGTATTCGATCCAGCTCCAGAAGCGCATCCCGCACGGCGGCGGCCTCGGCGGCGGTTCATCCGATGCCGCAGCGACATTGCTCGCCGTCGGCAATCCCGATCCCGATTTCGCGCTGACGCTCGGATCGGATGTGCCGTTCTTTCTCACCGGCGGCACCGCGTACGCGACCGGCCGCGGCGAAGTGCTCACGCCGCTGCGCAATCGCGCCGGCATCGCGCTGCTGTTGCTCTTCCCCGAGGAGCGCGTGAACACCGCGGAGGCGTATCGGATGCTGCGGCGCTTCTCGCCCGCGGTGGGCATCGAGCGACTGCGCGATTTCGATCCGCTGCGCGATCGCGACCTGCTCATCAATGATTTCGAAGAGCCGGTGTTCGAGAAGTTGCCGCACCTCGCCGAGTTGAAGCAGCGTCTCTACGACGCCGGCGCGCGCTGGGCGGGGATGACCGGCTCGGGCTCGACAATCGTCGGCGCGTTCGCGGATGTTGCATCACGCGACGCGGCGCGCAGCTCGTTCAGCGACGTACGCGCCGAAGCTGCCGAGTCGGTCTGAGCGAAGCCCCTCATCCTCAGGGCCACCTTCTCCCCGCGGCGAGTGGAGTGCGGCGCGAGCCGGTAACGTCATCCCGAGCGTAGTCGAGGGACCTGGGTGGGTGGTGGCACGCGAGCCGCGCCACCCACACCCCCAGGTCCCTCGACTACGCTCGGGATGACGTTACGCCATGCATCTCCTCGGGCGTTCGTGAGGGGCCCCACCCGCCCATCACCCAGCGCGGCGGCGTCGAGGACGCTCTACGAGTCGCACCGACTCCAATCGCGCTTCGATCGCCTGCAGCGCGCGGTCGAGCGACTTCTTGTCGTCGCGCAGCTGATACGAGAAGTTCGCGCCGAAGAAGATCGCGTTGATCTCGAACGCGAGCTGTTCCGGCTCGATGTCGGGATCGATGTGCCCTTCCTCCTGCGCCATGCGCACCGACTTCTCGATCGACTCGATCCAGTTGTCCATCATCTTCGCGATCGCGTCGCGGATCGGACCGGGACGTCCGTCGAATTCGAACGATGCGGCGGCGAAGAAGCATCCGCCGGGGAACACGTCGCGCTTCACGTAACTGAGCCACGCGCGCGCGATGGCCATCAGTCGCGGATAGCCGCGCTCCGCTTTGAGCGCGGGCTTGAATGCATTGTCGATGAAGCGCTCGCGCGCCATGTCGATCGTCGCGAGCTGCAGCTCTTCCTTCGAGCCGAAATGCGCGAAGAGTCCGCTCTTCGACATCCCGAGCTCCTCCGCGAGGCGGCCGATGGTCAGCCCCGAGAGCCCTTCGAGCGATGCGAGATCGACCGCCCGCTCGAGGATGCTCTGCCGTGTGCGCTCGCCTTTCATGCGAAAGCCGGAAGGTCCTTCATCAGCATTTCATGAATATGCCGGAAAGCGGCGCTCCATGCGGCGGGCCGCCGCGACTGCGGATCGAGCTTGGTGACCGTCTCCTCGCCGCGCGCGTACGGCACGAATCCGTCTTCCGACGAGCAGGTGAAGCCGTAAACGCACGAAGAGTCGTCGAGGTTCTCGACCCAGAGATCGATACGCAGCGTGTCGCCGAGACACGGCTCGAGGACTTCGATCGCAGCGTCGCGGATCAGCGCCACGTTCTTCGTGTCGATCCCGTTCTCGAGATTCCACGCAGCAATCGCGCGCTCGACGTAATTGACGAACCGCCTCCGATCGAGCGGCAGCGTGGGATCGTCATTGACGACGGGTGTGGTGAAGACGAATTTGGGATTGAACGGATCGCGGATCATTAGTGCCTCCTGACAGATGCAGAATAGCACGAACGTTCGTTTCCAGCCAACTTCTTAATTCTCACTCTGCGTTCTGCGTTCTGCGTTCAATCCCCCGTACGTGTTTCTGCGACGAACGTGAAAGATTGAACGCAGAACGCAGAACGCAGAGTCAGAATTAAGAATCAGTCCTTATAAATAAAAACATGCGCCACCCCGTCCTCCCCAATCCACCCCCGGTACATCCCTTCCGAATTGAACGGCATCGCAAAGTTCCCCTTCGCGTCGAGCGCGATCACGCCCCCTTCGCCCTTCACCTCGACCAGCTTGTGCATCACGACCTCACTCGCGGCGTCGGCAACCGAAAGACCCTTGTAGCGCATCAGCGCGGCGATGTCCGAGGCCACTGTCCAGCGGATGAAGTACTCGCCGTGACCCGTGCCTGACACCGCGCAGGTCCCGTTGTCCGCGTACGTTCCGGCGCCGATGATCGGTGAGTCGCCGACGCGTCCGTACAGCTTGTTCGTCATGCCGCCGGTCGACGTGCCTGCGGCGAGATCGCCGTTCTTGTCGAGCGCCACCGCGCCCACCGTGCCGAATTTCTTGTCCCGATTTTCATCGCGCGCGGAGTGCTGGTTCTCCTTCATCAGCTCCTCCTGCAGCGCTTTCCAGCGCGGCTCGGTCCAGAAGTACGACGGGTCGACGATCGCCAGTCCCATCTTTGTCGCGAAGAGCTCCGCGCCGTGGCCGACCATCAGCACGTGCGGCGACTTCTCCATCACCGCGCGTGCCGCGGAGATCGGATTCCTGATGATCGTCACGCCCGCCACCGCGCCGGCCGCGCGGTCGCGCCCGCGCATGATCGACGAGTCCATCTCGTTCTTCCCCTCGTGCGTGAACACCGCGCCCTTGCCGGCGTTGAAGAGCGGCGAGTCTTCGAGCACTTTGATCGCCGCCTCGACCGCGTCGACGCTCGTGCCGCCCTTCGCCAGCACCGCGTGACCGGTGCGCAGCGCCAGCTCGAGCGCTTCGCGATACGCCTTCTCCTTTTCCGGCGTCATCGACGCGCGGGTGATCGTCCCCGCGCCGCCGTGCATGACGAGCATGATTTTTGGAGCGGCCTGCGCCGCGAACGAAAACGCGAGGAGAAGAGTGGCAATAAAGCATCTGATCATTTGTCTAAACTACCATCGAATGAAGCGCGTTCTTTGCCTCCTTTTCCTCGCAGCAGCAGCACACGCGCAGGCGCCCGACGCCGCCTGGCGCACGGTCACCACGAAGCACTTCCGCATCCACTATCCCGCGCCGTACGAAGGGTGGACGATGCGTGCGGCGGGGCGGCTGGAATCGATCCGCGATGCGGTGGAGGCCGAGGTCGGTTATGCGCCGGAGACGGTGACCGATGTGATCGTCGAGAATCCGATCGCGCAGGCGAACGGCCTCACGCTCCCGCTGCTCGACACGCCGCGCATCGTCCTCTTCACCGAATCGCCCGATCCATCCGAACAGATCGGCGAGTACAGCGACTGGGTCGATCTGCTGACGGTGCACGAGGTCACGCACCTCCTGCATCTCACGCGGCCGTCGCGCAATCCGCTCGAGCGCTTCTCCGAAAGATTTCTACCGCTCAACCCGATCGCTCTCGATGCGCCGCGCTGGATCCACGAAGGCTACGCGACGGTGATCGAAGGACGCATCACCGGCGCCGGCCGTCCGCACAGCACGTTGCGCGCGCTGATCCTCCGGCGCTGGGCCGAGACCGGCAATCTCCCGACCTACACGCAGCTCGCCGCGAACGACAAGTTCCTCGGCATGTCGATGGCCTACCTGATGGGCTCCGCGTATCTCGAATGGCTCGAGCAGCGCGCGGGCGAGGGGAGCCTGCGCAAGTTGTGGGCGCGGATGACGGCGCGCCATCGCCGCTCCTTCGACGAAGCATTCGCCGGCGTGTTCGGCGATTCGCCGGAGCGGCTCTACGGCATCTTCACCGCGGAGCTCACGCGACGCTTTCCGAACGTCAGGCCGATCGACGGCGAGCTGTTTCAGGTGACGGCCGGCAACTCCGGCGATCCGGATGTATCGCCTGACGGCAAGTCGATCGTCGTGGTGTTGCGCGCGCGCTCGAAGCCGTCGCGGCTCGTCGTCTGGTCCACCGGGCCGGCGACGGAAGAAGAGGAAAAGTACAAGCAGCGGATCGAGAAGATTCTGCAGCGCGATCCGGAGGACGTGGCGCCGGTGCGCTCGAAGCCGCTGCCGCGCAAGCCGCTGCATTCGCTCATGGCACCCGACGGCGGCGACATCGAGACACCGCGCTGGACGCCGGACGGCAACTCGATTCTCTACGTGCATCGCCAGCCCGATCGCGACGGCTTCCTGCATCACGACCTCTTTCGATGGACTCCCGCGACCGGCGAGAACGTGCGCATCACGCATCTTGCCGATGTCACGGACGCCGATCCGATGCCGGACGGCAAATCGGCGATCGCGGTGCAGAGCCGCTTCGGATACTCGCAGCTGGTGATGGTCAACTTGTTGACCGGTGCGGTGGCGCCGCACGGCGATGCGTCGCTCGACGAGGTGTTCAGCCATCCGCGCGCGAATGCGGACGGGCAGATCGCGTACGTGCATCACGTGCGCGGCCATTGGCTGCTCGAGCCGGCGTGGACGACGGCGCATGTGGTGTCGGCGGAGTGGAGCGGCAATGCGATCGTGTCGCCGGTATTCGAATCGAGCTTCGCCGATCTGCATCGCTTCACGAGCGATAACGACGAGCAGCTCACGCGCGCGCCGGGCGGTGCATTCGAGCCCGCGACGTCGCCCGACGGCCGCATCTTTTTCATGTCGCTGGAGCCGGACGGCTACGTGCTCCGCGTGTTGACTCCGGAGCCGATCCGCCTCTCGTTGCCGGCCATCGAAGAGCAACAGCCGCGCGCCGTCGCGCTCACATCGCAACCTGTGTCGCCGTCGCATCCGTACGGCATCGGCCGCCAGGAATTCGCGACGATCTTCGGCGGCACTTACACCTCGCACGAGCACGCCACCGAAGCCGGGATCCGCCTAGGCGATGTCGTCGGCCGCCTCGATACGATTGCGGTCGGATCGATCGGTGACATCCACGGCGGTGCGATCGCATCGACCTGGCGCGGCTGGCCGATTCACGTCGGCGCGCATCTCTTCTCCTTCGAGCATCAGCACGGCGCGGAGCTCCGCGTGAGCTGGCGCGCGCAGTGGCCTCTGCAATCGATCGCCATCGACGGCGGTCACGTAAAGAACGCGTTCTTCTCCGACCTCCGCTGGACCGCGCGACAGGAGCGCTTCAAAACCTCGGAAGAGATCACCGCGACGCTGCAATCGCACGTGCGACGCGCGAAGGCCCGCGGCTCGATGCGGATGTTCGGCTATCGACTCTCCGCGCAACTGGAGCACGCCGAGTCGAGCGATCAACTCATCCCGCTCGGCGGCATCGCGACGACGATCATGCCGCGCTCGCTCATCGCACAACGGATCATCGATCCCGCGCTCGCGCCGTCGACACTCACCGGCGACCGCTACAACGGCGGACGCGTCGAGATCGCCAGCGGTTACATCACCGCCTTCTATCAACAGCATCGCCTTGACGGGCAGCGGCTCGGGTACATCGGCGCGGAGGTCACGATGTCGTCGCCGCCGATCACGTGGGTGAAGGCGCCGGGGTTCGATCTGTCGATCGGCGCGGCGCGTGTCGAAGGAAAGTCGCGCTGGTGGGCCGGATTACGATGGCGGCCGTGAATCGCGAGCCTCTCTGTCGACTCGTTCGCTTCGATGCCACGGATGACTACGCGCTGTCCGGATTGCTGTACGAGCCGCGACGCCGCACGCAACGCGCGCTCGTCTGGCTGCACGGCACCGGCGGCGCCTCGATCTTCGACTCCCGCCGCACGAACATCCTCGGCGACGAGCTCACGCGACGCGGCTTCGCGTATTTCCCGTTCAACAATCGCGGCGCGCATCTGATGCGCCGCAACGGCGGCATGGCGTACGAGCGCATCCGCGATAGCGTGCATGACATCGACGGTGCGCTGCGCGAGCTGCGCCGCCGCGGCTATCGCGATTTCACGCTCGTCGGACATTCGACCGGCGCGAACAAAGTCGCCGTCTACGATCACCGCAAGCCGCGCAACACCGTGCGCCGCTACGTGCTGCTCGCCGGCGGCGACGACACCGGGCTCACGTACGAGCAGCTCGGCGACCGCCGCTTTCGCGCTGCTTTGGAAAAGGCGCGCGCACATCGCAACGATCTTTCGCTCGTGCCGCCGTCGCTCTCATCGCTGCCGATGAGCTGGCGCTCCTGGTACGACATGAACAATCCCGACGGCGACTACAACGTCTTCCCGTTCGGCGAAGTCATCCGCGGCCGCCGCCTCTCCCGCCGCCCGCTCTTCCGCCACCTGCGCGCGATCCGCAAGAAGACGCTCGTCGTGTACGGCGAAAACGACGAGTACTGCTACGGCGACGTGTCGCGCTGCGTGTCGATCCTCGCCGATGCGCTCGGCCCGAAGCCCAACTTCGAGCTCGCGATCATGCGCGACGCCGACCACGGGTTCGGGCGGCAGGAGGGGGAGTTGGCGGCGTTGATCGGGGATTGGATTGAAGCGTAAAGTGGTTGCGATGACCATGCGATACCGCGTCGTTCTCTACCGCACGGAAGAGGGGTTTAGCGTTTCATGTCCGGGGCTTCCGGGGTGCTGGTCGCAAGGTTCGACGGAGGGCGAGGCGCTCGAAAATATTCGCGATGCAATCTCCGAATACCTCGAAGCCGTGGCCGACCAAACGAACGGTCTCGATGTGCGTGAAGTCGAAGTCGCAGTCTGAGCGTGCCGGGCATTCCTGGTATCAATCACCTCGAAGCTGTGCGCGCCCTGCAACGCGCGGGCTTCAAGATCCTCCGACAGAGCAAGCACATCGTGATGGGGGATGGCGCGCGTTTCGTGACGATCCCGCGGCACAACCCGGTGGACGCATTCACGATGGGCGGCATCGTGCGCGATGCGGGCCTCACGGTCGACGAATTCAAGGCGTTGCTGTAGCCCCCCGAATCCTTCCCACAAACTCCTTCGCCAGCGCGTTTGGAATCGGGATCGTCAGGTTGTAGTGCGCGATCTTCCACTCGCCGCCCACCCGTCGCAGCACGCCGGTGCCGCGGCATTCGCCGTAGCTGGCGGAGTCGAGTGATTCGTCGAACCACGCCACGTCATCGTGCACGATCACGTTGCGGTGGCGCGGGGTGAACGTCCAGGCCTTGCCCTTCGCGAAGTAGGGATGGGCGAACGCGCGGAACGACGCGCGGTCCCAGCGCTCGGTGGCGTCGGTGCCGAGGAAGACGAATTCCGGAGCGGTCAGGAAGAAGTAGCGCTCTTCGTTCGCGTCGGCGGCGGCTTTGTGCCAGTCATCGACGACGCGGTTTACGGATGCCGTCTCCTGTTGTACGTTCACGGTCGCACACGAGACGGCCAGGAGGCACGACGCAAGCAGAGTCATTCGCATGCGGACGATTGTATGCAGACCCTTTCCCCAGACGATGTGAAACGGATCCGGACCAGCATGGCCCGCGCGCGGGCAATTGCCGCGGGACGCTTTCACGAAGCGTTCGATCAACAGCATGACGTCGCGCCGAACGACCGCTGGCGCGTGCATCTCGAGATCCAGGCGTCGGCGCTGCTCGAGACCGCGGAAGGCGTGCGGCTCCGCGACGGACGCATCCGTTATCGCATCACCGACGATCGCACCATCACGCCGTATGTCGTCGAAGGCGAGCCGGTCTTTTCACACTTCGTGATCCGGCGTACCGCAGCGGCGTTGTTCGAGTACTGGCTGATCATCTCCGAGATCCTCGCGTCGTCCGCGTGGGCGGTGACGAAAGTCGTCACCGTGCCGGGCGAATACGACGACGCGCTGCGCCGCATGCGGCAGCCGCAACTCGTCCGCGCCATTACGGGCATCTTGCTGCCGAGCGCGGAGTGGCGCGACGACGGCACCGCGCTGCTCGAAGTCACGGTCTACACGCGAGCGAGCGAGGAGCGCATCGAGCGCCGCACGCTAGCACTCGATGCAAAAAACGAGTTTCACTTCCACTCGCGCCAGCTGCTCGCCGAGGCCCAAGGCGGCGTCCCAGTGTAGGACAAGCTCTCAGCTTGTCACCGCGTCACCGACGCCAGCACTTCAAATGATTTGAGCTCATACCCAAGAAAATTCCGCCGCAGTGTGCCCGCCAACGAGCGTACTTCGAACAGCGCATCCTGCCGAATCGTGACTGCCGCGAATTCCATCACCGGCAGCCGGAAGATCGCCTCGAGCGCATCGGCGACTTCATTCGGCACGACGTACGCCTCGCGCGTCTCGCAGTTCGGGCAAATGAATCCCGACGGCTCGAAGCGCAGCGGACGGTCGAGCGTCTCGTGACATTCGAAACAGTTGCGCGTCGATGGAAAGATGCCCGCGAGTCGCAGGATCCAGATCTCGGCGTACGTGACTACCGCCGTCGCCGTCGCGCCTTCGAGCAACGCCGCGGTGGTGCGATCGAGCAGTCGATACAACAGCTCGGCCGGATCGTTCGCCGGCGCGAACGTGTCGATCATCTCCGCGATATACGTCGCCGACACGCTGCGCAGCAGATCCTGTTGCGCCGGAAAGAGCGAGCGCACGAGATCGATCGATTCGATGCGCACGATCTCGTCCGATTCCTTCTCGACGTAGCCAATCCGCACTTTCGCCAGCGGTTCGAGCGCCGCGCCGAAGCGCGAGCGCATGCTGCGCGCTCCGTATGCCCAGCCTTTGCGCTTGCCGTGATCGGGGGTGAGGAAGACCACCATCTTGTCCCGTTCGCGCGCCGGAAAAGTTTGTAGGATGATCGCTTCGGTGCGTTCGAGCCTCACATGTCCATGATGCCTTACATTCATCCGGCCGAGGCGCGGCGGCAATTTCGCGAATTCGCGGAGAGCGACTTCGGGAATGACGAGCTCGCGCGCGGCGCGCTGCTGATCGCGCTGGAGGACTACCGGCAGCTCGATGTCGAGGCGTACCTCGCGACGCTGGACGAGCTCGCGCAACGCGTCGAGCGCCGCTGCGTGCAGGGCGAGCCGCCGATCTTCCGCCTCGGACACCTGCACGCCGAGCTCTTCGATCGCGAACAGTTCCGCGGCGACACGATCAACTACTACGACCCGCGCAACGTGTACCTCAACGAAGTCATCGATCGAAAGCTCGGCATCCCGATCACGCTGTCGATCGTGTTCCTGCACGTTGCGAATCGCATCGGACTGAACGCGTCGGGCGTCGGACTGCCGGGTCACTACATCGTCAAAGTGCGCTTCGAGTTGAACGAGGTGTACGTCGATCCGTTCCACGGCGGTTCCACGCTGAACATGCAGGAGATCGCGGAGCTCCTCGGCCCGATTCGATTGTCGGCGGAGCACCTGCGCGCATGGAGTGCGCGGCAGACGCTGGTGCGCGTGCTGGTGAACCTGGAGAACATGTGGAATCGCGCGGGCGACGGACGGAAGGCGCGGGCGGCGGCGGAGCGCGTCGCGCTGTTGCAGCCATGAGAGTGATGCGCTACTCTCGCCGGGCCATGCAATCGCGCGCGAACTCGACCTGGTGGTGGTATCGCAGATAAGGGGCGCGCGAAATCCGTTTGTCTTTCGATCGACCCCTTCCCGCCCGGGAAGGGGTTTTTTATTGCTTATGAAATTAGTTGCGACGATTTACGAAGAGACGTTCGAGGCCGCCCTTCGCGCAATCGACGGCGTGGATTGCGACATGATCGAGCTCCGTGCCGAGCACCTCGGCGCGATCGATCTCCATGCGCTCCGCGCGAGAACGCCGAAGCCGATCATCCTCACGTATCGTGGAGGACAGGCGCCCTCGCCTGTCCAGGCCCTCGACGCCGGCATCGACTTGATCGACGTCGAATGGAAGCCCGATCTTCGCCTCGACATCCCACGCGAGCGCGTCATTCTTTCCCATCACGATTTCAAAGGTTTCGACCTCGCGCCGATTCCGGCGATGCGTGCATACGGCTGTGCATACACGAAGCTCGCAGTCGCGCCGCGCACGCTCGCCGAAAACTTCGCGCTGCTCGAACACGCGAAGGACATCACGGTCATCGGCATGGGCGAGCACGGTCTCTTCTCGCGCATCCTCGCGCCGTTCCTGGGCTCGAAATTGACATTCGTTGCCGCGACGAACAGCGCCGCACCGGGGCAGCTCACGCTCGGCAACGCACTCGCGATTTACGGCGAGATGCGCGACGCGCTGTACGCGAAGCACATCTTCGCCATCGCCGGGAATCCCGCGGGGCACAGCCTCTCGCCAACGATCCACAATCCGCTTTTCCGCCAGCACGGCATCGACGCGGCGTACACGATCGCATCATTCGAAACCTTCGAAGAGATCGTCACCGACAAGCGCATCCGCGGCCTGAGCATCACCGCGCCGTTCAAGGAAGTCGCGATGAAATACGCCGACCGCCTCGGCGAGAACGCGCGTGCGGCGGGCGCGATCAACACGCTCGTGCGTTTGAACGACGGCACGACATTCGGCGACAACACCGATGTCGACGGATTCCTCGCGCTTATCGGATCACCGAAGAATGTGGCGATCGTCGGCGCCGGCGGGACCGCGCGCGCGGCACTCGTCGCGTGTCAAAAAATCGGCGCGAACCCACGTGTCTTCAATCGCAGTGAACGGGAACTGAAGAGCGAGCCGTTGGAAAACCTGAAGCACTTCCACGGCGATTTGATCATCGACACGCTTCCCGTCGCGATTTCATTGCCCGACATCAAAACCATCACCGCTCGTTATCCCGGCGGGGGCGAAGCGCTGCTGCAGGCGCAGGCCATCCGCCAGAACGAAATCTTCCGCGAGGCCCTGAAATGAACAGCGAATACGACGTCATCCCCATCGTCCGTGAACTGAGTGCCGACGCGCTCACGCCGCTCGCCGCGTTTGCCGCGCTTTCGCCGAATGGCACCGAGGCGTTCTTGTTCGAGAGTGTGGAGCGAGGGGAGAACGTGGGGCGGTATTCGTTCGTCGGATTCGATCCGCGGCGGAGTCTGCGCTTCGATCGCGACACGCCCGATCCGGTGGGCCTGCTCAACCAGGAGCTGCGGCCGTTGCGCGTGAAAGACGAAGACAAACTGCCGCCGTTCTTCGGTGGCGCGGTCGGTTATTTCGGCTACGGCATCGGCGGCTGGACGGAGCGCATTCCGGATACGAAGTCCGATGCGCTGCCTGATGCGAAGCTCCTTTTCTTCGACAACGTCGTCGTCTTCGATCACGTCAGGCAGCGGCTCTACGTCATCGCGAACATCTTCACCGCCGATCCGAATGCGTCGATCGAATCGGCGAATGCGCGCATCGATCGCGCGATCGAGCGGCTGCGCAACGCGCGCATCGACCTGCTCGAATTTCCATCCAACATCGACAGCGAGCCGATGCAATCGAACATGTCGCGCGAGCAGTTCGAATCGATGGTGCGCGCGTGCAAAGAGGAGATCGTCGCCGGCGAGATTTTCCAGATCGTCGTGTCGCAGCGGTGGGAGACCGAGTTCCCGCTCGACGGCGCGCTCACGCTGTATCGCACGCTGCGCTCCGTGAATCCGTCGCCGTACATGTTTCTGCTGCGCACCAACGAATGCACGCTCGTCGGCGCGTCGCCGGAGATGCTCGTGCGCGTCACGCGGACGCAGGCGGAAGTGCGGCCGATCGCGGGCACGCGCAAGCGCGGCGCGACGCGCGAGGAGGACGCGGAGCTCGAAGCGTCGCTGCTCGCCGATCCGAAGGAAAACGCCGAGCACCTCATGCTCGTCGACCTCGGCCGCAACGACCTCGGGCGCGTCTGCGCGAGCGGCAGCGTCGAGGTCAGCGAGTTCGCGCACATCGAGCGATACAGCCACGTCATCCACATGGTCACGAACGTGAAGGCCACGCTGCGCAGCGATCGCACGCCGGTCGACGCGTTCCTGTCGACGTTCCCCGCCGGCACCGTCAGCGGCGCGCCGAAGATCCGCGCGATGGAGCTCATCGATCGATTCGAGCCGACGCGTCGCGGGCCGTACGCGGGTGCCGTCGCGTACATCGGCTTCTCCGGCAATCTCGATTCATGCATCACCATTCGCACGATCGTGCTCGCGAACGGACGCGCGTACGTGCAGGCCGGCGCAGGGATCGTCTATGACTCCGATCCGGCGACGGAGTACGAGGAGACGCTGAACAAATCGGCGGCGCTCAGGAAAGCGATCGCGATGGCGCGAGCGGCGCTGGTGTCATCCCGAGCGTAGTCGAGGGACCTGCGTGGATGTGGCTCGATTCCCGCGCCTACCGCCCCCCGGCTCCCTCGACTACGCTCGGGATGACGCGCTGCTCCACGAACGTAACTCTCATGATGCCCGCGGCGTGCAGCAGCTCCGCGATGCGCAGCTCCGCGTTGTTCTTCGCCAGCGGGAGGATCCCTTTGCGGATCGCTTCGCTTCGCACGCCCCCTTCCGCGTAGAGCCGCGCGCGTCCTTCCAGTCCCGGATCGGCGCGGCGGAGCATGCCGGTCTTGCGCGAGATCACGCGCGTCTCGCGGTTGTCGATGCGCGTGAGGAGCACCTGCGGCGGCGGCAGACGCACGATCACCGTGCCGTCCGGCGCGCGCGTGATGTCGCCCTGCTTCATCAGCGCCAGATCGACACCGGCGATCACATCGCCGGCGGCGAAAAGCGTGAGCTCATCGCCGCCGAACGCGTTCGGAACCAGCTTGTACTCCTGCGTGATCGTGCTGACGTGCACCACGTGCATCGACGCGGTCTCGAGCCGATTCAGATTCCGGATGCGTGTCGTCACCGCGCCGAGGTCGATTTGGGTTTCGGTGGGTTTCGCGATCTCCGTCACGATTTTGCGCGTTCGCCACAGCAGTACCACTGCTGCCACCAGGCTGATGGCAAGCAAAAAAATCACGAGGCGGCGGACTGTGGACTGAATGGTCATTCAGCAGAAATAGATTGCACTCAGCGCTTTGAGTGCTATTCTTGCGCCCTCCTCGGTAAGTCCAAAGAAGGGTTCAAGAAGGTCGCAAGACCTTCCCCGTAACTCCCCTGAGTCAAACCTGCAACGATTCCCCTGTCAGCACGCGGTAAGCGTCGAGATATTTTTCGCGCGTTTTCCCGACGACCTCGGCCGGTAGTTCCGGAGCTGGTGGGTTCTTGTCCCAGCCCGTCGTCTCCAGCCAGTCGCGCACGAACTGCTTGTCGTACGACGGCGGATTTTTGCCGACCGCATACGAATCGGCAGGCCAGAAGCGCGATGAGTCGGGGGTCAGCGCTTCATCGATCCAGATGATCTGATCGCCCATCAAACCGAACTCGAACTTCGTGTCCGCGATGATGATGCCGCGCGAGTGCGCGTAGTCCGCGGCGCGCGAATAGAGCGAGAGGGTGAGATCGCGCAGCTTCGATGCGAGCCCGCCGCCGACGATCTCCGACATCCGCTCGAACGAGATGTTGATGTCGTGCCCGGTGTCTTCCTTCGTTGCCGGCGTGAAGATCGGCGCCGGTAATTTGCTCGCAGTGGTCAGTCCCGGCTCGAGCTTGATGCCGCAGACGCGGCCCGTTTCCTTGTACTCCTTGAGTCCCGATCCGACGAGATAGCCGCGCGCCACGCACTCCACCGGGACGACGCTGCACTTCTTCACGAGCACGCTGCGGCCGCGCAGCTCTTCGTGTTTGCGCACGTCTTCGGGGAAGCGCTCGAAGTCGGTCTCGAGCAGATGATTCTCGACGTCATCGAACTTGCGGAACCAGAAGTTCGACATCTGCGTCAGCACGGAGCCCTTGTCCGGGATGCCGGGCGAGAGGACGACATCGAATGCCGAGATGCGATCGGTTGCGACGAAGAGGTAGCGATCGCCGAGGTCGTAGACATCGCGGACTTTGCCGCGCCGGGCGAGCGGAAGGGGAAGGGCGGTCTCGCTGATTGCCGTGTTCATGAGGACCGGCATTTTATGCAAAAAGGGACCCTCTCCCCGCGAGCGGGGAGAGGGTGG